>NZ_JBEYWK010000003.1:0-384962 GCF_040644415.1 Streptomyces sp. NPDC046985
GTTGATAGGCCGGATCTGGAAGCACCGTGAGGTGTGGAGGTGACCGGTACTAATAGGCCGAGGGCTTGTCCTCAGTTGCTCGCGTCCACTGTGTCGGTTCTGAAACCACGAACGACCGCCGCACCCCCCAGGGGGGTGTGGTGCTGGTCGTCTGTTTCATCGTGTTTCGGTGGTCATAGCGTGAGGGAAACGCCCGGTCACATTCCGAACCCGGAAGCTAAGCCTCACAGCGCCGATGGTACTGCAGGGGGGACCCTGTGGGAGAGTAGGACACCGCCGAACAATTCTTGAGAGAACCCCGCACCCTTCGGTGCGGGGTTCTCTGCGTTTCACCGCCTTTTCAGCACTGTGCAATGCGCGGTACTGAGGGGGCAGAGGGCCGGCCTCTCGGGAGGGGATCCGGTCTCAAAGACGGCCGGCTGCTTTCAAGGCGAGGTATGCGTCCGCCAGCGCCGGAGGCAGCTCGTCCGGGGTCGCGTCCACCACGGTGACGCCTTGGCGGCGGAGATGTTCCGCCGTGCGGTGACGCTCGGCCTGGGACTGTGCCGCCGCCGCGGCCTCGTAGACCGCTTCGGCAGTGCCGCGTACCGACGCCATACGGGCGATCTGGGGATCGGCCACGGAGGCGACGAGGACTGTGTGGCGCTGGGTGAGCTGCGGAAGCACCGGTAGCAGTCCCTCCTCGACGGGAGCGGCGTCCAGGCTGGTGAGCAGCACGATCAGGGAGCGACGCGGCGCCGTGCGCAGAGCGGCGGCGGCGAGCCCTCGGGCATCGGTCTCGATGAGTTCGGGCTCCAGTGAGGCCATGGCGCTGACCAGGGACGGCAGCAGGTCGCGTGCCGCGCGTCCCTGTACGGAGGCCCGGGTCCGGCGGTCGTAGGCGAGCAGGTCGACGCGGTCGCCGGCGCGGGAGGCGAGGACCGCGAGGAGCAGGGCCGCGTCCATGGCGGCGTCCAGGCGTGGGGCGTCGCCCACCCGGCCGGCGGAGGTGCGGCCGGTGTCGAGGACGATCAGGATGTGGCGGTCGCGTTCGGGGCGCCAAGTGCGGACGGCGACCGTGGACTGGCGGGCGGTGGCGCGCCAGTCGATGGAGCGGGTGTCGTCGCCCGGTACGTACTCGCGCAGGCTGTCGAACTCGGTGCCCTGGCCGCGGGTGAGCACGCTGGTGCGGCCGTCGAGTTCCCGCAGCCGGGCGAGTTTGGAGGGCAGGTGCTTGCGGCTGGTGAACGGGGGCAGCACCCGCACGGTCCAGGGGACGTGGTGGGCGCCTTGGCGGGAGAACAGGCCGAGGGGGCCGTAGGAGCGGATCGTGACGCGGTCGGCGCTGCGGTCGCCGCGGCGGGTGGGGCGCAGCACGGTCGTGACGCGGCGGCGTTCGCCGGGCGGGACCGTCAGCCGGTGGCGGGAGGCCGTCGTCTCGGCGCCGGGCTGCCAACTGCTGGGCGGCCAGGCGTCGCGGAGCCCGGCGCGCAGGGTGCGCCGCGAGGGGTTGGCGACGGTGAGGGTGACGTCGGCGGTCTCGCCGAGGCGTGCGGAGGCGTCGCCGGAGCGGGACAGCCGGAGGCGGCGTACGGGGGCGGCGAGGGCGTAGTCGCAGGCGCAGGCGACGGCCAGCGGCGCGTTGACGGCGAGGAGGCCCGTCCAGCCGGCGTCCCAGAGGCCGACGGGCAGGGCGCCGAGGGCCGCGAGGAGCGCGGCGCGTCCGGTGAGAGCCATCAGCGGGGCACCGGGACGTGCTGGAGAACGGCGGTGATGACCGAGTCGGCGGTCACGCCCTCCATCTCGGCCTCGGGACGCAGTTGCACGCGGTGGCGCAGGGTGGGCAGCGCGAGCGCTTTGACGTCGTCGGGGATGACGTAGTCGCGGCCGGTCAGCCAGGCCCATGCACGGGAGGTGGACAGCAGGGCCGTGGCGCCGCGGGGGGAGGCGCCGAGGGAGAGGGACGGCGATTCGCGGGTGGCCCGGCAGACGTCGACGACGTAGGCGGCGATCTCGGGGGAGACGGTGGTCTTGGCGATCGCGGCGCGGGCGGCGTCGAGGTCGGCGGGGCCGGCGACGGGGCGTACGCCGGCGGCGCGCAGGTCGCGCGGGTCGAACCCGGCGGCGTGCCGGGTGAGGACGTCGATCTCGTCCTGGCGGGAGGGCAGCGGGACGGTCAGCTTGAGGAGGAAGCGGTCGAGCTGGGCCTCGGGCAGGGGGTAGGTGCCCTCGTACTCGACCGGGTTCTGGGTGGCGATGACGAGGAACGGGTCGGGCAGCGGGCGCGGGGCGCCGTCGACGGTGATCTGGCGTTCCTCCATGGCCTCCAGCAGCGAGGACTGGGTCTTCGGCGGGGTGCGGTTGATCTCGTCGGCGAGGAGGAGGTTGGTGAAGGCCGGGCCGGGCTGGAAGGAGAACTCGGCGGTGCGGGCGTCGTAGACCAGGGAGCCGGTGACGTCGCTGGGCATCAGGTCGGGGGTGAACTGGACGCGCTTGGTCTCGAGTGCGAGCGCGGCGGCGAGGGTGCGGACCAGCAGGGTCTTGGCGACGCCGGGGACGCCTTCGAGCAGGACGTGCCCGCGGCACAGCAGGGCTACGACGAGGCCGGTCACGGCGGGGTCCTGGCCGACCACGGCCTTGGCGATCTCGGCGCGCAGGGCTTCCAGGGAGGACCGTGCGGCGGTCGCGTCCCCGGTGTTCCCGGCGTTGTCAGTGGTCGGGTCCATCATGGACGGCGTACCTCACTTTCGAGGGCGTCGAGTCGGTCGGCGAGGGAGACGAGGGCCGCGTCGTCGCCGGGCGGCGGGCCGAAGAGGAGGTCGTGCAGGGCCTGTCCGTCGCGCTGGAGCCGGGCGGACAGGGCGGGGAGCAGCGTCTCGGGCGTGTGCGCCTGGGCGGCGGGGACGCCTACGAGGGGGGCGAGGCGGGTGCGTGCGGTGGAGCGGAGAGCGGCGGCGGCGCGGTCGCGGGCGTTGACCTTGCGGTAGAGGCGGGCGCGGCCTTCGGCGGTCTCGGAGGCGCGGATCACGACGGGCAGCCGCTCGTAGACGAGGGGGCCGAATCGGCGTGCCCGCCACAGGGCGGCCAGGACGGCGGCGAGGAAGAGTTGCAGGGTGGCTTGGAGCCAGGCGGAGGGGAGCAGGTCGAAGAAGTCGCGTTGGCCGCTGTCGGCGGCCGCCGAGTCGTCGGCGAGCGAGGGGAGGTACCAGACCAGATGGGGCCGGGAACCGAGGAGTTGCAGGGCGAGCGAGGCGTTGCCCTGCTGGTCGAGGCGGTCGTCGAAGAGGACGTCGGGTGCGCCGAGGACGACGGTGTCGCCGTTCTGGGCGGTGTGCGGGATGCGCAGCAGGGTGGGCAGGCCGTCGCTGGGGTAGCAGGCGTCTGCGGCTCGGCCGGTAGTGGAATAGCGGACGCCGTCGCCCAGTTCGGCGGCGCCCGCGCGGCGGGCGTCGGGCAGGGCGCAGTCGGGGGCGAGCACGGTGTCGAAGCCGGGCGCGGGGTCGGCGGTGACGCCGGGGGCGAGACGGCCGACGGACGGTGCGCCGGGGGCGACGAGGACGGTGCGTCCGCCGGAGGCGGCGGTCGCGGTGCGCAGTCGGGACTGCTGGTCGTCCGTCAGCAGGTCGGGGACGGCGACCAGGAGGGTGGTGTCGTCGCGGCCGGTCGCGGCGCGTGCCTGACCGAGGGTGGTGACCACGCGTGTGTCGACGCCGCGGTCGGCGAGCAGGGCGGCGACGGCGCGGCTGCCCTGGGGGTCGGCGGAGCGCGGGTCGAGGCGGCCGTGCTGGTCGCCGGAGCGGAGAGCGGCGAGGGCGACGGCCGCGGCGAGGATCAGCACGAGTGCGAGCAGGACGCCGCGCGAGCGGGTCCACCCCTGACGGGCGGTGGGCGCGGCGGCGGTGGGCGAGGGCGTGACCGGAGCGGGGGCCTCGGTGGTCATCCGGCGGCTCCCTGGCGGGCGCCGGGGGCTGGGCCGGGGGCGCCGTCGGCGAGTCGGGGCCGGGCAGTCACCAGGTCGCGGTCTAGGTCGGCGACGCGCCGGTACGTCTGCTCGGCGGCCTGGCGTCCGCCGTACGTCACGACGTCGAAGTCGCGGGCCGCGGCGCGCAGCCGGTCGGTGTGCGCGGGCAGGGTGAGACCGGCCTCCGCGGCGGCCTCGTCGGCGGTGCGGCCGGGCCTGCGGTCGAGCAGGGCGCGTTCCTCCAGGGAGCGGACCAGGGCACGCATGCGTTCCTGGACGGCCTGGTTCCAGTGGCCCTGGGCGGCGTGCGCCTCGGCGGCGGCGCGGTGTTCGGCGGCGCTGCGGGGGCGGTCGTCGAACAGGGCCGGAGCGGAGGCGGCTTCGCGGCGCGGTGCGCCGAGCCGCCACCACAGGGCGCCGAGCATCGCGAGGACGGCCGCGACGATGACGACGAGGCCGACGGCGCCGCCGGGCGTCGCGGTCGAGGCGGCGCCGAAGAGGCGGTCGATCCACTCCCAGAAGTGGTTCAGGACGCGTCGGAGCAGGCCGGGGTCGTTCTCGTGGTATATCCGCTTGGCCAGTTCACGCCGGGCGGCTTCCCGGGCGGGGCCGCGCGGGACGGTAACCGGCGGTTCGCCGCCGGGGCCAGGGGCCGCGGCGGCGAAGTGCGTTCCGCCGCGCGGCAGGGCCCGTGCGGCGGCGCGTGCCGTGCGCGCGAGCGCGGACGGCACGCTGAGAACTCCCCCCGGCAGGCTCACGGCCTCAGCTCCCCGCAGGGGGTGCGCTGGGGTCGTCCGCCCTGACGCCGGCGGCGCGGACCAGTTCGAGGTCGAGAGCCTCGCGGCGGATGCGCTGGTCGATGTAGAGGAGCACGGTGACACCGGCCGTGACCGGGAACTTGATCATCGAGCCGATCACCGCTCCGACCCCGTTGATGGCCAGGTAGGTCCAGCCGGGGTGGCCGCTGGCGTTGAGCAGCCCGGAGACGCCGTCGCCGGTGACCGCGTCGGCGACGATGCTGAACGGGATCACGATGAGCCCCGAGACGATGGCCATGACGATCGCGGCCAGCAACTGGACGCCGAAGATCCGCCACCAGGCGCCGCGCACGAGCTTGGCCGAGCGGCTCAGCGCCTTCTTCACGCCCTGTCTCTCCAGCATGAGCGCGGGCGAGGCGAGGGAGAAGCGGACGAGCAGCCACACGGCGACCACCGTGGCGGCCAGGAAGCCCAGCGCGGCGAGGCCGATGCCGCCGCCGGGGTGCCCGGAGACCGTGACGAGGACGGCGGGCACGGCGGCTGCGGTGAACACGCCGAGCACGATGAGCAGGAGCAAGAGGAACAGACCGGCCAGCTTCAGCATCCGGGGTCGTGCGTCGCCCCAGGCCTCGCGGAGGGTGACCGGTGTGCCGAGTACCGCGCGGCTGGTGATCATCGCGAGCAGTGCGGGGGCCGCGACGGTGCTGATCAAGGCGATCAGGAGGAGGGCCGCCCAGGAGCCGACCAGGGGGCCGCGCAGCGCGTGGAACACGTCGCGGGGGGTGGCGTTCGGGTTGCCGATCACGCTGCCGTCGGCCATGCCGTTGAGCGCCAGGCGCTGCATCAGGACCACGGCGATCTGGGTGAGGACCGCGAGGCCCAGGGAGATGCCGAGCGCGGAGCGCCAGCAGGCGCGCATCATGGACACCGCGCCGTCGAGGATCTCGCCCACGCCCAGCGGGCGCAGCGGGATCACCCCGGGCCTGGCCGCGGGCGGCGGACCGCCCCAGCTCGCTCCCCAGGCGCCGTATCCGCCGCCGGGGCCTCCGTACCCGCCGTACCCGCCGCCAGGGGCACTGTATCCGCCGTGTCCGGCGCCTGGGCCGCCGGAGGGCGGGGGGCCCCAGCCGGGGCCGGAGGGAGGCGGCGGGGTCTGCCCGGAGGGCGGGGCGTCGGGGGCGCCGGCGGGGGCGGACCACTGGCCGGGAGGCGGCTGGTCCTCGGACCACTTCGCGCCGGGGGCCTGCGGCCGCGAGTCCTGCGGCTGCGAGCCCTGCTGGTCCGCGGGCTGCTCGGGCTGCTCGGGCCGGGTCGGGCGCGCGGCGTCGGCAGGTCCGGACGCGCCGGATCCCTGTCCGTCGGACGGGGCGGATCCGGGCGATGCCCAGCCCGGAGTGTCGTTCATCGTCGCTCCTTCACGGTGCCCCTCCGCGGTCGCGGCGGCAGGTTGGCAGACATCGTGCCACGGGGCGGTGTTCGAATGACGGGCCGAGGTAGGGGCCTGCCTTCTTTCATTGTCGGCGGTATAAGGGGAACACTGACGGCATGGCTGATCAGTACGCGCAGACCCTTGGTGAGAACCGGCCGGCGGGGATCCCCGCCATCCGCTGGGAGGAGCCGCCCGAGGGCCCGGTCCTCGTCCTCCTCGACCAGACGCGGTTGCCCGCCGAAGAGGTCGAGTTGGTGTGTACGGACGCGCCCGCCCTGGTGGACGCGATCCGCTCGCTTGCCGTGCGCGGGGCGCCGCTGCTCGGCATCGCCGGCGCGTACGGCGTCGCGCTCGCCGCCGCGCGCGGCTTCGACGTGGACGACGCGGCGGACGCGCTCGCCGGCGCCCGGCCCACCGCGGTGAACCTCTCGGTCGGCGCGCATCGGGCCCGGTCCGCCTACCAGGCGGCGCTCGCCGAGACCGGCGACCCCGGGCAGGCGGCCGCGGCGGCGCTGACCGCCGCCCGGAAAGTTCACGAGGAGGACGCCGAAGCCAGCGGCCGGCTGGCCGAGCACGGGCTGTCGCTGCTGGACGAGCTGCTGCCCGGCGGCGGCCACCGTATCCTCACCCACTGCAACACTGGGGCGCTGGTGTCGGGCGCGGAGGGCACGGCGTTCGCCGTGGCGCTCGCAGCGCACCGGGTAGGGCGGCTGCGGCGGCTTTGGGTGGACGAGACGCGGCCGCTGCTCCAGGGCGCCCGGCTCACCGCCTACGAGGCCGCCCGCAACGACATGGCCTACACCCTGCTCACCGACAGCGCGGCGGGTTCGCTGTTCGCGGCCGGCGAGGTGGACGCGGTGCTGGTCGGCGCGGACCGGATCGCGGCCGACGGGTCGCTGGCGAACAAGGTGGGCACGTACCCGCTCGCGGTGCTCGCCCGCTACCACCACGTGCCGTTCATCGTGGTGGCCCCGTTGACGACGGTGGATCTGGAGACCGCAGACGCGTCCGCCATCGAGGTCGAGCAGCGCCCGAGCTACGAGGTGACCGAGCTGATCGCCCCCCAGATGCCGGTCACGGGCGCGGGCGGCGGGATCCCGGTCGCGCCCCTGGGCACCCAGGCGTACAACCCGGCGTTCGACGTGACCCCGCCCGAGCTGGTGACCGCGATCGTCACGGAGGAGGGCACCCTCTCGCCGGTCACCGGGGAGGGTCTCGCCGAGCTGTGCGGGCGCGGGCGTAAGGCGAAGGAGGGGTAGGGGCAGGGGGACGAGGAGGGACAGGCGCGGTCGCAGGGCTTCCGTGGGCCTGCGGAGGGCGACGGGTTTCTCCGGGCCCGGCGGAGACGAAAGGGTTCCGCTGGGCCCGGCGCACAACGCCGGTCGGCTCCGGGGTGCCCGGCCTGCCCCGGCCTGCGGAACCGGGCAGTCCGGGTGCCGTGTGGCCCCGCAGGGCTGGGAACCGTGCCTTGCCCCGCCTCGTCGCGCCTCTCCCCGCCACGTCTCATCGCGCCGCGCGTCGTCTCGTCGTGCCGCGCCGTGCCTCGCCCTGTCATGCCGCGCGTTGCCGCGCCGCGCTGGGCCGTGGGCGGAGCAAGTGCGGCGGGTGCGGGAGGGGAGTCGGCATCGGGGCTGGCATCGACTCCGGCGGACCCAGGCAGACAGTGACGCCCTCGTACGACTATCGTCACAGGCCGGTGAGCTGCCTCACCTGGATCTTCGCAGACGTTACGAGAATGGGATGATGTCGTTTATGAAGGGACGAGTCCTTGTCGTCGACGACGACACCGCACTGGCCGAGATGCTCGGGATCGTGCTGCGAGGCGAGGGTTTCGAGCCGTCTTTCGTAGCCGACGGCGACAAGGCGCTGGCCGCTTTCCGCGAGGCCAAGCCGGATCTGGTGCTGCTGGATCTGATGCTGCCCGGCCGGGACGGCATCGAGGTGTGCCGGCTGATCCGGGCGGAGTCCGGAGTGCCGATCGTGATGCTGACGGCCAAGAGCGACACCGTCGACGTCGTCGTGGGCCTGGAGTCGGGCGCGGACGACTACATCGTGAAGCCGTTCAAGCCAAAGGAGCTGGTGGCCCGGATACGGGCCCGGCTGCGCAGGTCGGAAGAGCCCGCGCCGGAGCAGCTCACCATCGGCGACCTGGTGATCGACGTGGCCGGGCACTCGGTGAAGCGGGACGGGCAGTCGATCGCGCTGACCCCGCTGGAGTTCGACCTGCTGGTCGCGCTCGCCCGCAAGCCGTGGCAGGTGTTCACCCGCGAGGTGCTGCTGGAGCAGGTGTGGGGCTACCGCCACGCCGCCGACACTCGCCTGGTGAACGTGCACGTCCAGCGACTGCGCTCGAAGGTGGAGAAGGACCCGGAGAGGCCCGAGATCGTGGTGACCGTCCGGGGCGTCGGGTACAAGGCCGGACCGAGCTGACGTGACTGGAGACAGTGCCGCTTCGGCGCCCGGCCGACCCGGGGCCCGCGCCCAGCGGCCTGTCGGCCGCGAGGACGCGGGCTCCCGCTGGGGACGCCTCCTGGAGGGCGGGCTGCTGCACGGCGGCGTGCAGGGCAGCCCCGTCCTGCGCCTGCTGCTGCGCTGGGTCCGCCGCCCGCTGCTGCCCGTGATGCGGCTGTGGCGGCGCAACATCCAGCTCAAGGTCGTCGCCACCACGCTGCTGATGTCGCTGGGCGTGGTGCTGCTGCTGGGCTTCGTCGTCATCGGCCAGGTCCGCAACGGCCTGCTGGAGGCGAAGGTCAAGGCGTCGCAGAGCCAGGCCACCGGCGGGTTCGCGGTCGCCAAGCAGAAGGCCGACGAGGCGGCGGCCGGCACGTCCGACGACGGGACCGCCGGAGACGGCCACTCGTCCCAGAACGTCATCTCCTGGATGAGCGAGCTGGTGCTGTCCCTCTCCAGCGGCGGCCAGGGCGCCTTCGACGTGGTCACCCTGCCCGCGGGCGACGACAGCGGCGGCGGACGCGGCCCGCGCGCCTCCGGCGGGGTCGATCCGACGGTGAGCGTCCCCGAGGACCTGCGCGCGCGGATCAACACGAGCATGACCGCCGCGCAGCGCTACACCCGGATCATCTACAAGGACACCGACAAGAAGCCCCAGCCCGCCCTCGTCATCGGCAAGCAGCTCAACGACCCCAACGGCGACCCGTACGAGCTGTACTACCTCTTCCCGCTCACCCAGGAGGAGAAGTCGCTGAGCCTGGTCAAGGGCACCCTGGCCACGGCGGGCCTGTTCGTCGTCGTCCTGCTCGGGGCCATCGCCTGGCTGGTGGTGCGCCAGGTGGTCACGCCGGTGCGGATGGCCGCCGGGATCGCCGAGCGGCTGTCCACCGGACGGCTCCAGGAGCGGATGAAGGTCACCGGCGAGGACGACATCGCGCGTCTGGGCCTGGCCTTCAACAAGATGGCGCAGAACCTCCAACTGAAGATCAACCAACTGGAGGACCTGTCGCGGATGCAGCGCCGGTTCGTCTCCGACGTCTCGCACGAGCTGCGCACGCCGCTGACGACCGTGCGCATGGCCGCCGACGTCATCCACGAGGCGCGCGAGGACTTCGACCCGGTCACCGCCCGCTCGGCGGAACTGCTCGCCGACCAGTTGGACCGTTTCGAGTCGCTGCTCGCGGACCTGCTGGAGATCAGCCGGTTCGACGCGGGGGCGGCCGCCTTGGAGGCCGAGCCGATCGACCTGCGCGAGGTCGTCCGCAGGGTGGTCAGCGGCGCCGAGCCGCTCGCGGAGCGCAAGGGCACGCGCATCCGCGTGGCCGGCGACCAGCAGCCGGTGGTCGCCGAGGCGGACGCGCGGCGGCTGGAGCGCGTGCTGCGCAACCTCGTCGTCAACGCCGTCGAGCACGGCGAGGGACGGGACGTCGTCGTCCGGCTCGCCGCGGCGGGCGGCGCGGTGGCGGTCGCGGTGCGGGACTACGGCGTCGGGCTCAAACCCGGCGAGGCCACCCGGGTCTTCAGCCGCTTCTGGCGGGCCGACCCGGCCCGCGCCCGGACCACCGGCGGCACGGGGCTCGGGCTGTCGATCGCGCTGGAGGACGCCCGGCTGCACGGCGGCTGGCTCCAGGCGTGGGGCGAACCGGGCGGCGGCTCGCAGTTCCGCCTGACCCTGCCCAGGACCGCGGACGAGCCGCTGCGGGGCTCGCCGATCCCCCTGGAGCCCAGGGACTCGCGCCGCAATCGCGAGTCCGCCGAGGCCGGGGCGCGGTGCGACGACGGCAAGAAGGCCACCGTGCCCGCGCAGGCGACGGCGGAGCGGACGGCGGCGCCGGGCCGGGACCCGATGGCGGGCCGGGCGCCCGGGGCGGCCACGGCGGCCGATCCGACGGCGCTGCCCGGCAGCGGGGCGCGCGTGGTGCCCCGGCCCGCCTCGGGCGCGCGCCGGGCGGACGCCGCGCCCAGGACCGGCGTACGGCCGGCGGACGAGGAGAGCACGGCGTCCGCGGACCTGGAGGGTGCCGGGGAGCGGGAGTCGACGCGGCAAGGGGAGGCATTTCGTGGACGTTGACCGCGAGAGGGGCGCGCGGTGGCGTTCGATGCGCGCGATGGCGTACGCCGTCTGCGGGGCGATCCTGCTCGCGGGGTGCGCGTCGATGCCCGACGCGGGCGACCTGCGGGACGTGGAGTCCACGCCCCGCCAGGACTCCGAGGTGCGGGTGTTCGCCATGCCGCCCAGGGAGAACGCTCCGCCCGCGGAGATCGTGCAGGGCTTCCTGGAGGCGCTGACCAGCGACGATCCCACGTATGCGACGGCCCGCCAGTATCTGACCGACGACGCCGCGCGGCGGTGGCGGCCGGAGCGGTCCACGACCGTGCTGGCCACCGGGCCGTACATCCAGGTCGACCGCACCACGGGGCACGCGGACTCCGACGACTTCGCGTTCACGCTGGGCGGCAGCAGGATGGCCCGGGTGGACGAGCGCCAGTCCTACGCGCCGACGAGCGGTGACTACAGCCAGCCGGTGCACCTGACGCGGCAGAAGAAGAGCGGGCAGTGGCGCATCGACGTGGCGCCCCAGGGCGTCGTCATGGGCCAGTCGGACTTCCAGCGCAACTACATGTCCGTCAACAAGTACTACTTCGCCTCCAACACGCGGACCGGGACGCCGGTGACGGCCGTCGCCGACCCGGTCTTCGTGCGCCGTCGGGTGGACGCGATGACGCAGATGGTGCGGTCCGTGCTGAGCGGGCCCACGAGCTGGCTGGACCGGGTGGTCCGGTCGAGCTTCCCGACCGGTACGGCGCTGCGGGCCGGCGTCTCGATGCTGGCCCCCGACGACCAGGGCAAGCTGACGCTGCCGCTGAACGAGAGGGCGGCGCGGGCCGGGCGGCGCCAGTGCTCCGAGATGGCGACGCAGATGCTGTTCACGCTGCGCAACCTCACGCCCACCGTGGACACGGTGGCGTTGCAGGGGCCCGACGGCAGGACGCTGTGCACGCTCGACGAGGGCCGCGCCGAGACCGTCGCCGCCCGCGGCTCGATGAAGCGGCCCGACTACCTGTACTTCCTCGACGACAAGCGCCGGCTGGTGCGCATGGCCGCGGGCGACGCGGGGACGCACGCGGACCCGGTCCCGGGCGCCCTGGGCGAGGGCGCCCAGAAGTTCGGCTCGGCGGCCGTGTCCTGGGACGAGCGGACCGCCGCGGGGGTCGGCTACGACAACCGGTCGCTGTTCGTCGGGTCGATGGCGCCCGGGGCACAGCTCGGCGCACCGGTGGCGCAGAGCCGGGGCGGAACCGAGGACGAGCGGCTGACGCCGCCGAGCTGGGACGGGCGCGGCGACCTGTGGGTGGCCGACCGGGACCCGGCCCGGCCCCGCCTGATGGTCCTGGAACGCGGTGCGGGCCGGCCGCTGGACGTCCAGGTGCCGGGTCTCGACGGCCGTGTCGAGGCGGTGCGGGTGGCCGCCGACGGGGTGCGGATCGCGCTGGTGGTGCGGCACAAGGACGCCAAGAGTTCGCTGCTCATCGGGCGGATCGAGCGAGACGGCAGCGGGGACCAGCCGGAGGTGTCGGTGCTCGAACTGCGCTCCGCGGCACCCGAGCTGGAGGACGTGACCGCCATGTCGTGGGCGGGCGACAGCCGGCTCGTGGTGGCCGGGCGCGAGCAGGGGGGCGTGCAGACGCTGCGGTACGTGCAGGTCGACGGCTCCACTCCGGAGGGGCCTGCGCCCGCCGCGCTGACGGGGGTGGAGTCGATCGCCGCCTCCGCGGACGACCGGTCGCCGCTGGTCGCGGACTCGGTGGACGGGATCGTCCGGATGCCGTCCGGGTCGCAGTGGCAGAAGGTGGTCAAGGACGGGGCGGCGCCGGTCTATCCGGGGTGAGGGTGTCTGGGCCGGGCGTCCGGGGCGAGCGTCCTGGGGCGGACGGGCTCGTGCGAGCGTTCCGGGCGGACTCCTGGGATGGACGGCCTGGGTGGCCGCGGAGCGATGACCGCGTGACGTGTCGCGGTGGCGCGTCCCGGGCGGGGCGTTCGGGTGGCGTGGCGCGGTGGGGCGTTTCGGGCGGTGGCGCGTCCGGGCAGCGCGTCATCGGCTACGCGTCTTCGGTGACGGGACTCCCGGCTCTCCTCGGCGCTTGTCGGCCCCCTCGCCTTCCCCTCCTCCCCCTTCCCTCTTCACTCGTGTGAGTGAGGCTTTGCGCGGTCTTCGGGGAGTTGTCCACAGGCTGCCGTGCCGCGTCGTCCACAGGGCTGGTCGGGGCGGCGCCGGATCGGCACAGTGGAGCCATGCGCGGATGGTGGCAGGACTTCACCGACCTGCTGCTGCCAGCCGAGTGCGCGGGCTGCGGCAGGTCCCGCACGGTGCTCTGCCCCCGGTGCCGTGCCGTCCTCGGGGGGAGCGCGCCGCTGCGGGTGCGGCCGCGGCCGGCGCCCGCCGGTCTGCCTCCGGTGCACGCGGCGGCGCCGTACGGGGACGAGGTGCGAGCGGCCCTCCTCGCCCACAAGGAACGGGGCGCGCTGGCGCTCGCGGGTCCGCTGGGCGCGGCGCTGGCGGGCGCGGTGCGGGCGGCGCTGCGCGCGGCTGGAGCCGACGGCCGCGCGGGGCCCGTGCTGCTCGTGCCCGTGCCCTCCGCGCGCCGCGCCGTGCGGGCACGAGGCCATGATCCGGCGCGGCGGATCGCGCTCGCGGCCGCGGGCGAGCTGCGCCGCACCGGGACGGGTGCCCGGGTGCTCGCCGTGCTGCGCCAGCGGCGCGCGGTGGCCGACCAGTCGGGACTGGACGCCCGGGAGCGGCTGGCGAACCTCGCCGGGGCCCTGGAGGTGGTCGCGGGCGGCGCGCGACTGCTGCGCGCCGGGCCGATCGTGCTGGTGGACGACCTGATGACCACGGGCGCCACGCTGGGCGAGGCGGCGCGGGCGGTGAGGTCGGCCGTGTACGCGGCGCGGGTCTGGGAAGAGACAGGTGGACAGGCTGCGGGACGGCAGGGAAGGGACGGGAACCCGGTGCACTGCACGGCGCGAGGCATGGGTGCGCGCGAAGCCGGAGACGTGCTCTGTGCGGCGGTCGTCGCTTCCTCGCCGGACTCTTTCGAAATAAACCGGAACTGACGTCCCACGTGCGTCGTCGCAGCAAAAGAGGGGAGTAATTCACCTGAACGGAGGTACGTCGCAGTAGAGGGTGACGTCATCCCACCGGGCGAGATATGTTCGGGATATGAGGGAAGGCGCAGGTTGTTCCCCCTCTACCCGATCTAGCAGATCCATCCGATTGCCGAGCCGATGGTCGGCGGGTCGTCAGCACTCGCAGCGCGCGTCTGCTATACCCGTGACCGCGCACACCGGCAGGGTGGAGATCTCGCCCGCGGGGGAGGAGGAGGTGGACGTCACCGAGTCCAAGGCTCCGGGGCCGACCGGAGCCTGGTGCAAAAGGAAATGCTCCGCCGTCGAAGCGGAGCGATCCGGGAACGGAGTTCTGCGTGGACATCGTCGTCAAGGGCCGCAAGACCGAGGTGCCCGATCGGTTCCGTAAGCACGTGGCCGAGAAGCTGAATCTGGAGAAGATCCAGAAGCTCGACGGCAAGGTGATCAGCCTCGACGTCGAGGTGTCCAAGGAGCCCAACCCCCGACAGGCCGACCGATGCGACCGAGTGGAGATCACGCTCCGCTCTCGCGGGCCGGTGATCCGGGCGGAGGCGGCGGCCAGCGATCCGTACGCGGCACTCGACCTGGCGGCCGACAAGCTGGGGGCCCGGCTGCGCAAGCAGCACGACAAGCGTTTCTCGCGCCGTGGCGCGCGGCGGATCTCGGCGGCCGAGGTTCCCGACCACGTCCCGGGCGTCGCCACGCTCGACGGAAACGGGCTGACCACTGCCCAGCAGGAAGAGGACCAGGCGTCCACCACGAAGGTCGGCTCGCTGGAGGTCCAGGGCGACGGACCCCTCATCGTCCGCGAGAAGACGCACGTCGCCGCGCCGATGACGCTCGACCAAGCTCTCTACGAGATGGAGCTGGTCGGACACGACTTCTATCTGTTCGTCGACTCCGAGACCAAGGAACCCAGCGTCGTCTACCGGCGGCACGCCTACGACTACGGCGTGATCCACCTCACGACGGACACGATGGTCACTGTGGAGAACCCTCCCGAGGCGGGCGGCCCGCTCGGCGGCTGACCCTCCCGGCCGACGGTTGAGCCGGTGCCCCTGGAGCGCGTGCGCGCCCCCAGGGGCACCGGCGTGCGCCCTCTTCGCACGCCGCTTGGTCACCGCAGTGGCGGCCGGACATGGAATCATGGCCGGCAACGGCCCAACCGCTGGGCCGTTGCCTTGGGTTGGCTCCCGCATGCAGGCCGGGCCACAGCCTCAGGGGGAGGAACAACGATGACGGACAGCTTCGGACCGATGCGGGACGAGGATGCCGACGACCGCGGCGCCGGCGACGACCAGGACACGGACGTGTCCGGCAGGGAGCCGATCAGAGTCCTGGTCGTGGACGACCACGCCCTCTTCCGGCGCGGCCTGGAGATCGTGCTCGCCGCCGAGGAGGACATCCAGGTCGTGGGCGAGGCGGGCGACGGCGCCGAGGCCGTCGACAAGGCCGCCGACCTGCTGCCCGACATCGTGCTGATGGACGTGCGGATGCCCCGGCGCGGCGGGATCGAGGCGTGCACCTCCATCAAGGAGGTGGCCCCCAGCGCGAAGATCATCATGCTGACCATCAGCGACGAGGAGGCCGACCTCTACGACGCCATCAAGGCGGGCGCGACCGGTTACCTGCTCAAGGAGATCTCCACGGACGAGGTGGCCACCGCCATCCGGGCGGTCGCGGACGGTCAGTCGCAGATCAGCCCGTCGATGGCCTCGAAGCTGCTCACCGAGTTCAAGTCGATGATCCAGCGCACCGACGAGCGCCGCCTCGTGCCCGTGCCCCGGCTCACCGATCGGGAGCTGGAGGTGCTCAAGCTCGTGGCCACCGGGATGAACAACCGGGACATCGCCAAAGAGCTGTTCATCTCCGAGAACACCGTGAAGAACCACGTGCGCAACATCCTGGAGAAGCTGCAACTGCACTCCAGGATGGAGGCGGTGGTGTACGCGATGCGGGAGAAGATCCTGGAGATCCGATAGGGGCGCCTCCCGGCGGGGCGCCCCGGAACAGACCGGATCAGAGCGCCGCGAGCGCGTGGACGAGGGGTGCGCGCAGTTCCGGAGCGTCCACCCGCTCCACCCGTATGTCCGTGCAGCCCACCCAGCTCGCCGCCTCCATGAGCGCCTGGGCGACGGCGGGCGCCGACCGGGCGCCGTCCAGGGTGACCTGCCGGGCCACGAGCGTACGGCCCTCGCGGGCGGGGTCCACGCGGCCGACGAGGCGGCCCCCGGCGAGCACCGGCATGGTGAAGTAGCCGTACACCCGCTTGGGCTTGGGGACGTACGCCTCCAGGCGGTGGGTGAAGCCGAAGATCCGCTCGGTGCGCGCCCGCTCCCAGACCAGGGAGTCGAACGGGGACAGCAGCGTGGTGCGGTGGCGGCCGCGCGGCGGCGCCGCCAGCGCCTCCGGGTCCGCCCAGGCCGGCTTGGACCAGCCCTCCACCGTGACCGGGACCAGGCCCGAGTCGGCGATCACCGCGTCGACCTGCTCGCCCTTGAGGCGGTGGTAGTCGGCGAGGTCCGCGCGGGTGCCCACGCCCAGGGACCGGCCGGCCAGCCGGACCAGGCGGCGCAGGCACTCCGCGTCGTCCAGCCGGTCGTGCAGCAGCTCGGGCGGGACGGCGCGCTCGGCGAGGTCGTACACCCGCTTCCAGCCGCGGCGCTCGACGCAGACCACCTCGCCGTACATCAGGGCGCGTTCTGCTGCGACCTTGGACCCGGACCAGTCCCACCACTCGGCGGTCTTCTTGGCGCCCCCCAACTCCGTGGCGGTCAGCGGGCCTTCGACGGTGAGCTGCTTGACGACCCGCTCGTAGGCGCCCTCGGGCAGCTCGTGGTTCCAGTGCGGCCGGCCGCGGTAGGCGCGGCGGCGGAAGGCGAAGTGGGGCCACTCCTCGATGGGGAGGATGCAGGCGGCGTGCGACCAGTACTCGAAGGCGTGCGTCTGCGTCCAGTAGGCGGCGTCGACGGTCGCGCGGCCGACGGCGCCCAGGCGGGCGTAGGGGATCAGCTCGTGGGAGCGGGCGAGGACGGAGATGGTGTCGAGCTGGACCGCGCCGAGGTCGCGCAGCACGCCGCGCACGCCGGCCCGCCGGTCGGGGGCGCCGAGGAACCCCTGGGCGCGCAGGACGATCCGGCGGGCTTCGTCCGCCGACAACTCGGTGCTGGGGCGCGGGAGGGACGTCATGGACCGCACGATAGAGGGTGGCGCCGACAACGCGGCCTGAGCTGCGCTTTCGCATCGCCCGGCGCCGCTCACGCCCTCACGGCGGCGCGGGCGTGAAGGGCGTCCAAGGAGCGGCCGGAAGCCGCTGGACGCTCACCCGCGCGCGGGCAGGTACGGCGCCGTCGACGGCAGCCCCAGGTCCGAGGGCAGCAGGGAGCCCACCCAGCAGTCCCGTCGCACCCCCTTGTTGTTGAGCCCGGAGCGCAGCACGCCCTCCACCGTGAAGCCCGCCCGTTCGGCCACCGCGCGGGAGGCCGCGTTGCCGACCTCGGCGCGCCACTCCAGCCGGTCCACGGCGACCTCGGTGAAGGCCCAGCGGGCGACGGCGCGGGCGGCCTCGCTGACATAGCCGTTGCCCCGGTGCTCCCGGGCGCCCCAGTAGCCGATCTCCGCCGAGCCCAGCGACCGCATCGTCAACCCCAGCATGCCCGCCAGCTCCCCGCCCGGACCGGGCAGGAAGAGGCCGAAGGTGAACATCGAGCCGTTCGCCCAGCCGTCGGGGACCATCTGCTCGGTGAAGGCCCGCGCGTGCTCGGGCAGGTAGGGGGAGGGGACCAGCGTCCAGCGCTGGATCTCGGAGTCCTGGGCGGCGGCGTGCACCGCGGCGGTGTCCTCGGGCCCGACAGTGCGCAGGACGAGGCGGTCGGTGGTGAGAATGACGGGTTCCACGAGCCGATTCTGCTCACCGGGCCCAGGATGCGCCACGCGTTTCGCCGCGTGAGGAACCGGTCACTTTTCGCGCAATTCGTCACCGGAACGCGGCACCATCCGCGCCCCCCGGCCGTTGTCACATGTGAGGGCGGCGACCAGGCGGCGAACAGTGGACCGCCGCCCTCACGGCAGGCCCTCCCGGCCTGGCGGGGTCCTCGCATACGATGGCCGTCGCTCAGTCATTCACTTGGAAACCGACCGTCCCAGGCCCGACCGGCAAGGAGACCAACCCCCGTGTCCGTCCTCTCGAAGATCATGCGTGCAGGCGAAGGCAAGATCCTGCGCAAGCTGCACCGCATCGCGGACCAGGTCAACTCCATCGAAGAGGACTTCGTCGACCTCTCCGACGCCGAGCTGCGGGCCCTTACCGATGAGTACAAGCAGCGCTACGCCGACGGCGAGTCCTTGGACGACCTGATGCCGGAGGCGTTCGCGACGGTGCGCGAGGCGGCCAAGCGCGTCCTCGGCCAGCGGCACTACGACGTCCAGATCATGGGCGGCGCCGCTCTGCACGCCGGGTTCGTCGCCGAGATGAAGACCGGCGAGGGCAAGACGCTGGTCGGCACCCTGCCGGCGTACCTGAACGCGCTGTCCGGCGACGGCGTGCACATCGTCACGGTCAACGACTACCTGGCCGAGCGCGACTCCGAGATGATGGGCCGCGTCCACAAGTTCCTGGGCCTGGACGTCGGCTGCATCCTGGCCAACATGACGCCGGCCCAGCGCCGCGAGCAGTACGGCTGCGACATCACCTACGGCACGAACAACGAGTTCGGCTTCGACTACCTCCGCGACAACATGGCCTGGGCGCAGGACGAACTGGTCCAGCGCGGCCACAACTTCGCCATCGTCGACGAGGTCGACTCCATCCTGGTCGACGAGGCCCGTACGCCGCTGATCATCTCCGGCCCCGCCGACCAGGCCACCAAGTGGTACGGCGACTTCGCCAAGCTGGTCGTCCGCCTGAAGAAGGGCGAGGCGGGCAACCCGCTCAAGGGCGTCGAGGAGACCGGCGACTACGACGTCGACGAGAAGAAGCGCACGGTCGCCATCCACGAGCCCGGCGTCGCCAAGGTCGAGGACTGGCTGGGCATCGACAACCTCTACGAGTCGGTGAACACCCCCCTCGTCGGCTACCTGAACAACGCCATCAAGGCGAAGGAACTGTTCAAGAAGGACAAGGACTACGTCGTCATCGACGGCGAGGTCATGATCGTCGACGAGCACACCGGCCGCATCCTCGCCGGCCGCCGCTACAACGAGGGCATGCACCAGGCGATCGAGGCGAAGGAAGGGGTGGACATCAAGGACGAGAACCAGACGCTCGCCACGATCACCCTGCAGAACTTCTTCCGCCTGTACGGCAAGCTCTCCGGCATGACCGGCACGGCGATGACCGAGGCCGCCGAGTTCCACCAGATCTACAAGCTCGGCGTGGTCCCGATCCCGACCAACAGGCCGATGGTCCGCAAGGACCAGTCGGACCTGATCTACCGCACCGAGGTCGCCAAGTTCGAGGCGGTCGTCGACGACATCGCGGAGAAGCACGAGAAGGGCCAGCCGATCCTGGTCGGCACCACGTCCGTCGAGAAGTCGGAGTACCTCTCGCAGCAGCTCAGCAAGCGCGGCGTCCAGCACGAGGTGCTCAACGCCAAGCAGCACGAGCGGGAGGCGTCGATCGTCGCCCAGGCCGGCCGCAAGGGCGCCGTGACGGTGGCGACGAACATGGCGGGCCGCGGCACCGACATCAAGCTCGGCGGCAACCCCGAGGACCTCGCGGAGGCGGAGCTGCGCCAGCGCGGCCTGGACCCCGAGGAGCACATCGAGGAGTGGGCCGCCGCCCTGCCCGCCGCCATGGAGAAGGCCGAGCAGGCCGTCAAGGCGGAGAAGGACGAGGTCGAGAGTCTCGGCGGCCTCTACGTCCTCGGCACCGAGCGGCACGAGTCGCGCCGGATCGACAACCAGCTCCGCGGCCGCTCCGGCCGCCAGGGCGACCCGGGCGAGTCCCGCTTCTACCTCTCCCTCGGCGACGACCTGATGCGCCTGTTCAAGGCCCAGATGGTCGAGCGCGTGATGTCGATGGCGAACGTCCCGGACGACGTGCCGATCGAGAACAAGATGGTCACCCGCGCCATCGCCTCCGCCCAGTCGCAGGTCGAGCAGCAGAACTTCGAGACCCGTAAGAACGTCCTGAAGTACGACGAGGTGCTCAACCGGCAGCGCGAGGTCATCTACGGCGAGCGCCGCCGCGTCCTGGAGGGCGAGGACCTGCACGAGCAGGTGCAGCACTTCACGGACGACACCATCGACGCGTACGTCCAGGCGGAGACCTCCGAGGGCTTCCCGGAGGACTGGGACCTCGACCGCCTGTGGGGCGCCTTCAAGCAGCTCTACCCGGTGAAGGTCACCGTGGACGAGCTGGAAGAGGCGGCGGGCGACCGGGCCGGGCTGACGGCCGAGTTCATCGGCGACTCCATCAAGGACGACGTCCACGAGCAGTACGAGGCGCGCGAGACGCAGCTCGGCTCCGAGATCATGCGCGAGCTGGAGCGCCGGGTCGTGCTGTCGGTCCTGGACCGCAAGTGGCGCGAGCACCTCTACGAGATGGACTACCTCCAGGAGGGCATCGGCCTGCGCGCGATGGCGCAGAAGGACCCGCTGGTCGAGTACCAGCGCGAGGGCTTCGACATGTTCTCGGCGATGATGGACGGCATCAAGGAGGAGTCCGTCGGCTACCTGTTCAACCTGGAGGTCCAGGTCGAGCAGCAGGTCGAGGAGGTTGAGGTCCAGGACGCCGAGCCGTCCCTGAACACCGCGCCGCAGGAGGCCGTCCCGGCCCAGGCGGGCGCGCGTCCGGAGATCCGGGCCAAGGGACTGGACGCGCCGCAGCGGCGTGACCTGCACTTCTCCGCGCCGACGGTGGACGGCGAGGGCGGTGTCGTGGAGGGCGAGTTCGCCAGCGACGACGAGCCCGTCCGCTCCGAGTCCGACGGGCTCACCCGCGCGGAGCGCCGCAAGCAGGCGAAGACGGGCCGGCGCCGCAAGAAGTGACGGAACGCGCTCCTTCGGGAGCGCGGCCGGGCAGGCAGGGAAGGGCCGGGGCCGACGAGGCGCCCGGCCCTTCGGGCTGCCGGGTCAGTCCGCGTGCGGGCGGCGGGGGCCGCCCAGTTCCACCGCGGTGCAGCGCCAGCGCAGGTCCCGGCCCCGTTCCAGCCGGAAGGCCAGGGCCCGCAGCCGGTCGCCGGCGCCGATGCGGGCGAATACCTCCACGGCGCCGGGGCGGGCCTCGTAGTAACCGACGTCGCGCACGACGGGGCGGGCCCCGCGGGTGCGCAGCGGGCCGCGTTCGGCGAGGTAGGCCAGTTCGTCGTAGGCGCGGCCCGCGGTGTGACGGAGCATCCAGTGGACCGGCCGCTGCCCGCTGAGCACGGCCAGCAGCCGCTCGGCGAAGACGTCGGTGGTCGAATGAGCGAAGGCGCCTCGGGCGGCGGCGAGGTCCGCGGTGTCCTCGGCGGTCGCGTGGCTCGATGCGCTTCCGGGGGTCGTGTGGCTCGGGGTGCTTCCGGCTGTCGTGCGGCTTGGGGTGCTCCCGGGGGCTGTGTGGCTCGGGGTGCTTCCGGCTGTCGTATGGCTTGGAGTGCCCCCAGAAGCCGTGCGGCTCGGAGTGCTCCCGGGGGCCGTCCGGCTTGGGATGCCCCCAGGGGCCGTGCGGCTCGCGCTTCCCGTAGCGGTGAGCCCCGTGACGGTTCCTGTACCCGTGAGCCCCGCGGCGCCCCTCGTGGTGCGGAGAGGCGTAGCCCCTCCGACGCCCGTGAGGCCCCCGGCGGCTCCGGCGGACGGGGTCGGCGCGGGGGCGGACGTGCGGACGTGGCCGGGGGAGGCCGGTGGGCGGTTGTCGGCCGGGCCGGCGCCGGACGCGGCGCCGCCGCGCGGGGTCCCCGGCGGCCGGGCGCCGCCCGCGGTGCGGGCGGGGCTTCCGCCCGGGGTGCGCGGCGGGGCGCCGCTGGGGCGGACCGCGTCGCGACGGTTCGGCGGGCGGCTGGCCGGACGGCGCTGTGCCCTGGTCATGACCTTGTTCATCAGTCCCCGTTCTGCGATGTCGTCGTGAGGGCGAGGGGATGCACTACCGAGCGGTAACCTCGCGCAGGGATCTTGTACGGGACCGGCTTCGGCGCGGGCAAGGAAGACGCCGTCCGGGTCGGGGCGGCCACGGGATTCACTTATCCGAGTGACGGCGGCCCGTGAAAGCCGTGCGGGAAATGGGGCGCACCGGGTGAGACGCGAGGCGCCGAGTGGACGCGGCGAGGGGCGGCGCCGGGGACACGAAAGGGGACCCCGCACGTATCCTGAAGGCCGCACGGACGGCCCCTCACCCCGCCTTCCGGCGCCCGCGAAGCCCTCCCGACCACGAAAGCGGCCAGCCATGCGCGTCTACGTCCCCCTCACCCTTCCCGGCCTGGCCGCCGCGCACCGGACGGGGACGCTGGGGGCGGAGCGGCTCGCCGTCTACGCGGTCACGCCCGCCCTGCGCGCCTGGTGCCTCACCGACGACCTCGAGGAACTGGAGTACGCCGCGCTGAACCGGGCCGCGCTGGCCTCGCTGCGGCTGCTGGCCGCCGACCCCGGCGCGCCGCGCCGCCGCGTGGTCGTCGCCGTGGACGTCCCCGACGACGCGGTGAGCGCCGACGCCGACCGCGAGGGCGATCCCGCTGCGCTAGGCGAGGTCTGGACGGCCGGACCGGTGGCCCTGGCCAAGGCGGCCGCGGTGCACGTAGACGCGGACGAGGCGGAGGCGGACGTGGCCGCGGCGGCGGGCGCGCTGGCGACGGCAGACGCCGAAGACGCTGCGGACCCGGGGGACTCACGGAACGCTGCGGACGCGGGGGAGGACGACGCGCAGGCCCTCGTGGACGCGACCGACGACCACGAGCTGCTGTGGTTCGCCACCCAGGAGGTGCCGAACCTGGTCGGCGACGGCGGCCGTAGCTGAGTGTCAGTGGCCGCGGGTACGGTCTCGGGCATGGGGAAGCAGTCGGGTGCGCACATCGTCTGGGACTGGAACGGCACGCTGTTCCACGACAACGACGCGATCGTCGGAGCGACGAACGCGGCCTTCGCCGAGCTGGGCCTGGCACCGATCACGCTGGAGAGCTACCGCGCGCTGTACTGCGTGCCGGTGCCGAAGTTCTACGAGCGGCTGATGGGGCGGCTGCCCACGCCGGACGAGTGGGAGCTGATGGACGGCGTCTTCCACCGGTACTACGCCGACCACCGGCTGCGCTGCGGGCTCGCCGAGGGCGCCGTGGACCTGCTCACGCAGTGGACGTCGGCCGGGCACAGCCAGTCGATCCTGAGCATGTACGGGCATGAGGATCTCGTGCCGCTGGTGCAGGGGTTCGGCATCGAGCCCTGGTTCCTGCGGATCGACGGGCGCACCGGACCGTCCGGCGGCAGCAAGGCGGAGCACATGGTGCGGCACCTCGGCGCGCTCGGCGAGCTGGTGAACCCGGCGCGCACGGTGGTGATCGGGGACGCCGCCGACGACGCGCTGGCCGCGCGGCACGCGGGGGCGCGGGCGGTGCTGTACACCGGCGGCTCGCACGGCCGGGCCAGCCTGGAGGGCGCGGGGGCCCCGGTGGTGGACACGCTCCAGGAGGCCGTCGAGGAGGCCCACCGCCTCGCGGTGTGAAACAGCCGGGCCCGCACCCGGCGTCCGACGGCACGTACCCCCAGGCCCCCAGGCGCACCCGCCGCGAAACCACCGGACCCCGGTGTGCGCCCGGCGCGCGGCGGCCGGGACTTGGGGCGCGCTCGCCGCGAAACCGCCGGGCCCCCAGATGCACCCAGCGTGAAGCGGCCGGACCCCTGTGCGCACCCGGCGTGAAGCGGCCGGCACCCGAGGCGCATCCGGCCTGAACCGCCGGGACCCGGGATCGCACCCCGGCCGACCCGCAAGAAGCGCGCCCGGCCGACCCGCAAGAAGCGCGCCCGGCCGCCCGCAAGAAGCGCGCCCGGTCGACCCGCAAGAGGCGCACCCCGCCGACCCACAGGAGGCGCGCCGCCGGATACGCGCCCCGCGGCGCCCGCATACGCCGCCCGCGCCGCCCCCGCTCCTGTGCGAAACGTCAAAGTTCCACCCCCGGATTTGTACGCATACGGCTCATGACGGGTTACCCGTGAAGGGCGATAGCCTGGTGGCGTGATCAGCGCGATAGCTCGCGGGGGCGCCGTCGCCTCTGCTCTGCGCCCGGAGCGCACGGGAGACACCCGTGACCGGGCGGCGGCCGCTGGTCCTCGCGGGCGGGGACGAGCCTTCCGGGCCCCCCGGGCCCCTGTGTCATCCCCGGGCGGCGGCGCGGCCGAGAGAAGTGTCACACCCCTCGGGCGCGTCCCAGATGGCCGATTTCCCCCCGCTCGTCACACCTCGGGGCATAGCGTCGGAATGGACCGGACACCCCGGGCCGACGCGTGTCGCCGAGAGGGACGAGACCGTACTTCCTTCAACGTCACGCAACGGCGCGCGACAGGAGCCAGAGGACAATGCAGACCAAGCTGGACGAAGCCAAGGCCGAGCTGCTCGAACGGGCCGCTCGGGTAGCTGAGAACAGTCCGTCCGGGGGCCAGCTTCCGGCCGGGACGACGGACGAGGGCGCCCCGGACCGGGACTCCGCGCACTCGTTCCTCCAGCGCTACTACCTGCACACGGCACCCGAGGACCTGGTCAACCGCGACCCGGTCGACGTCTTCGGCACTGCCTTCTCCCACCACCGGCTGGCCGAGAACCGCCCCCAGGGCACGGCCAACGTGCGCGTGCACACCCCGACCGTCGAGGAGAACGGCTGGACCTCCAGCCACTCCGTGGTCGAGGTCGTCACCGACGACATGCCCTTCCTCGTCGACTCGGTCACCAACGAGCTGACCCGGCAGGGACGCGGCATCCACGTCGTCGTCCACCCGCAGTTCGCGGTGCGCCGCGACCTCACCGGCAAGCTGCTGGAGGTTCTGCCGGGCGTCCCGGCAGACGAGCAGCTCCCGCACGACGCGCACGTCGAGTCCTGGATCCACGTCGAGATCGACCGCGAGACCGACCGCGCCGACCTCAAGCAGATCGCCGCCGACCTGCTGCGCGTGCTCTCCGACGTCCGCGAGGCCGTCGAGGACTGGGAGAAGATGCGCGACACGGCGGCGCGGGTCGCCGACGCCCTCGGCGACGAGCCCGTCCCCGCCGATCTGCCCGGCCCGCAGGTCGACGAGGCCCGCGAGCTGCTGCGCTGGCTGACCGACGACCACTTCACCTTCCTCGGCTACCGCGAGTACCGGCTGCTCGAGGACGACTCGCTGGCCGCGGTGCCCGGCACCGGGCTGGGCATACTGCGCGCGGACCCGCCGCACGGCGGCGAGGACGGCCACCCGGTCAGCCCGTCCTTCGAGCGGCTGCCCGCCGACGCCCGCGCCAAGGCCCGCGAGCACAAGCTGCTCGTCCTGACCAAGGCCAACAGCCGGGCCACCGTGCACCGGCCGTCGTACCTGGACTACATCGGCGTCAAGAAGTTCGGCGAGAACGGCGAGGTGGTCGGCGAGCGCCGCTTCCTCGGCCTGTTCTCCTCGGCCGCCTACACCGAGTCCGTGCGCCGGGTGCCGGTGGTCCGGCGCAAGGTCGAGGAGGTCCTGGAGCGCGCCGGGTTCTCGCCGCACAGCCACGACGGGCGCGACCTGCTCCAGATCATGGAGACCTACCCGCGCGACGAGCTGTTCCAGACCTCGGCCGCGGAGCTCCAGACGACCGTCACCTCCGTGATGTACCTCCAGGAGCGCCGCCGGCTGCGGCTGTACCTGCGTCAGGACGAGTACGGGCGCTACTACTCGGCGCTCGTCTACCTCCCGCGCGACCGCTACACCACGGGCGTGCGGCTGCGGATCATCGACATCCTGAAGGAGGAACTGGGCGGCACCAGCGTCGACTTCACGGCCTGGAACACCGAGTCGATTCTCTCCCGGCTGCACTTCGTGGTGCGCGTCCCGCAGGGCACCGAGCTGTCGGCGCTGTCGGACGGCGACCGGGAGCGCATCGAGGCCCGGCTGGCGGAGGCCGCCCGGTCCTGGACCGACGCCTTCTCCGAGGCGCTGACCGCCGAACTCGGCGAGGAGCGCGCCGCCGAGCTGCTGCGCCGCTACGGCAGCGCCTTCCCCGAGGGCTACAAGGCCGACCACACCCCCCGCGCGGCGGTCGCCGACCTGGTCAACCTGGAGCAGCTCGGCCGGCACAAGAAGTTCGCGCTGAGCCTGTACGAGCCGGTGGCCGCCGGTCCCGAGGAGCGCCGCTTCAAGATCTACCAGAAGGGTGGCTCGGTCTCCCTCTCGCAGGTCCTGCCGGTGCTCAGCCGGCTCGGCGTGGAGGTCACCGACGAGCGGCCCTACGAGCTGCGCTGCGCGGACCGCTCCACGGCGTGGATCTACGACTTCGGTCTGCGCGTGCCCGCCGCGACCACCGGCGGCGACTACCTCGGCGACGACGCCCGTGAGCGGTTCCAGGACGCCTTCGCCGCCGCCTGGACCGGCAAGGCGGAGAACGACGGGTTCAACGCGCTGGTGCTGAGCGCCGGGCTGGGCTGGCGCCAGGCGATGGTGCTGCGCGCCTACGCCAAGTACCTGCGTCAGGCGGGCTCCACCTTCAGCCAGGACTACATGGAGGACACCCTCCGCGACAACGTCCACACCACCCGCCTGCTCGTCTCCCTGTTCGAGGCGCGGATGTCGCCGGAGCGTCAGCGCGCCGGGCACGAACTGGTGGACGCCCTGCTCGAAGAGGTGGACGCGGCGCTGGACCAGGTGGCCTCGCTCGACGAGGACCGCATCCTGCGGTCCTTCCTCACCGTCATCAAGGCGACCCTGCGCACCAACTTCTTCCAGACCGCGCAGGACGACGCCCCGCACGACTACGTGTCCATGAAGTTCGACCCGCGGGCGATCCCGGACCTGCCGGCGCCGCGCCCGGCGTACGAGATCTGGGTGTACTCGCCGCGGGTGGAGGGCGTGCACCTGCGCTTCGGCAAGGTCGCCCGCGGCGGTCTGCGCTGGTCCGACCGGCGCGAGGACTTCCGCACCGAGATCCTGGGCCTGGTCAAGGCGCAGATGGTGAAGAACACCGTGATCGTGCCGGTGGGCGCCAAGGGCGGCTTCGTCGCCAAGCAGTTGCCCGACCCGGCGGCGGACCGCGACGCCTGGCTGGCGGAGGGCGTCGCCAGCTACCGCACCTTCATCTCGGCGCTGCTCGACATCACCGACAACATGATCGCCGGCGAGGTCGTGCCGCCGCGGGACGTGGTCCGCCACGACGGCGACGACACCTACCTGGTGGTCGCCGCCGACAAGGGCACGGCGACGTTCTCCGACATCGCCAACGAGGTCGCCGGGTCCTACGACTTCTGGCTGGGCGACGCCTTCGCCTCCGGCGGCTCCGCGGGATACGACCACAAGGGCATGGGCATCACCGCCCGCGGCGCCTGGGAGTCGGTCAAGCGGCACTTCCAGGAGCTGGGCGTGGACACCCAGTCGCAGGACTTCACGGTCGTCGGCATCGGCGACATGTCCGGCGACGTGTTCGGCAACGGCATGCTGCTGAGCGAGCACATCCGCCTGGTCGCCGCCTTCGACCACCGGCACATCTTCGTCGACCCCACGCCGGACGCGGCCGCCGGCTACGCCGAGCGCCGCCGCCTGTTCGACCTGCCGCGCTCGAGCTGGGCCGACTACGACACCGCGCTGCTGTCGCCGGGCGGCGGGGTCTTCCCGCGCAGCCTGAAGTCCATCCCGGTCAACGCGCACATCCGTCAGGCCCTGGGCATCGAGCCCGGCGTCGCCAAGATGACTCCGGCCGACCTGATGCGGGCGATCCTGAAGGCCCCGGTGGACCTGCTGTGGAACGGCGGCATCGGGACGTACGTCAAGGCGTCGACGGAGTCCCATGCGGACGTCGGCGACAAGGCCAACGACGCCATCCGGGTGGACGGCAGCGACCTGCGGGTCGCCGTGGTCGGCGAGGGCGGCAACCTGGGCAGCACCCAGCTCGGCCGGATCGAGTTCGCGCACAGCGGCGGCAAGGTCAACACCGACGCCATCGACAACAGCGCGGGCGTGGACACCTCCGACCACGAGGTGAACATCAAGATCCTGCTCAACGGCCTGGTGACGGACGGCGACATGACCGTCAAGCAGCGCAACAAGCTGCTCGCCGAGATGACCGACGAGGTCGGCTCGCTGGTGCTGCGCAACAACTACGCGCAGAACACGGCCATCGCCAACGCGCTCGCCCAGTCCAGCGACATGCTCAACGCCCAGCAGCGCTTCATGAAGCACCTGGTGCGCGAGGGCCACCTCGACCGGGCGCTGGAGTTCCTGCCCACCGACCGCCAGATCCGCGAGCGGCTCGCCGCCGGGCTCGGCCTGACCGGTCCGGAGACGGCAGTCCTGCTGGCGTACACGAAGATCACGGTCGCCGAGGAGCTGCTGCACACCTCCCTGCCGGACGACCCCTACCTGCGCACGCTGCTGCACGCCTACTTCCCCACCCAGTTGCGCGAGCGGTTCGGCACGGAGATCGACGGCCACCCGCTCCAGCGCGAGATCACCACGACCGTCCTGGTCAACGACACGGTGAACACCGGCGGGACGACCTATCTGCACCGGCTGCGCGAGGAGACCGGGGCGTCCCTGGAGGAGATCGTCCGGGCGCAGACCGCGGCCCGCGCGATCTTCCGCTCCGCGCCGGTGTGGGACGCGGTGGAGGAGCTGGACAACAGGGTCGAGGCAGACGTCCAGACCCGTATCCGGCTGCACTCGCGCCGCCTGGTCGAGCGCGGCACGCGCTGGCTGCTGAACAACCGGCCGCAGCCGCTGGAACTGGGCGAGACGGTGGAGTTCTTCGCCGAGCGGGTGGAGCAGGTGTGGGCCGAGCTGCCCAAGCTGCTGCGCGGCGCCGACCTGGACTGGTACCAGCGGGTCTACGACGAGCTGTCCGCGGCGGGCGTCCCGGACGAGGCGGCCACGCGGGTGGCCGGGTTCTCCTCCGCCTTCCCGGCGCTGGACATCGTCTCGGTGGCCGACCGCATGGGCAAGGACCCGATGGAGGTCGCCGAGGTGTACTACGACCTCGCCGACCGGCTGAGCATCACCCAGCTCATGGACCGCATCAGCGAGCTGCCGCGGGCCGACCGCTGGCAGTCCATGGCCCGTGCGGCGATCCGTGAGGACCTGTTCGCGGCGCACGCGGCGCTGACCGCGGACGTGCTGGCCGCGGGCGACGGCGGCGCCACGCCGCAGCAGCGGTTCGAGGTGTGGGAGCAGAAGATCGCGCCGATCCTGTCGCGGGCCCGCGCCACCCTGGAGGAGATCCGCGGGTCGGACGCGTTCGACCTGGCCAACCTGTCGGTGGCCATGCGGACGATGCGCACCCTGCTGCGTACGCACGCGTAAGGACGCGTCGACGCACGCGTGGCGACCGCGGGGAGCACCCGCGACGAGAGCGCCCCGGGCCGTACAGGCCCGGGGCGCTCTCGCACCGTTTTCCGCACCCCTCCTTACCCCCGCGGCTCCTCGCGCCCTCGTATGCTGCGGCTGCCCGCGGGCGTCCGCACCCGTGCCTCTCCGGTCGGGCCGGGTCGGGTCGGATCGGGGCGCCGCCGTCTCCGTCGTCGTCGACCGGATCCCACGGCATGCCGAATTTCCCTTTTTGCACCTAATTCAGATGATTTAGATACAGTGACACGCGTGACTTCCCACCCCTTGGTCCCGCTGCGCGATGCGCGTCGCGCCGTCTGAGGCGCGCCCCGCCGGCCGAGCCGCCCCGCGGCCGCCGGCCGCCGCGAAGCGCCGCGTCGTCCCCTGGGCCGCCGCCGCGCTCGTCCTGGTCCTGCTGCTCCTCGTCATCGTGCGGCTGCCCTGGGCCGGCGACCTCGGCATGCACGCCGCCACCCTCCAGCGCCTGCGCCGCGACCTGACGCACCCCGGCAACCCGCTCGTGGACGCCGACACCCCGAGCCCGTACTACTCGCCCTGGACGGTGCTGCTGGGCGCGGTCGCGCGGCTGAGCGGCTGGTCGGTGTTCGTGGTCCTGCGGCTGGCCGCGCTCGTCTCGCTGACGCTGCTGGCCACGGGCGTGCGGCGGTACGTGCGGACGCTGAGCGCGCACCGGGCGGCGCCCGCCCTGGCTGTCCTGAGCCTGGTCCTGCTGTGGGGGACCGTCCTGATCAACTGGAGCGGCTTCCCCTCCCTCAACTCCCTGGCGCTGACGGTGGCGTATCCGAGCGCGTTCGCCCTCGGCCTCGCCTTCCACTGCTGGGCGCGGCTCAGCCGGGCGCTGCGCGAGCCGTCGGGCTGGGGGGTGTGGGTCGGGCTAGGGCTGCTGTGGGCGCTGATCCTGCTCTGCCACCAGTTCACCGGCGTCGTCGCCACGCTCGGCGCGCTGGCCACCGTGATCGCGGCCCGGCCCGCCCCGCCGCTGCCGGCGAGGCTCGCGGCCGGGGCGGCGGCGGGGCTGCTGGTGCTGTGGCTGTGGCCGTACTACGACTTCTTCGCGCTGTTCTCGGCCGGCGGCGACCTGGAGAGCGTGCACCGGGCGCTCTACGAGCACTTCGCCGGCCGCTACTGGCTGGCGCTGCTCGGCGTGGCCGCGCTGGTCCCGCGGTGGCGGCGCGACCACCGGGACCCGCTGGCGGTCTTCTTCGCGCTGGGGGCGCTGGTGTGCGCGGCGGGCTTCGCCAGCGGTCACTACTCCTGGGGCCGCGCGCTGCCCGCCGCGCTGATCCCGGCCCAGCTCGCCGCCGCGCTGGCGCCGGTGGGGCCGGCCACGCGCGCGATGCGCGTCCGCTGGGCCTGGGCGCTGGCCGCGGCGCTCGCGGCAGGCGCCTGGGCCCAGTCGGGCGTGCTCGGCTACGTCGTGGGCCGGGCCGCGCTGCCCGCCCCGGTCGCCGCCCGCGCCACGCCCGCGTGGGCGGGCTACCAGTGGATCACCGCGCACGTGCGGTACGGGGACGTCGTGATGGCCCGGGACGAGCCGTCGCGGATGATCCCGGCGTACGGCCCGTACACCGTGGCCGCGGGCTATCCGCAGTTCTTCCTGCCGGACGAGTCCCGCCGCGAGCGCGCGGTGAAGCTCTACTACACGCGCCGCACCCCGCCGGGCGTCCGGCGGGACATCCTGCGCCGGTACGGCGTGCGCTGGGTGCTGGACGCCGCCGCCGGGCCGGAACAGGGCCCGCGCCTGCGCCCGGTGTCCCACGGGCCGGACCACCAGGTTCTGTACGCGGTGATGCCCTGACCGGGGCCTGCGGCGGCCCCGGTCAGGGCATCGGGTCCGGGACCCGGACTCCGGCTTCGGAGTCCGGGCTTCGGGTTCCAGAGTCCGGGCTTCGGGATCGAAGTCCGGGTCTCGGAGTCCGGAGTGTGGAGTCCGGGCTGTGGAGTCCGGGCTGTGGAGTCCGGGGCTAGGACTTGCCCCCGGTGAAGGACTCGTAGGCCTCCAGGACCTCTTCGGTGGGGCCGTCCATGCGCAGCACGCCGCGCTCCAGCCACAGCACGCGCTCGCAGGTGTCGCGGATGGAGTTGTTGTTGTGGCTGACCAGGAACACCGTGCCCGCGTGCTGGCGCAGCTCGCGGATGCGCTGCTCGGAGCGCTTCTGGAAGGCGCGGTCGCCGGTGGCCAGCGCCTCGTCGATGAGCAGCACGTCGTGGTCCTTGGCGGCGGCGATGGAGAACCGCAGCCGGGCCGCCATGCCGGAGGAGTAAGTGCGCATCGGCAGGGAGATGAAGTCGCCCTTGTCGTTGATGCCGGAGAAGTCGACGATGCCGTCGTAGCGCTCCCTGACCTGCTCCCGGGACATGCCCATGGCGAGGCCGCCGAGGTGCACGTTGCGCTCGCCGGTCAGGTCGTTCATCAGCGCCGCGTTGACGCCGAGCAGGGAGGGCTGGCCGTCGGTGTAGATCTTGCCGTTCTCCACCGGCAACAGGCCCGCCACCGCCTTGAGCAGCGTGGACTTGCCGGAGCCGTTGGTGCCGATCAGGCCGACGGCCTCGCCCTTGTAGGCGACGAACGACACGTTCTTCACCGCGTGCACCTTGCGCACGCCCGCGGCCTTCTCGGCCGTCTTGGGGCGCAGCATGCGGTTCAGGGCGGCGGTCGCGGAACCGCGTCCCGCGCCGGTGCCGTACACCCGGTAGACGATGTCGACGCCGTCGGCGACGACGGTGGGGATCTGCTCGGTGCTGTGCTCAGCCACGGCCGTACCTCTCCTCAGCCTTCCAGAAGTAGATGAAGCCGCCGACCCCGGCGAGCAGCGCCCAGCCCAGCGCGAAGGCCCACACGTGGTGCGGGAGCATCTTGGCGTGGAAGCTGTCGATCAGGGCGAAGCGCATCAGGTCGATGTAGACGGCGGCCGGGTTGGCCTCCAGCAGCACCTGCACCGTGTGCGGCAGCGTCGTGTTCTTGAGCGTCTTGTCGATGCTGAACATGACGCCCGAGACGTACATCCAGGTACGCAGGATGAACGGCATGAGCTGCGCGATGTCCGGCGTCTTGGCGCCCATCCGGGCCATGATCATGGAGACGCCGGCGTTGAAGACGGACTGGAGGAGCAGCACGGGGATCGTCAGCAGCCAGGACAGGCCGATCGGCACGCCGAAGCAGAACAGGATGACGATCAGGGCGGCCATCGAGAACAGGAGCTGCTGGAGCTGCTGGAGGGCGAAGGAGACCGGCAGCGCGGCGCGCGGGAAGTGCAGCGCCCGCACCAGGCCCAGGTTGCCGGAGATGGCCCGGGTGCCCGCCATGATCGAGTTCTGCGTGAACGTCCACACGAACACGCCGGTGACCAGGAACGGGATGTAGTCCGCCACGCCGTGCTTGGTGCCGAGCAGCACGCCGAAGATGAAGTAGTAGACCGCCGCGTTCAGCAGCGGTGTGGCCACCTGCCACACCTGGCCCAGCTTCGCCTGGCTGTACTGTGCGGTCAGCTTGGCGGTGGCGAAGGCGGTGATGAAGTGGCGCCGCGCCCAGAGCTGGCGGACGTAGTCCGGCAGGGACGGGCGGGCGCCGCTGACGGTCAGGCCGTGCCGGGCGGCGAGCGCCGAGAGGTCGTCTTCGGGCTGCGCCGGGGTGGGGGGCGGTGTGTGGAGGACCTGGCTCACATCCGCTGCTTTCGTCGGGGGTGGGGAGGTGCGGACATCCGCTTCCGCGTCCGTCACCCGTTTCCTGGCGATTCTCTTCACGATCTCTCACGTCGGGACGGGACCGTATCGTCGCCACGTGAGACTAGGCCCAAGTGACGTCGGGACGCAACCGTATCGTCGTCACGCCCTATGCTGGTCGGCATGACGACGAACGCCGGCGAGGCCCAGACGCGTCCGCGCCGCGCCCCAGCGGGCGCGGCGGTACTCCGCGAGGACGTGACGGAGGCCATCCAGGCCGCCGTCTTCGCGGAACTCGCGTCCGTCGGCTACGCGCGGATGTCCATCGAGGGCATCGCGCGGCGCGCGGGCGTCGGCAAGACGGCGGTGTACCGCCGCTGGCGCTCCAAGCTGCACCTGGTGCTCGATCTCGTCTCCGCGCTCGCGGTCCAAGGCCTGCCCGCGCCCGACAGCGGCTCCCTGGAGGGCGACCTGCGGCTGCTGTACGGGGTGACCTCCCGCGCGCTGCGCCACCCGGTGGCCTCGCAGGTCATCCCGGACCTCCAGGCCGAGGCGGCCCGCAACCCCGACATCGCCGAGGCCATGCACCGGGCGCTGCGCGACGGCCAGGAGAGCGTCGCCAGCAGCATCCTCGCCGCCGCCGAGAACCGCGGCGAGATCCGCCCCGGCCTCGACCGCGAACTGGCCCTGGACCTGATCTCGGGCCCGCTGTACTGGCGCGCGGTGGTCATCCGCGCCCCCAAGCTCCCCAAGGGCTACCTGGACGCCCTGGCCCGCGGCACGGCAGGCGCCCTCAAGGCGCTGTGACGGCGACCGGGGCGCGGGACGGCAGGCTACGGCCGCCCCGCTTTCGGAGGAGCGGCCCGGCGACGCCACGGCCGCCTCGCGCGGGGCGAGCGGGCTGAGGACGCTTCGGCCGCCGTGCCCCGGGACGAGCGGGCTGAAGCCGCTTCGGCGCGCACGCCCCGCGCCGGGCCTGCGCGCCAAGCCACTCGCGTGGGGCCCCGGCGGCCGGGCGTATGACCGGGTGCGGGTGCGGGCCCGGAGCGGTCCGGGTCCCGCGTCAGCGCAGCAGGCGGCGCATCCGGCCGCGCAGGACGGACACGGCGCCGCTCGCACCGGTCGCCAGGCGCAGCGCCAGGGCGCTGGAGTGCGTGGCGTAGGGCTGGGCGAGCAGGACTCCGGAGCGCAGGCTCGGCACGGCGGTGCGGCGCAGCGGACCCGCGCCCGGGTGCGCGCGGGCCGTCGTCTCGCGCACCGTGCCGTCGGCGAAGCGCACCCGCAGCCACAGGTCCCAGACGCCCGCGCCGAGCGCCGCCAGTTTCACGGGCGTGGTCGCCGACCAGCCGCCGTCCGCGTCCGGGGTGAGGGGCACGGTGATGCGCCGGGCGGGCCTGGCGCCCTCCCGGTGGCGCCACTCCGCCTCCAGCGTCCGCGGGCCCGCTTCGGCTACCCGGCCGTACATCTCGTGCAGGCGCAGCCGCAGCACGCTCGCCCCCGCGCGCGGGCGCAGCACCGCGTCCACGGCGAGGGGCAGCAGGTGCGCCGCCGAGGACGCGTACGGCTCCAGGGCGACCTCGGGCAGGTCCTCCGCCCAGACGGGGGCGCCGTCGCCGCCGCGTGCGTAGGGCGGGCACAGCCGGGCCGGGCGGGCGGCCAGCTCCCGCAGCCGGGACAGGTCGCGCGGGCGGGGCGAGGCGAGAATCACCCGCGCGAGAAGCGTTCCGGGCGCCGTCGGGTTGACGGCCCAGTCCGAGGCGTCGTACTCGCCGAGGAACTCGCGCGTGTGCGCCCACCACGCGCTGCGGTACTCCGCGTCCCGCAGCGCCAGCTCGCGCGCGTACATCCGCAGCTCGTGGTCGAGGAACTTGGCCCGCGCCGCCCGCGCCAGCTCCTTGCGCCCGGCGCCCAGCAGGATCTCGTACGCCTGCCGGTTCGCCGCGGTGCGCGCACGCCAGTTGTCGACGTGCGCGCGGTCCAGCGAGATCGACAGCCGCTCGGCGGAGCGCCGCACATGCCAGACGTAGACCCGGTCCGGGACGAGCGCCATGCGCGGCTCGGCGGCCAGCAGCCGCGCGCTGAACACGATGTCCTCGTACGGGAAGCGGCCCTCGGGGAACCGGATGGCGTGCTCGCGCAGGAAGTCGACGCGATAGAGCTTGTTGACGCAGAGGGTGTCGTGCACCAGCTCCCGCAGCCGGACGGACTGCCCGACCACGGCGGCGCGCGCGTACAGCTCCTCCTGCCAGGGCACGTCGTGCCCGGAGGGCAGCTCGCGGCGCACGCACAGGCCCGCCGCGACCTCGGCGCGCTCCCGCTCGGCGGCCCCCAGCAGCGCGTCCACAGCGCCGGGCGGCAGCACGTCGTCGCTGTCGAGGAACATCACGTACGGCGAGGTCACCGCGTCAATGCCGTCGTTGCGCGGGGTGCCGCAGCCGCCGCTGTTCGTCTCGCGCCGGATCATCCGCACGCGGGAGTCCGCCGCGGCGAGCCGGCCCAGCAGCTCGGGCGTGCCGTCCGCCGAGCAGTCGTCGACGGCGACGACCTCGCGGACGGCCGGCCCCTGCGCGAGCGCGGAGCGCACCGCGTCGGCGACGTGATCGGCGTCTTCGTAGCCGATCACCACGACGCTCACGGCGCCGGCGTGCGGACTGCGGGGGTGGTGGGGCTGGTGTGGGTGCATGGGGTCCACGGGCGGGAATCGTAGGTACGGGAATCGTGGGTACGGACGGCTTCTCCCGTCACGAGGGACTGAGCGTCCCTCGCTGAAGACGGTGCGGGTCCGGCTCGGGTTGCCTCGCGGACGCCGCTGATTTCGTAGAGCGCCACAGCCGGGCGAACGAGAGTACCGCGGCGGCGCCCAGCAGGCCGTTGCGCACCAGCATCAGCACGCAGCCGGTCCACGTGCAGCCCGCCACCTGACCGTAGAGCGTGGGGTAGGCGATCACGCTGACCGCGCTCGCCAGCGCGACCAGCCTGGCCACCGGGCCCTGCACGGTGTGCCGGGAGGTCAGGCACACCGCGCCCAGCCCGAGCAGCCAGATCATGTACTGCGGGCTGATCACCCTGCTGGTCACGGTGAACAGCAGCGCCGCGCACAGCGCCGCGTCGTACGGCGTCGCGGGCGTCCACCGCCGGGCCCGCACCCGCCACAGCAGAAGCAGGCCGAAGGCCGCGGCGGACAGGACCAGCGCGAGGCGCGCCACCGCGGTCACGTGCGGGCCGGTGAACTCAAGGGCCCCGTACTGGTAGCGCACCTTGCCGGGCCACCCCGCGTGCGTCGCCCAGGCCAGCGCCGTGCCGCCGAACGACTCGATCTGCACGCCCCGGCCGCCCTGCTGGCGGACGAAGGCCAGCGGGTTGCGGAACGCGCCCATGAGCACCGCCCCGGCCGCGGCGCCCGCGAGGGCCGCCCACGTCCACGCCGAGCGGGTGGGGCCGCCCCGGGGGACGCCGACGAGCACCAGGGCCGGCCACACCTTCGCCAGGGCGCCCAGCGCGGCCAGCGCCCCGCAGACGCGCGGGAAACGGGGCAGCGCCAGCAGGGCGAGCACGGCCAGGGCGGTGACCTGGACGTCGTAGCGGGCGAGCGGGACGTGCAGCAGCAGCGGCAGGCCCAGCGTCCAGTAGACGGCGCCGCGCAGACTGCGGCCGGGGCGGCCGCCCGCGCGGGCCAGCGCCAGCGTGATCAGCGCGTCCGACGCGAGGGTGAGCGCGACGAACGCCTGGAAGTACGTCAGCCCCGGCAGCAGCGCCGGCGACAGCAGCACCGGGCCGGCGCCGGGCGGGTACTGCCACAGCGTGTCGTGCGCCGGGAAGGCGCCGCGGGAGAGGACCAGGTACCAGTGCCCGTACAGCTTCCACACCTCGCGCGCCACGGCGCCGTGGCCCAGCAGGCGCAGCGTGTTGTGGGCGAGCAGCCACAGCATCAGCGCGCGGCTGAGCAGCCAGGCGGCCGTCAGGGCGAGCAGGCGGTGTCTCGTCGACGCACGCGTGAGGGCGCGCGGCACGCTCGGGAAGGCGCTCATCACATCGGATCGTAGGCCCGGCGAATGTCGTGTCTCTGTCGATACGCCGTCACTATGGTGAAAATGTGAAGAATGGCCGCAAACTGCACCCGTCTGGGGGGCGGGGGTCAGCGGCAGGCCGGGGGCTCCACGGACTTCATGGACCTCGCAGGCTCTATGGACCTCGCAGGCTCTACGGACCCCACAGGCTCTACGAACGCTACGGGCTCGTCGGGCTGATCGGACTCTTCTATGAGTGCCGTGTCGAGCGCCTCCGTGAGCCGGTCCAGGCGGGCGCGCAGTTCGCTCAGCTCGTCGAGGTCGAAGCCGGTCGCCGCCTTGATCCGGCGCGGCACCCGGGCGGCGCGCTCGCGCAGCGCGGCGCCCTCCGCGCTCACCCGCACCTCGACCGACCGCTCGTCGCGCGCACTGCGCTCCCGGCGCACCAGGCCGGCCGCCTCCAGGCGCTTGAGCAGCGGCGACAGCGTGCCGGAGTCCAGGCGCAGACGCTCGCCGAGCCGCTTCACGGGCGTCGGGCCGTCCTCCCACAGCACCAGCATCACCAGATACTGCGGATACGTCAGCCCCAGGTCCTTCAGCAGCGTGCGGTAGACGCCGGTGAAGGCGCGCGCGGCGGCGTGCAGCGAGAAGCAGATCTGGCGGTCCAGGAGCAGCCAGTCCTCGTCCGGCACGGCACTGGGCGGAACCTCGGTCGTCATGGGCTCAGCATAACTCGGGACGTGATTGAGTTGCGCACAATCTAATTGTGTGATCTATTTTTATCAGGACGCGCGACGCCCGAAGGGGCCCGCGAAGGTCCGCCGGACTTTCCGAGATCTGTGAGAGGGATGGTTTCCATGGACGCGCTCTACACCGCCGTCGCCACCGCCACCCACGGCCGTGACGGCCGCGCCTTCAGCTCCGACGGCAAGCTGGACGTGCGCCTCGCCCCGCCGGCGGAGCTGGGCGGCAGCGGGGAGGGCACCAACCCCGAGCAGCTTTTCGCCGCCGGTTACGCCGCCTGCTTCGCCAGCGCCCTCGCCCTCGTCGGCCGTCAGGCCAAGGTGGACCTCAGCGACGCCGCCGTCACCGGCGAGGTGGGCCTCGGCAAGCAGGGCGAGGGCTTCGCGCTCGCCGTCACGCTGCGCGTCGAGCTGCCCGAGACCGTGGACCAGGCCACCGGCGGCAAGCTGGTCGAGCAGGCCCACCAGGTGTGCCCGTACTCCAACGCCACCCGCGGCAACATCCCGGTCGAGCTGGTCGTCGAGTAGGTCCCGCGGGCCGCGTGCGCGCAGGCCGCGGCAGCGGCAGGCGCGGATTCGGCGCAGGAGCCAAGGGGGCACGTCCCGTACGAGGTGCGGGGGACGCACGGCCCACGCGAAGGGGCGGACCGCGACCGGTCCGCCCCTTCTAGTTCCTTCTGGTTCTTTCCGAGTGCGCCCCTCACAAGTCCGCGCCGAACGCGCCTGTCCGCGCGGGCTACTTGACCGCGCCCGCCATCACCCCGGACACGAACTGCCGCTGGAAGGCGAAGAACACCGCCAGCGGGATCACCATCGAGAGGAACGCGCCGGGCGCCAGCACGTCGACGTTGTTGCCGAACTGCCGTACCTGCGTCTGGAGCGCCACCGTGATCGGCTGGCTGCCGGACTTGGTGAACACCAGCGCGACCAGCATGTCGTTCCACACCCATAGGAACTGGAAGATGCCCAGGCTGGCGATGGCCGGACCGCCCAGCGGCAGCACGACCCGGGCGAACAGGCGCAGTTCGCCGGCGCCGTCGAGCCGGGCGGCCTCCAGCAGTTCGCGCGGGATCTCCGCGAAGAAGTTGCGCAGCAGGAACACCGCGAACGGCAGGCCGAAGCCGGTGTGGAACAGCACCACCCCGAAGATGGACCCGAACAGGCCGATCTTCCCGAAGAGTTCAGCGATCGGGATGAGCGCCACCTGCACCGGCACCACCAGCAGCCCGACCACGGCCAGGAACCACCAGTCGCGGCCCGGGAACTCCATCCACGCGAACGCGTAGCCCGCGAGCGAGCCGACCACGACCACCAGGAGCGTCGCCGGGACGGTGATCAGGACGGTGTTCAGCAGCGAGTCGGTGATCTCGCCGTGCTCCAGCAGCTTCTGGTAGCTGTCGAACGTGAGCTGCGAGGGCCTGGTGAACACGGTCCACCAGCCGCCCGCGCTCATGTCCTCCGGGGAGCGCAGCGACGCCAGCAGCAGACCGATCGTCGGGACCAGCCAGAACAGGCCCACGACGATCAGGAACACCCGGACCGCCCCACCGCTGACGGCCTCGGCGAGACGGGCGCCGGCCGACCGCCTGGCGCCCACGGCAGGGGCGGGGACGGCCTTCGTGACGGCCTCCGTGGTCATCGCCGCACCTCCCGCCGCAAGCGCCGCATGTTGAACAGCATCACCGGGATCACCAGGAGCAGCAGGAACACCGCGATGGCGCTGGCCACGCCCGGCCGGCCTTCGGAGAAGCCCTTGCGGTACAGCTCCAGGGCGAGCACGTTGGCGTCGTCCTGGGAGGAGCCGGGGGCGATGATGAAGACCAGGTCGAAGATCTTGAGCACATTGATCATCAGCGTGACGGCGACGACCGCCAGCACCGGCGCCAGCAGCGGGACGGTGACCCGGCGGAACACCTGCCACTCGTTGGCGCCGTCCACGCGGGCGGCCTCCAGCAGCTCCCGCGGCACGCCCGCGAGCCCCGCCGCGATCAGCACCATCGCGAACCCGGCCCACATCCACACGTACGCGCCGATGATGGACGGCGTCACGAGCGACGGGCCCAGCCAGTCCGCACCGTTGTACGGCTCCTTGAAGTTGTCCGCCGGGAGCCGCAGCCGTGCGCCGTCGGCCCGCGCGGGCAGGCTGAACGTGCCGTCGTCGGCGGCCTTCGCCGTCGCCACCACCGCGCCGTCCTTGACCGCCTCGATCCGCATGCCGGCGTAGCCCTGCTCGGAGGGGTCGACCGCGCCCAGCTTCCCGACGCCCTTGCCGCGGGTGAAGTCCTGCCAGGCGGTTCCGGTGATCCGGTCCGGCTTCGCCTCGGCCCGGCGGGCCTTCCCGGCGCCGTGGGGCATCTGGTCGGGGGCGACGCCGACGAGCGGCAGCGCCACCGACTGGCCGGTGTGGACCGGGCTGGTCGTGAGGAAGCCGCCGTGGTCGGGCCGCAGCGGCGAGTCGCGGCCCGGATGCGCCCGGGGGAACGCCGACGCCTGCGCGAAGGTGTCGTGCACCCCCACCCACACCGCGTTGGCGACGCCCTTGTCCGGGTCCTGGTCGTACACCAGCCGGAAGATGATCCCGGCGGCCAGCATGGAGATCGCCATCGGCATGAAGACGACCAGCTTGAACGCCGTTCCCCAGCGCACCCGTTCGGTCAGCACCGCGAAGACGAGCCCGAGCGCGGTGGCGACCGCCGGGGCGAACACGATCCAGATGACGTTGTTCTTCAGCGCCGTGCGGATGCCGTCGTCGGTGAACAGCGCCTTGTAGTTGTCGGCCCCGGCGAAGTGGTCGCCGGAGGAGTCGTAGAAGCTGCGGACGATCGAGTACCCGATCGGGTAGACCACGAGCGCGCCGAGCAGCACCAGGGCGGGCAGCAGGAACAGCGCCGCCGCGGTCCTGCGGGTGCCGGTGACGCTCCTGCGGCCGCGGGGCGCGGAGGGCGCCGCCGCCGGGGCGGCGCCCGGGGCGGCTGCCGACGTCATCGGCGCCCCCGTCGTCGGCGGGTGCGGGCGGCCATCGGCGCTCAGCTCCCGTTGCCGTACGCCGCCGCCGCGTCCTTCTCCAGCTTCGCCTGCGCGCCCGCGACGTCCGAGGGGTTCTTCAGGAAGTCCTGGAGGTCCTTCCACTCGCCCTTGCCCGGCGTGCCGCCGAAGGCCTGCGGGGCCTGGTCGGACATGTCGAAGCGGAAGTCGTCGCCGGAGGCGATCAGGGCCTTGGCGATGGTGCGCTGCACCTGGTTCGGATACGCCGAGTTCGGCACGTTCTTGTTCGGCGAGAGGTATCCGCCGAGCTTCGCCTGGATGGTCGCCGCGTCCGGCGAGGCCAGGAACGTCACCAGCGCCTGCGCCGCCTTGGAGTCCTTCAGGATCACCGCCGCGTCGCCGCCGGAGACCACCGGCGCGGCGGCGCCCACCGCCGGGAACGGGAACACCTTCGCGTCCGTGCCCACCTTGGCCTTGGTCTCGCCGATGTTGACCTGGGCGAAGTCGCCCTCGTAGACCATGGCGGCCTTCGGCTGGTCGCCGCCGGTGAAGGTCTGGGTGACCGAGGCGGGGAACTCCGTCTGGAGCGCGCCGTCCGGGCCGCCCGCCAGGTAGTCCTTCTTGGACCAGACCTGCGCGAGGGTGGTCAGGGCCTGCTTGACGGACGGATCCGTCCACTTGATCTTGTGCTGGGCGAGCTGGTCGTACTTCTCGGGGCCCGCCTGGGAGAGGTAGACGTTCTCGAACCAGTCGGTGAGCGTCCAGCCGTCGGCGCCGCCCACGGAGAACGGCGTGACGCCGGAGTCGTCCACCTTCTGCGCGGCGCCCAGCAGGTCCTTCCACGTCTTGGGCTCGCTCGCCCCCGCGTTCTCCAGGACCTTTGCGTTGTACCAGATCAGCGACTTGTTCGCGGCCTTGTAGTAGGCGCCGTACTGCTTGCCGTCGACCTTTCCGATGTCCTGCCAGCCCTGCGAGTAGTTCTTCGCGAGCTGCGCCAGCGCCTCGGGGCCGAGCGGCTTGGCCCACTTCTTCTCCGCGGCCTGCTTGATGGCGCCCGGCTGCGGCAGCATCGCCACGTCCGGGGGCTGGCCGCCCGCGATCTTGGATCCGAGGAAGTTGACGATCGGGTCCTGGGCCGGCACGAAGGTCACCTTGGCGCCCGTGCGTTTGCCGAACTCCGCGAGCACCTGCTTGAAGTTCGCCTGCTCGGCGCCGGTCCAGACGGCGGCGACCTCCAGGTTCGCGCCGTCCAGCTTGGGCAGGGCGAGGCCCGAGCCCCCGCTCGGCGCGCCGCTGCTCTGCTCGCCGCCGCTCTTCTTGTCGTCGTGGGAGCCGCAGGCGGTGAGGGAGAGGGCCAGCGCCCCCGCGGCGACGGCCGCGGCGGTCCGCGTCGCCCTCGCCGTCTTCGTCGGCCCCGCCGGCCGTGCGGCCCCGTGCGTCCCGATGGTGCTGCTCGTGCTGTGCATCCACTGCCCCGTTCTTCGACGTCGTCGAACGTCCCAGCGCTGTCCAGTGCGCTCTGGTCTACGCCGGGGCCCCGGACTCGGCAAGAGCGCCCACAGTGTCAAGCGGAAGATCGTGACCTTGTCGTGACGGTCAGTCAGGGAGGTTGGGGGCGAGGGAAAGAGGCGGAGCGGAGGGGGAGGCGGCAGAGGCGGGACGGGGACGGGGGCGGACGGGCGGGACGGGAGCGGAGTGGCGGTGCGGGAGCGGAGGGGCGGGGCGGTCTGGCGTGGCGCGCCGGGGCGGCGGTCACCACCGCGCCGGGCTGCGGTCACAGCAGGACCGGGGCTGCGGTCACAGCAGGGACGGCACCTCGGCGGCCGACACCTCCCGCGCGGCCCGCTGCAACGCGCTGGCCAGCAGGGCGAGATCGGTCGGCCCGTTGCCCAGCTCGCGGACCGAGCGGCGGGCGGGCGGATCGCCCATGCGCTGCCACTCCAGGGGCACGACCGTGGGGCGCTGGGTCGCCGTCCGCGGGATGCGGCCGGTGACGCGGCCGCCCTGGAACGGGGTGACCCCGCCGTCTGGCCCGGTCAACCGCCCGCGTCCCGGGGCCGGTTCGCCCCCCGGCTCGGCGGTCCCGGCCGCGGAGGCGCCCCCGCGGCCGGAGGCCGGCGCGTCCAGGACGACCCGGAGAGCGGCCCGGCGGCCCGGTTCCGTCTGCGCCGTACGGCCCCCGGGCGCGGCGGCCGCCACCAAGTGCACGCCGAGCCGCCCGCCGTCGCGGGCCACCGCCTCCAGGGCGCGCATCACCGAGCCGGCCGCGGGCCGCCCCGGGGAACCGAGCGCGGGGGAGACCAGGGCGTCCAGGTCGTCGACGACCACCACCAGCCGGGGCAGCGCAGGCGGCGTCTCGTCCTGCGCTCGCGCCGCCGGGAGCCGCAGCCGCAGCGTCGAACTGGGCGAGGCGTCGAGATCGGCCGCGCCCGCTCCAGCCGGAGCCTCCGCGCCCGCTCCGGCCGGCGCGTGGCCCTGACCGGGCGCCGGGGCGCGGCCGGAGGCGGTGCGCTGGGAGACGATACGGCCGGACAGCGCGCGCCGGGTGTGCCACGCGGCGAAGTCGTCCCGCCCCAGCAACTCGCCGCGCCGCTTCAGCTCGGCGCTCAGCGACTGGGCGAACTCCCGCATCCGCACCGGGTCGTTGGCGATCAGGTGGGTGGTGACGTGCGGCACGTCGGTGCAGACCCGCAGCCCCTCGCCGTGGCCGCCGCCCACGCTGTCGCGGCCGTCCAGCAGGACGATGCCGAGGCGGTCGGGCCGCTCGGCCGCGGCCAGCGAGGCGACCGCGGACCGCAGCAGCTCCGTCCGGCCGCTGCCCGCCGGGCCCTCGATCAGCAGATGCGGCCCGTCGGCGGCCAGGTCGGCGCAGACCGGACCGCGCGGACCGGCCCCGAGCACCGCCCAGGCCCGGCCGCCCAGCGCCGCGGCGTCGTCCGCCGCGTCCGCCCAGCGCGCCTGGAGCGACGCCGGGGTGGCACGGGCCAGTCCCAGCTCGTCCAGCAGTCGCGCCGACGGCGGCAGCGGCGCCGACACCCGCGCGGGTCGGCCGCCGCCGGACGGGTCGGCCGCCGACCGCAACGGCGCCATCGCCCGTGCGAACCGCTCGGCCCACTGCGCCGACACGGCGTCCACCACGGCCACGGCGCCGGGGCCCACCGGGTCCTGCGCCCGCGCGCCGGAGTGCACGACGCGCATCAGCCGCAGCGCCGTCGCCACGTCGCCGCTGAGCAGCGCGACGGCGCCGCAGCGCCGGAACACCGGCGAGGCCGCGCACGCCTCCTCGTACGTCTCCGCCACCGGCGACGCGGGGGAGGCGGGGGCCGTCTCGGCGAGGCACACCACGTGGATTCCGGCCCGCGGCCCTTCCTGCGCCAGCCGGGCCACGGCCTCGCGCACGGAGGCGTCTCCCGGGTCGCCGTCCACCACGAGCACGGTGTAGGGACCCGCGAAGTCGTGCCCCTCCGGCCCAGCCGGACTGTCCTGCCCGTCGCCGGGCTGGGCCCACGAGGGCCGCCGGGCGGCTCCGCGCACGGGCGCGGGGCGCTGGCCGCCCGGAGGGGCCGACGCGGACGCCGCCGGGGCGTCCGGGCCGGGGGAGGCGGGGGCGTCCGGCCTGGCGCCCCGGGCGCCGGCGGGGTCGCCATGCGGCGCCGCCTGTGCGCGGTCGTCGGCAGCGGCGGCGTCCGGGTGCGGCGCGGACTGGGGAGCGCCGACGGGGCGACCGTGGGCGTCGAATGCGTCGGGGGAAGGGGCGCGGTGAGCCTCGGCGGAGTTCCGGGCGGCCGCGCCGGATGCGTCACTAAAGGTTCGGGCGGCTGAGCCGGGTGCGTCGGTGGGGTTCCGGACGGGTGAGCCGGGTGCGTCGGCTGCGTCCCAGGAGAGGGAGCCGTGGGTGTCGGCGGCGTCTCGGAAGGGGGGCCTGTGCGCCGGGCCGACGTCGTGAGAGGGGGCGCCGTAAGCGTCGTCCGGGGCGGCTGCGCCGCGTGTGTCCCAGGAGGGGGCGCTGTGTGTCGCGTCGGCGTCTCGGGAGGGAGCGCCGTGTGCAGCGCTGGCGTCTCGGGAGGGAGCGTTATGCGCCTGGGAGGCGCCGGGGGAGGCGGAGCCGTGCCCGTCGGAGGGGGAACCGTAGGCGGAGGCGCCGTCCCGGGACGGGGCGCCGTACGGGTCGGCCGCGGCCTGGGCGTGCGCAGCGGACGCGGTCGCCTGGCGCGGTACGGACGCGCTTCGGCCGCCGTCCGGGGCGCCGGGGGCGCGGCGCGCGTCCGCCAGGCAGTCGTCCAGGCGGCGCAGGAGTTCGCCGGTGCGGGCCGCCGCCTGGTCGCGGTCGTAGGCCAGGAGCAGGCGGCAGTCCTGGCCGTGTCCCGGCCGCACGTGCGGGAGCCAGCCCAGCCAGGACCACTCGGCCGTGCGCTCCGGCAGCGGGCGCGTGCGGTCCGTGCAGAGCAGCACGATCTCCAGCGTGTCGGGGGAGTGCAGCGCGGCGAGCTGGGCCAGGACCGCGCGGGCCAGGCCGGTCAGCCGGGCGCGCGGCCCGGCCAGGCCCAGCGCGCCCGCCTCGCGCAGCCCGGCGGTCACCGGCACCGCGGGCAGCAGCCGCCCCGAGCCGTCGGGCGCGGGGCGGTCGGCCGTGCCGAGCCGTACCGCGAGCGTCTCCGGATGCCCCGGTCCGCGCTCCCACAGCAGCGGCCCCGGGCCGAGCGCCGTCAGCAGCAGCGCCGCCGGGTCCGGCCAGGTCTCCGGCGGCAGCTCCGCCGGGTACGCGGCGGGCAGCTCCCGCGCGGACGCGCCGGCCGCCGTCCCGTCGTACGCCCCGCCGGACGCTTCGGCCTCCGCCGCGGCCCCGCGGCCGCCGGCCAGGCGCCGCGCCCACGCACCGAGCCCCGCGCGCCTGCGCACGCCCGGCCCGTAGTCGCCCTCCAGGTCGCCGCCGAGAGCGCCGGGGCGGCTCTCGGCGCCCGGCGCCCGGCCCTGGGCGGGCACCTGGGGCTCGGCGGACCCGTGCGCCCCGCTTCCGCCGTGCGGCCCGTGCGCCCTGTCCTCGCTGTGCGCTCCGTGCCCGCCGTGCTCCTCGCGCTGCCAGTCGCCCGTCGCCGGGCGCGCGCCAGCCGCTCCCGCGCCGCCGACGCCTACGGCGCCAGCCGCTCCCGCGCCGTACGCGGTCGCGACGTCGTCCGCCGCACCCGCGCCGTGAGTCGACCTCCAGGCGTGCGCGGATCCCCCTCCTGAAGAGGTCTCCCCGCCGAATCCCGTCCCCGTCCCCGTGTCCCGCGCCGCTCCCGTGCCGTCCGCCGCATCCGCGTCGTAAGCCGACCCCCTGGCGTGCGCGGACCCTTCAGCGTGCGCGGATCCCCCTCCAGAAGAGGTCCCCTCGCCGAATCCCGTCCCCGTGCCTCGCACCGCTCCCGCGCCGCCCGCCGCAGTCGGCTCGACGGACGGCCTCGCGTCCGAGCCGCCCGCCGTGCGCGCAGGGGCCGGCGCGTGGGCGTTCGCCCCCGCGCTCCCTCCGGGCACCCGTACATGTCCCTCGCCGTCCGGCGCCGTCGCCACCCGCGCCGCCGGGCCCGCGGCCGGGGTCAGCCGTAGGGCCGACTCCCCGATGCGCAGCAGCGCGCCTGGGGGGAGCGGGACCGGGCGGGGGCCCACCGGGCGGCCGTCCAGCGCGGTGCCGTTGGTGGAGCCGGGGTCGGCGACCGAGACGCGGCCGTCGGCGGCGACCGTCACCGTGCAGTGCACGCGCGAGACGTCGGGGTCGTCGAGCGGCACGTCGGCGTCGGCGGAGCGGCCGACGGTGAGCTGACCGCCGTGCAGCAGGTGCACGCCGCCCGCGTCCGGCCCGGCGACCACGTGCAGCCGGGCGGGCGCCTCGTCCAGCTCGGGGTGCGCCTCGGGCTCGGCGGGGCCGCCCAGGCAGAGCACCGCGCCGTCCAGCAGCGGCGGCTCGCCGAGCGTGCAGCGCTGGGCGTCCAGGCGCTCCGCGCCCGCGTACAGCACGACGGGCCCGGCGCCGGGCTCCCGGCCGCCCCGCTCGGCGGCGCCGCGCTCGCGGCCGGTCCGATCCTGGGCCGCCGCGCCGTCCCCGGACACCGCCGCGGCGAGCGCCGGCGCCACCGCGGCCAGAGCGGTGCCCGAGGGCGCCGTGACCAGTACGTCGCAGCTCGCGGCGCGGCCCAGGTCGGCGGGCGGCGCCGAGGGGTCTACGACGGTCAGCCGGATCTGCATCGGCGTCAGCGGTCCCTTCTGCGCGAGCGCGGACTCCCCCACCCCGCACGCGCATCGGCCAGGCAACTGGAGGCATCCTTGCACCTGCCACTGACAGCGCGCCCGCCCCGCCGCCACAAGTGATCTTGATTGGTCGGCTCTGCCCCCAAAAGTGCCTGGCCCGTGGTCCGCCGCCGACCGCTTGAGATCGGTCACGCCCGGATCCGGAACCTAGGAGACCGGGTTCAGCGTCTTTCCTTCGCACAGGGGTGACGTCCGGGACGTACGCCCACCACGGGGACCGGCCACCAAGAGGACCGGCCCGCAGTCGCCCGCCGACGGACGGCGGCGGCCGGACCGCGACCGGCCGGTGCCCGGCGGGAGTCGGCACTACAGTTGGGTCGGAACGCCGGAAGGCGGCAGCCGAGCGGCGCGAGAGCAGCGGCCGGGCGCCGCCACGAGGAGCAGCAGGGAGCGCATGACGTGCGGCCGGTAGGCAGCAAGTACTTCCTGGAGCAGCCGCTCGGACGCGGCGCCACCGGGACGGTCTGGCGAGCCCGCCAGAGGGAGACGGCGGGAGCCGAGGCGGCCGTGCCCGGCCAGCCCGGCGAGACCGTCGCGATCAAGGTTCTCAAAGAGGAGCTGGCGAGCGACGCCGACGTCGTGATGCGGTTCCTGCGGGAGCGCTCCGTGCTGCTCCGGCTCACCCATCCGAACATCGTCCGGGTGCGCGACCTGGTCGTCGAGGGCGATCTGCTGGCGCTGGTCATGGACCTCGTCGACGGCCCCGACCTGCACCGCTACCTGCGCGAGAACGGCCCCTTCTCACCCGTCGCCGCGGCCCTGCTGACCGCCCAGATCGCGGACGCGCTGGCCGCCAGCCACGCCGACGGGGTGGTGCACCGCGACCTGAAGCCGGCGAACGTCCTGCTCAGCCAGTACGGCGGCGCGATGCACCCGCTGCTCACCGACTTCGGCATCGCCCGTCTGGCCGACTCGCCGGGCCTCACCCGCACCCACGAGTTCGTCGGCACGCCCGCGTACGTCGCGCCCGAGTCCGCCGAGGGCCTCCCGCAGACCTCCGCCGTCGACGTCTACGGCGCCGGCATCCTGCTGTACGAGCTGCTCACCGGCCGTCCGCCGTTCTCCGGCGGCAGCGCCCTGGAAGTGCTGCACCAGCACCTGAGCGCCGAGCCGCGCCGCCCCTCCACCGTGCCCGACCCGCTGTGGACGGTCATCGAGCGCTGCCTGCGCAAGAACCCCGCCGAGCGGCCGAGCGCCGAGAACCTGGCATACGCCCTGCGCGTGGTCGCCGAAGGCGTGGGCGTGCACGCGAACAGCGCGCAAATCGTGGCGGCCGAGGCGGTCGGCGCGCTGCTGGCGCCCGACCCGGCCCCCGCGCCCGTGCCCGCCCCGGACAGCGTGCCCGGCGCCGCGGACCCGACCCAGGTGCTGCCCCAGGGCGCGGGGTCGTACGACCCGAACGCCGCGACCAGCGTGCTCCCGCACACCGCGGGGCCGGGTGTCCCGGGCGCCGTGCCCGGAGCGGCCGACCCCACGCGCGCGATGCCGCAGGGCTGGCCCGGCGCGCAGCAGGGCGACGGCCAGCCGGGGCAGCCCGACCAGCCGCACCCCTGGCAGTCCCAGCTCCGCGCGGCCCGCGACCGCAACGAGCAGACGCAGGTCCAGTACCTCGACCCGGGCGAGGACCCACTGCGCCGCCGCCCCCAGCGGCAGGTCTCCCGGCCGCAGCATCAGCCCGGCCCCGAGCCCGGCTACGGCTACGGCAACGCGCAGCAGGGCCGCCAGGGACAGCAGCAGCCGCAGTACGCCCAGCCGCAGCCGCAGCAGCACGCCCCGGCGCCGCAGCGCAGGCAGACCCGTCAGCCCCAGCAGCCGCAGCAACGCCAGCAGCCACAGCGGTACGCGCCGCCCCAGGCTCCGGAGCCCCGGCGCCCGGCCCGCGAGCCGAGGCCGCCGCGGCAGCGCGGCGCAAACCCGATGAGGATCCCCGGCCTCGGCTGCCTGAAAGGCTGCCTGTTCACGCTCGTCATCCTGTTCGTCGCGGGCTGGCTGGTCTGGGAGCTGAGCCCCTTGCAGGGGTGGATCGGGACCGGCAAGAGCTACTGGGGGCAACTGAGCGACTGGTTCGGCACGGCGGCCCACTGGATGAAGCGCGGAGGCGGAGGCGGCCACCGCGGCTGACGGCACGGCACGGCTCGGCTCGGCCGCCGCTGACGGCTGACCCCGCTGACGCCCGGCCGCCGCTCACGGCACGGCTCGGCCGCCGCTGACGGCGCCGGGCCGGGGCGCCCCCGGACGGGGCAGGGCGGCCCAGCCCCGGATGGAACCGGGCATCCCGGGTGCTGTGCCCGAACGGGGCTGGACAGCCCTGGTGCCGTTCCCGGACGGGGCTGGACAGCCCTGGTGCCGTTCCCGGACGGAGCCGGATCGCTCTGGTGTCGTGCCCGGACAGAACCGGACAGCCCTAGTGCCGGGCCGGATGGAGGCGGCGGCCTTAGACGGGATCGGGCCGGACCGATTCTCCGCGCGGCCCCAAGACGGGGCGAAACGGATCTCCGGCACCCCATCCCCGGACCGAGTCTGGGGATATGTCGACACCTGGCGAGTGATTTCCGCCTCCACGGTGAAGGCCGGCTCGCCGGACGCGTAGTTTTATCGGCAACACGCGTCGGTAGGAGCAGTCTTGGCACGGAAGATCGGCAGCCGGTACACCGCGCACCAGATCCTGGGGCGGGGCAGCGCCGGCACGGTGTGGCTGGGCGAGGGGCCGGACGGGCCCGTGGCCGTCAAGCTGCTCCGCGAGGACCTGGCGTCCGACCAGGAACTCGTGGGCCGCTTCGTGCAGGAGCGGACGGCGCTGCTCGGCCTGGAGCACCCCCACGTCGTCTCCGTGCGGGACCTGGTGGTCGACGGCACCGACCTGGCCCTCGTCATGGACCTGGTGCGCGGCACCGACCTGCGCACGCGGCTGGAGCGGGAGCGCCGGATGGCGCCCGCGGCGGCGGCGGCGATCGTCGCCGACGTGGCCGACGGGCTGGCCGCCGCCCACGCGGCCGGCGTCGTGCACCGCGACGTCAAACCGGAGAACGTGCTGCTCGACATGCAGGGCCCGCTCGGACCGGGCGGCGCCCATCCGGCGCTGCTGACGGACTTCGGCGTCGCCAAGCTCATCGACTCCCCGAAGCGGACCCGCGCCACGAAGATCATCGGCACCCCGGACTACCTGGCGCCGGAGATCGTGGAGGGCCTGCCCCCGCGCGCGGCCGTGGACATCTACGCGCTCGCCACCGTGCTGTACGAGCTGCTGGCCGGCTTCACCCCGTTCGGCGGCGGGCACCCCGGCGCCGTGCTGCGGCGGCACGTCACCGAGACGGTGGTGCCGCTGCCCGGCATCCCGGACGAGCTGTGGCAGCTCCTGCTGCAGTGCCTGGCGAAGGCGCCGGCCTCCCGGCTGCGCGCGTCGGAGCTGGCCGCGCGCCTGCGCGAGCTGCTGCCGACGCTCGCGGGCATGCCGCCCCTGGAGGTGGACGAGCCGGAGCCCGACGAGACCGACGACGCGCCGCAGGAGCCGTCCGGCCAGGTCCCGGCGCCCGCGGGCGAGCGTGCGCGCCGCCGCGGAGCGGTCCCCCTGGTGCCCGGCGCCAAGCCGGACTCCAACCGGGACACGCACACGTCGATGCGCGTCCCCGCGCCGGACGAGCTGGCCGGCGGCGCCCACGGCACGGCGCGCGCCCCCCGGACCCCGGGCGCCCCGCGCCCCGGCTCGGCCCGTCACCGCACCGCCGCCCGCCGGCGCCGGATCACCCTGAGCGTGGCCGGGCTGGTGCTCGCGGCGGCCGTCGGCGCCGGCGCCTACTGGGCCGCCTCCGACGACTCCCCGGCGGCGCCGTCCCAGGACACCCGGCAGTCGGCCCCCTCCACGTCCACGCCCTGAACCGGACCGCCGCCCGGCGCACCACGCCCGGCGGAGCCGTTACGCTGGAGGGCGTGGCAGTCGTCGATGTATCCGAAGAGCTCAAGTCCCTCTCCTCGACCATGGAGTCGATCGAGGCCGTTCTGGACCTCGACAAGATGAGGGCAGACGTCGCCGTGCTCGAGGAGCAGGCGGCTGCGCCGTCCCTGTGGGACAACCCGGAAGAGGCGCAGAAGATCACCAGCCGCCTCTCCCACCTCCAGGCCGAGGTGCGCAAGACGGAGGCGCTGCGCGGACGGATCGACGATCTCGCCGTGCTCTTCGAGCTGGCCGAGGCCGAGGACGACCCGGACACCCGGGCCGAGGCCGAGACCGAGATGACCGCCGTCCGCAAGGCGCTGGACGAGATGGAGGTCCGCACCCTCCTGTCCGGCGAGTACGACGCCCGCGAGGCCCTGGTCAACATCCGCGCCGAGGCCGGCGGCGTCGACGCCGCCGACTTCGCCGAGCGGCTCCAGCGCATGTACCTGCGCTGGGCCGAGCAGCACGGCTACAAGACGGAGATCTACGAGACGTCGTACGCGGAAGAGGCCGGCATCAAGTCGACCACGTTCGCCGTGCAGGTGCCCTACGCCTACGGCACCCTCTCCGTCGAGCAGGGCACCCACCGCCTGGTGCGCATCTCCCCCTTCGACAACCAGGGGCGGCGCCAGACGTCCTTCGCCGGCGTCGAGGTGCTTCCCGTCGTCGAGCAGTCCGACCACGTCGACATCGACGAGACCGAGCTGCGCATCGACGTCTACCGGTCCTCCGGCCCCGGCGGCCAGGGCGTCAACACCACCGACTCCGCGGTCCGCATCACCCACCTGCCCACCGGGATCGTCGTCTCCTGCCAGAACGAGCGCTCGCAGATCCAGAACAAGGCCACGGCGATGAACGTCCTCCAGGCCAAGCTGCTGGAGCGGCGCCGCCAGGAGGAGCAGGCCAAGATGGACGCCCTCAAGGGCGACGGCGGCAACTCCTGGGGCAACCAGATGCGTTCGTACGTCCTGCACCCGTACCAGATGGTCAAGGACCTGCGCACCGAGTGCGAGGTCGGCAACCCCGAGGCCGTGTTCAACGGGGAGATCGACGGGTTCCTGGAGGCCGGCATCCGCTGGCGCAAGCAGCAGGAGCAGCAGAGCAAGTAGCGCGACGGACGCCCAGCCGACGACGGCGACGCAGCGAACAGGCAACTGCCGCCCGCGAGGCGGCAGTTGCCTTTTTCGTGCCGGGGTGTCCGGCTTTCGCGTCACGCTCACGTCGCGCTTCCCACGGCGAAGCAGCGCTTAACAGGACAACGTGTGCGCAACGGCCTTGACGCGCCTCTGAATTGTGGGAAAGGTGAAGCGCGGCATGCGTGTCTGCGGGGCGCATGTGAACCGGGGGGCTCCACTGATCAGCTACCCCCGTCGATCACAGCCCCGGGCGCGGCCTCATCGACGATCGGCTACTGGGGGTAGCAATCACATGACGAAGAAGACGCGGATCCGGGTCGCGCGCATGGCCGCGGGCGCCGTGATCGCCGCGGGCGCCTCGTTGACCGCCGCGGGCGCCGCGTCCGCACTGGACGCGAACGTGCAGGTCGGGCCGGTGAGCATCGGCGCGGGCGCGGCAGACGGTGACGACTCGGGCGCCTCGAACGGTTCCTCCGCGGGGGACTCGCAGGGCGGCTCCGAGGGCTCCACGCTCGGCGTGACGCAGGGCACGTCGGAGGGCAGCACGCTGGGTGTGACGCAGGGCACGTCGGAGGGCTCGACGCTCGGCGTGACCCAGGGCGCCTCCGAGGGCACGTCCCAGGGCACGTCCGAGGGGACCTCTCAGGGCACCTCGGAAGGCACGTCTCAGGGAACCTCGCAGGGGACGTCTGAGGGTCAGTCTCAGGGAACCTCCGAGGGGACCTCTCAGGGCACGTCCCAGGGGACCTCTCAGGGCACGTCCGAGGGCCAGTCCCAGGGGACCTCGCAGGGCACCTCCCAGGGGACGTCGCAAGGCACCTCCCAGGGGACGTCCGAGGGCGGCTCCGGCGGCAACGGAGGCAACGGCGGCTCCGGCGGCTCCGGCGGCAACGGGGGCTCCGGGGACAACGGCGGCTCGGGTGACAACGGGGGCTCCGGCGACAATGGAGGCTCCGGTAACACCGGCGGCTCCGGTAACACCGGCGGTTCCGGCGGCACTGGCGGCTCCACCACCGGCGGTCCCGCGCCCGACGGCAACAACTCCACCCCGCAGGACCAGGGCTCTTCCGCCCTCACGGACACCGGTGCGACCGCCCCGGCCCAGACCGCGCCCCAGGACGGCGGCGCGCAGCTCGCCGAGACCGGTGCCGGTCAGACCGCGTTCCTGCTAGCCGGCGCGGCGACGATGATCGCCGGCGGCATCGGCTTCCGCATCCTGCCGCGCCTGATGGGCGGCCGCGGCGGCGCCGCCGCCTGAGAGTGACCGGACCGTCGCGGGACGTACGCGCCCGCTGACGTCCAAGGGGCCCGGAGCGACACGCTCCGGGCCCCTCGCTCGTATGCGCCGGGCTGGCTACGCCGTCTGGTGCGCCAGCAGCGCCACCGCGGCGATCAGCACGGCCAGCAGCGCTATCAGCGCCGTCGGGTTCAGTCCCGCGAGGAAGTTCCCCTGCTGCAGCCGCTCGCGGTTCGCGCGGCACACCGGGCACCGGCCCTCGCTCACGGGCGCCGCGCAGTTCGCGCACACCAGCCGGTCGTACGTCATGCGCCTCGCCCTCCTAGCACCGGATACCTCTTACAACGTCCGCCGGCACGCGAACGTTCCCCTCTCCACCATGCCAGGTTCCCCGCTTTTCAGCGCGTGCTCCCCGCAGGTCCCCAGGGGAAGCGCACGCGTCGGCCGTGGGGCGCGCGGACAAAACGTATGACTATCCCGCAACCCAGACCGGTGACTGCGCTCGCGCACCCGACTCGCGTAAGGTCACGCTCATCTACCCCCGGCGATCCGTGGTGCATCCGTGATCCGATTCGACAATGTGTCCAAGGTCTACCCCAAGCAGACCCGCCCCGCTCTCAGGGACGTCTCCCTGGAGTTGGAGAAGGGCGAGTTCGTGTTCCTCGTGGGGTCCTCCGGCTCCGGAAAGTCCACCTTCCTGCGGCTGATCCTCCGCGAAGAGCGGTGCAGCCACGGCCAGGTGCACGTTCTGGGCAAGGATCTCGCGCGCCTGTCCAACTGGAAGGTGCCGCAGATGCGCCGCCAGTTGGGCACGGTGTTCCAGGACTTCCGCCTGCTGCCGAACAAGACGGTCGCCGAGAACGTCGCCTTCGCCCAGGAGGTCATCGGCAAGTCCCGGGGCGAGATCCGCAAGTCCGTGCCCCAGGTCCTCGACCTCGTCGGCCTCGGCGGCAAGGAGGACCGCATGCCGGGCGAGCTGTCCGGCGGTGAGCAGCAGCGCGTCGCCATCGCGCGGGCCTTCGTCAACCGGCCCAAGCTGCTGATCGCCGACGAGCCCACCGGCAACCTCGACCCGCAGACCTCCGTCGGCATCATGAAGCTGCTCGACCGCATCAACCGCACGGGCACCACCGTGGTGATGGCGACCCACGACCAGAACATCGTGGACCAGATGCGCAAGCGCGTCATCGAACTGGAGAAGGGGCGCCTCGTCCGCGACCAGGCGCGCGGCGTCTACGGCTACCAGCACTGAAGTCCACGTCGGAAAGGCTTGACCAGACGCCATGCGCGCCCAGTTCGTCCTGTCGGAGATCGGAGTCGGTCTCCGCCGCAACCTGACGATGACGTTCGCGGTCATCGTCTCCGTCGCCCTGTCGCTCGCCCTGTTCGGCGGGTCGCTCCTGATGAGCGACCAGGTCACGCAGATGAAGGGCTACTGGTACGACAAGGTCAACGTCTCGATCTTCCTCTGCAACAAGAGCGACGCCCAGAACGACCCCAACTGCGCCAAGGGCGCCGTCACCGAGGACCAGAAGAAGGCCATCCTCGCCGACCTGCACAAGATGCCGGTGGTCGAGAAGGTCGCCTACGAGTCCCAGGACGAGGCGTACAAGCACTACAAGGAGCAGTTCGGCGACTCGCCGCTGGCGGGCTCCCTCACGCCGGACCAGATGCAGGAGTCGTACCGGATCAAGCTGAAGAACCCGGAGCAGTACAAGGTCATCGCCAGCGCCTTCAACGGACGCGACGGCGTGCAGTCCGTGCAGGACCAGAAGGGCATCCTGGACAACCTCTTCGGGCTGCTGAACCTGATGAACCGGGCGGCGCTCGGCGTGATGCTGCTGATGCTGGTCGTGGCCCTGCTGCTGATCGTCAACACCGTGCGGGTCTCGGCCTTCAGCCGCCGCCGGGAGACCGGGATCATGCGGCTGGTGGGCGCCTCCGGCTTCTACATCCAGGCCCCCTTCATCATGGAGGCGGCCGTGGCCGGCCTGATCGGCGGCGGCCTCGCCTGCGTCTTCCTCGTCGTCGGGCGGTACTTCACGGTCGACCACGGCATGGCGCTGTCCGCCAAGCTCACCCTGATCAACTTCGTCGGCTGGGACGCCGTGATCACCAAGCTCCCGCTGATCCTCGCCGCGAGCGTGCTGATGCCCGCCCTCGCCGCGTTCTTCGCGCTGCGCAAGTATCTGAAGGTGTGACGCACGCCAACCGCGCCGCACGCCCAACCGGGCCTGCGGCGCGGGGGCGTTGTCCTAGACTCACCGCCATGTCAGATCCAGTTCCCCTCCGCCGCCCCCGCCGCGTCCGTGCCGGAGCCGGTCTGACACTCGTCTTCGCGGGCGTGCTCGCCGCCGGGGCGGCCACCGGCTCGCTGCCGGGATCGGCGCGGGCGCAGGACCGCGAGTCCGCCGCCCTGAAGGCTGGTTCGGCCGCTCCCGCCGCCCACCACGAGCAGGTCGCGAGGGCCGCCGCCGAGGCCATGGCCGCGGGCAAGTCCCCCGAGGAGGCCGCCGAACGCGCCGCCAGCCGCAGCGGCGACCGCTGGGCCGCCGTCTACTCCCCGGGCGACTATCAGGAGTTCGAGGAGTCCCTGGACGGCCGGTACACCGGCGTCGGCCTGCGGGCGCGGCGCGAGCGGGACGGCCGGATCGACATCGGCCGGGTGCAGTCCGGCTCGCCCGCCGCCGGCGCCGGGATCCGCGCGGGCGACCGGCTGCGCAGCGTGGACGGCGAGAAGGTGGACGGCCTGCCCGTCACCGAGGTCGTCTCCCTGCTGCGCGGCGACGCCGACGACGCCCCCGCCGGGACGGCCGTCACCCTGGGCCTCACGCGCGGCGCCCGCACCTGGACCAGGACCCTGCGCCGGGCGAGCCTGTCGACGGACTCGGTCACCGTGCGGCGCCTGTCCGACGGGACGACCGTCATCCGGATCACCGCCTTCACCAAGGGCGTGGGCGACGCGGTCGGCGCGGCGGTGCGCCAGAGCCCGCTGGACTCCGGGGTCGTCCTGGACCTGCGCGGCAACTCCGGCGGCCTGGTCACCGAGGCGGTCGCCACCGCCTCCTCCTTCCTCGACGGCGGCCTGGTCGCCACCTACGACGTCGACGGCGCCCAGCGCGCCCTGCACGCCGATCCCGGCGGCGACACCGCCAGGCCGCTGGTCGTGCTGGTGGACAGCGGCACCATGAGCGCGGCCGAGCTGCTCACCGGCGCCCTCCAGGACCGGGGCCGCGCCGTGGTCGTCGGATCGCGCACCTTCGGCAAGGGCTCGGTGCAGATGCCGACCCGGCTGGCCGACGGCTCCGTCGCCGAACTCACGGTCGGCCACTACCGCACCCCCGTCGGCCGGAGCGTGGACGGCCGCGGCATCACCCCCGACCTGGACGCGGGCGGCGACGCGCTGCGCCGGGCCCGCACGGTCCTGACCGGCTTGGGCGACCCGTCATGACCGGTCTGGGCGACCCGTCCTGACCGGTCTGGGCGTCCTGGGCGACCTGGCCTGGTCGTCCTGACCGGCCTGGGGACGCGTCCCTCCCGCCCTCGCGCGCCGCGCAAATGGACTTTCCCCGCGCCCCCTCCGTAGTGCGAAAATGGTCGGCACTATGGCTAAGGAAAAAGGGCGCAAGCTGATCGCGCAGAACAAGAAGGCGCGGCACGACTACCACATCCTCGACACCTACGAGGCCGGTCTGGTCCTCTCGGGCACCGAGGTGAAGTCACTGCGCCAGGGGCGCGCCTCGCTGGCCGACGGCTTCGTGCAGTTGGACGGTCACGAGGCGTGGCTGCACAACGTGCACGTCCCGGAGTACACCCAGGGCACCTGGACCAACCACAGCGCCCGCCGCAAGCGCAAGCTGCTGCTGCACCGGGTGGAGATCGACAAGCTGGAGTCGAAGTCCCAGGAGACGGGGCACACCATCGTGCCCCTCGCCCTGTACTTCAAGGACGGCCGCGCCAAGGTCGAGATCGCGCTGGCGAGGGGCAAGAAGGAGTACGACAAGCGGCAGACGCTGCGCGAGAAGCAGGACCGACGGGACACGGAGCGGGCGATCTCGGCGGTGCGGCGCAAGCAGCGGGCCTGAGACGCCTCGCGGCCCGAGACCCTCGCGGCCCGAGACCCCGCGGCCTGAGACGCCCCGCGGCCGGGAACGCCCCGGCCGCCGACGGCGTCGGACGGTGCGGGAAGCGGTGGCGCGACCGGGTGACCGTCGGAAACAGGCTGGCACGGACGTGCATGGGTCACGTACGATGGCATCTGCACCGCGAAGCCGGTGCGCACTCCCTTCCGCGGAGGGGCCCTCTATGGAGGGACGCTCTGCGAGGGGTTTGAAAAATCAACATGGGGATGATCGGTTTCGACAGCGGTTGTCGAAGCAGGGGAAGCGTGTCGAGGAAGCGGCCATGATCTCGTAAACCACAGGCCGAAAAAAATAATCGCCAATACCAAGCGCGATTCCTCCCAGCAGGCCTTCGCCCTCGCTGCCTGATAGGCAGCGCGAGCGAGCCTCCTACTAAGGGAGTGTCAGCCCGGGGCTGTTCCCGACCCGGATCCTGGCATCAACTAGGGGACTAAACCTTGATCCCGGTCACGGGGTGAAGAGGGAAGCCAAACAGTGACTGAGCCCGTCGGAGACTTGTCCGCGTGATCTCCGGGGCTGAGAAAAGCGCAGCGGACTGCACACGGAGAAGCCCTGATTCCGCACCGTTGGACGCGGGTTCGATTCCCGCCATCTCCACCATCCCGCCTTACTCCACCCCGCGCCACAGAGCGCGGAGCGGAGTGGGGACATGTGCGTCACGGCGCCACCCGACTGGGTGGCGCCGTTGTCGTTTCCGGTCCGGGCCGGGACGGCGCGCCACCTCGCTAGCGGTTCAGTGCCGGTTGGCGCTGTCCTCACCGAGAGTGCGGCCGGAACGCGGTACGTCATCACTACATGACTGGACGTGTGCGAGACGTCCCGCCTATTGTGGAGCCGTCTCGTGACGTCTTGAGGTCGATGAATGCCTAATGAGCGCCTCCGTGCCGCGTTGCTCGAACGCGGGCTCACGCTCGACGCGTTGGCTGGCTCGATCGATGTAGACCCGAAGACCGTCGAGCGCTGGGTGACGACGGGGCGTACCCCGTACCGGCGCCACCGATACGCGGTCGCGGCACGACTCGGCGTCGACGAGACCTACCTGTGGCCCGATGCGTTGACCCCGGACCAGGTCGCGGGCGCGTCCGAGAGCGAGATCATCACGATCTACCCGCACCGCTGGTCAGTGCCGTCCGACTTGTGGCGGCGCATGTTCGAGACCGCGGAAGAGGAGATCGGGGTCCTCGTCTACAGCGGCCTGTTCCTCTCCGAGGACGCAGGCACGCATCGGGTGTTCCGCGCCAAGGCCGAAGCCGGGGTGCGGGTACGGATACTGCTCGGCGACCCCGAAAGTCCCGCGGTCGCCCAACGCGGGGCGGACGAGGGCGTGGACGATGCCATGGCCGCGAAGATCCGCAACGCCCTGGTCATGTACCGGCCGTTGCGTGGCGTGGACGGCATCGACTTCCGGCTCCACGACACGATCCTCTACAACTCGATCTACCGAGCCGACGATCAGGTCCTCGTGAATACCCACATCTACGGGTTCACCGCGGCGCAGGCTCCCGTGATCCATCTGCGCAAGGTCGCCGGGGGAGGCATGGTGAACAACTACCTGGAGAGCTTCGAACGTGTCTGGGACCGCGCCCGCGAACTGGAGTGACGACCGCATGCCGACCCGCATCGACTACTTCGACGACCCGCGCGCGCCCAAAGCCAACAGCATCGTCCCCTCAGCCAACGTCATCGTCACCGACGACGAGGGCCGACTCCTGTTGATCCGCCGCAGTGACAACGGCAACTGGGCCGTACCCGGCGGAGCGATGGACATGGGCGAGTCGATGGCCCAGACCGGCGTCCGCGAGACTCTGGAGGAGACCGGGATCAACTGCGAGATCACCGGGCTCGTCGGCATCTACACGGACCCGCGCCACGTCATCCACTACACGAGCAACGACGAGGTCCGGCAGGAGTTCTCGATCGTGTTCACCGGGCGGTACGTCAGCGGTGAGCCGACGCCCGGCGACGAATCCCGCGAGGTGGTGTGGGTACCTCGGGACGATGTCGGCGGGCTGCAGATGGACCGCTCCATGCGGCAGCGCATCGACGCCTACCTCGAGGGCGAAGGGCTGCCCCAGCTTGGATAACGGCTGGGTCGACACCGCGGCGAACGTCTTCAACGCGGTGGGGACGGTCGGCGCGTTCGGCACCGGATTCGTTCTCCTCCGCCGTGAGCACCGCCGGGAAGCCGACCGCGAGGAGGAAGCCCATCGGGCCCAGGCGGCACGCGTCAGCGCATGGGTCGAGGCGTACCGCCGCCCTGACGGCGCCCGAGAACTCGACCTCCACGTCCACAACGCGAGCGACATGCCCATATACGAGGTGGAACTCCCCTTGCCCGCCCCCGCCGGCGAGGAGTCCCGTACCGAGTTCATCGGCCTCGTCCCACCCAGCCAGACCGTCCGCCGCCCCGCCCCGCGCGAATGGCTGCGCTCCTACGTCGAGCCGGAACCGGTCGAGATCGAGTTCCTCGACAGCGCAGGCCGCCACTGGAACCGCGACGAGCAGGGCAAGCTCGTCCGATCGAGGCGCTCGGCTACCTGACGAGCAGGTTGTCGATACGCTGAACGGCGTCGACGATGTGAGACGACGCCTCAGTGATGGACTCTGTGACGACATCCCCGGGGCCATAGCGCGAGTGGATCTCGGAGAGCCGCTGTTCGACGCTGACGGGTTCGCCGGTGGGGGTCGTCGTCATGTCGCAGTAGATCAACGCATCGGCAAGCAGGCCGCCCACCGGTTCGAACTCTGCCGTGAGCTTGTCGCCGAGGTCGCGGTTGCGCGCTTCGATGTGGGCGCAGGAGTGGTAGGCGACCAGCGCGCACAGACGCGGGTCGGCGTGCTCGACATCGCGGAGGTACCGAGCGCCGTCGAGAGCGTGGAGCCCCGTGTCGACCAGCTTCGGGGCGTACCCGATGTCGTGAAGCCACGCGGCACAGACCAGCAGGTCGGCGTCGTCCCCGACGAGATGTGCGAGGGACTCTGCCTTGCGGCCGACACCCCCGCTGTGCGCCCAGCGACGCGGGAGCGCCTCGGCCAGTAGGTCTCCGGCAAGCTCCTGGGCCCGCGTTACGGAAATCACGTGTCGAGGCTATCTCGGTCGGTCGTCACCTGACGAAGCGGCCTTTACCGTGTCGCGTCTCGATGAGTCCCGCGCTCTCCAACTCGGTGAGCGCCCGTCGCGCGGTCCAGCGGGAGACGCCGTACTGCTCTGTCAGCATGGCCTCACTGGGAAGCGCGTCGCCCTTGTGCAGCTCGCCGCCCTCGATCGCCTTGCGAAGCGCCACAGAGATGCGGAGAAAGGCGGGCGCCAGAGCGCGGGCTTCCCCGGGCGCGGAGGTGATGCGGCCCCGCCCCGGCGTGGTGGCGAGCAGACCCTCGTGCTCCAGGTCGGCAAGTGCCCGTCGAACCGTGTTCCGCGCGACGCCGAACTCGGCCCGCAACTCGGCCTCGCTGGGGAGATGCGTCCCGGGCGGGAACTCGCCCTCGGCGATGCGGTGGCGCAGCACATCGGTGATCGTCTTGTACGCGCCCCACGGCGTCGCGCGCGATTCCACTCGTCGTCCTTTCCTCGCTGAGCATCGGCCCAACGGCGCTTGCCTGAAAAGACACCCATCGTCTCGCATCTTCGCGGTGCTGCGACCAGGCCGAGGAGTTCATCACGGGGGAGATTCCCCCCGGCACCGGCGGGCGAGTGGCGGCGCTTGGTCGGTACGGGGGAGAGTTCGTGCACTGCCTTTCCCAGATATGGCAGCCGTCGGGGTGAGATCAGGCGGGCGCTCGGTTGATCAGGAAGGGTCCACCGGTCCATCGCCCTTAGTGCACACTGCCCAGACCATCTTGCCCAGACCTTCGCGAACGCTCACGCCCCATTGACCGCTGGTGAGTGCCTCTACGAGGACCAATCCCCTGCCGAACTCAGCCTCCTCGGAGGCTTCGCGTTGTTCCGGTTTGCGCTCGCTTGCGTCGTGGACTTCGATGCGTACTCCACTCTCAAGGCGTTCGAAACGCGTTCCGATCAGGTGCCCGCGCGGAACGCGTGCGTGATTCACCGCGTTCGTGACCAGCTCCGAGACCACCACTTCGGCGGCCTCCACGAGGTGGCGAAGTCCCCATGCTTCCAGGTGGTGCGCCAAAAGACGGCGTGCGCTCCCCACCGAACGGACGCTGTGCGGCCATGTCTTCACGACGACGGCGGGGTGTTCGCCGCTCAGCATCACGGAGGCGCCCTTGGTCATCGCTGGGGCTCCTTGCGTCCGGACAGGCAGTGGTTACGCTCTTGCACGTCATCGCTCCTCACGCGGTGGCCATGCCCCCGGACCGGTCGCACGGTCGCGGGGGTCTCTCGCATGAGATTCGGTGCGGGACGGCGGCACGGACACCACGTCTTGAGGGACGTCTAGGGATTTCTTGGCTAGTCTGAAGTCGTCCACACCCCGAACAAGGGGGAAGCGTGAACGACGAGCTCCGTCGTGCCCTCATGTCCGCCGGCCTCGATGCCGCCGATGTCGCGGCCCGGCTCGACGTCGATCCCAAGACCGTCGAGCAGTGGTGCGCCGGCCGCGTTCCCTACGCGCGCAACCGCGCGGCGCTCGCGGCCCTCGTCGGCCGTGACGAACATGAACTGTGGCCCGCCACCGGACACTTGCGCCCACGCGTCCCACCCGGCGGTGAGATCCTGGCGATTTACCCACACCGGTGGGCTGTGCCCCGGGAAACGTGGCTCCGCCACTTCGCCGGCGCCGAGCGGGAGATCGGCATCCTCGCGTACGGCGCCCTGTTCCTCGTCGAGGACCCCGGCATCCTGCACGCCCTCGGGGACAGGGCCCGTGCGGGCGTCACGCTTCGCCTGCTGCTGGGCGACCCGGACAGCCCCGAAGTAGCCGAGCGCGGCGAGTCCGAGGGTATCGGCCATGTGATGGCGGCCCGCATCCGTAACGCCCTCGCTCTGCTCAGGCCGTTGATAAGCCTGCCCGCTGTCGAGGTCCGCCTCCACCGCACGGCGCTGTACAACTCTATCTACCGCGCCGACGACGACCTCCTGATCAACCCGCACATCTACGGCCAGCCCGCCGCAACCGCCCCCGTCCTCTATGCCCGCCTTACCGCAGGCGGCATGCTCGCGGGGAACTACGTGGAGAGCTTCGAGCGAGTCTGGGGTAGAGCGCGAGTGGTCGAGTCTGATTGATGACTGAACAGCTCGATGGGACCGCCCCGGGCCTCTGGGCGACGGTCCTTCAGCGATCGTAGATGGACACAGTGACAGTCAGGTCTGGATTGCTGCATTCCCGCTTCGAATCCTCTTCCAATGCTCGGGGATTACGAATGTTTCCGTTGTGATCGAGAGCAAGGCAGATTAGGTGGCTTACTGAAGGATGTCCTTTATATCTGTCCCGGTCGATGATAAGTTGCTCGCCTAGCTCAGCATCCTTTAGCCCCTCTCAGGAAAGGTCCCAGCATGGATGAGGTGGGCACGATGGCTGGGCGCTCTAGGAGCAATTGACCTCGTAGGCTCACTGTGTGGGCCCTCTCCTGAACTCCGGTTGTCTGTCGGCGCGCCCGGTACAGGTATGCGCGCCAGGGCTGTGCGCAGGTCGGTGACCAGGGGGGAAAGTTCGAGTAAGAGGTGAGGATCTCCACTGCCTCATGTAAGTCTCTGCCGTGCTCACGTTCGCCACCGCACTGACGCCGGCGCTCGGCTCCCTTCGTGTCATGAACCAACTCGACCGCCTCCACGCCTCGTTGGGAAGAGCTGGGGCTGACGGTGTGGTTGCGGTCCGTTCTCGTCGTGGACTGGGTTCCCCCGCACGGGCCGTGGGACGACCAGCTCTCGTTCGTCTTCGACGCCGGGATCCTGGACTCGGAAGCCGCGGCAGCGCTCAGGCCGCATGACGAGGAGCTGTCGGAACTCGCCTTCGTCGCCCCCGACAAGGCCGCGAAGATGTTCGAGGAACGCCTGCGCCGCAGGTTCCAAGCCGCCCTGCGGGCGCTCGCGGACGGGGCGACGGCGTACCTGTACGACGGCCGCCCACTGGGGAAGCAGTCGTCGTGAGGCTGTCGCCTCCCCGGCGAGGGCGTGGGGCTCGAACAGGGCTTCTCCCAAAGGGTTGTACGGCTCTGGTTGCACTTGCGTCCCACTTCTGTACCGCTTCTGTGCCACGGGCCGGACCGGGTGTCGGCATGGCAAAGACATGTGCAAGGATCATGCGGTATCCCTGGATCCCGCTGGGCCGAACCGGGGCCCCTCGGCGGGCCGCACCGGGGCCCGCGATCCATTCCCATGACTCACTGGAGGACCCACGTGGTCGAAACCTCCGGCCTGAACACGCGCCGCGCGCTGGCGCGTGGCACGGCTGCGGCGCTCACCGCCGCGCTGCTGGCGACCGGCGCGAGCGCCGCCTTCGCCGCCGACGCGCACGGCCGTACCGCGTCGCAGGCCACCGCCCACGCCACGGCGTCGGGCGCCACGAAGCACACCGCCGTCGCCGGCCTGCGCGACGCTCAGATCAACGCGCTGTACGGCGATGACGGCAACGGCGACCTCTGGGGCTACGCGCCCCAGGGCGACGGCACCCTCGGCTCCCGGACCTCGTCCGGCGCCGGGTGGAAGGACGCCCGCTTCATCACGCAGGTGGACCAGAACGCCGACGGCGCGTCGGACGGCATCTGGGACGTCACCGGCAGCGATCTCACCTACACGGGCTGGGACGACTCCGCCGACGTGTACGTCGGCACCGGCTGGAACATCTACAACAAGGTGCTCTCCGCGGGCAACCTCGGCGGCGCCGCGGCCGACGACCTGATCGCCCGGGACGGCTCCGGCGTGCTGTGGATCTACCTCGGCTACGGCAACGGCAAGCTGGCCGCGCGTTCCAAGGTCGGCAGCGGCTGGAACATCTACACCGAGATCGCGGGCAAGGGCGACCTGACCGGCGACGGCAAGGACGACATCGTCGCCCGGGACAGCTCGGGCGTGCTGTGGCTCTACAAGGGCACCGGCGACTACAAGGCCCCGTTCGCGCCGCGCACCCGCATCGGCAGCGGCTGGAACGCCTACAACTCGCTGGTCTCGGTCGGCACCGTCAACTACAACCAGGACCGGATCACCGACCTGGTCGCCCGCGACACCAGCGGCGCCCTGTGGCTGTACAAGGGCACCGGCAACGCCGCCGCTCCGTTCGCCTCGCGCGTTCAGATCGGCACCGGCGGCTGGAACACGTACCGCCTGCTGTTCTGATCCGCCGCACCGCCTCCTCGTGAGGCGCCGCTACGGGCCGCTCCCCTAGGGGGCGGCCCGTTCCGCTGCGGTGCGGCCCGTTCCGCAGCGGCGCCCCCGCGGTCCGGCTTGCGGTCGCGGGGGAGACCTCCGGAGGCTGGAAGCGGCCCGCCCTCACCGGCGTGGTCGTCCTCGCTTTCACCGCCTGGCGGATCCGCACCGTGTCCAAGCTGCTGCGCGCGCGCCGGGCCGCCCGCCGGACCGTCGCCGCGGTGACCGCCTGACCTCTCCGGCCTGCGCCAGCGAGACCAGCAGCGCCAGGGCCGCCGCCGCGACCGGCGTCCCGTAGGCGGCCGTGGGCGAGACGTGCTCGACCGCCCAGCCGCCGGCCGCGCTGCCGCAGCCGATGCCGCCGAGCAGGCCGGTCACCGCGAGGGTCATCCCCTCGTTCAGGCGGCCCTCGGGCGTGAGCTGCTGGACCAGGGTCATGGCGGTGACCATGGTGGGCGCCGTCGCCGTCCCCGCGACCAGCAGGGCCCCGCAGAGCAGCGGCAGCGAGCCGGTCAGCGCGGCGGCCAGCAGGGGCAGGATCATGAGCACGGTCATCGCCGCCACGCACCGCGGCAGCCGTCGCCGCGCCGGTCCCGTCGGCCGCAGCGCCCCGAAGACCAGCCCCGCCGCGCACGAACCGGCCGCCTGGAGCCCGAGCGCCAGGCCCGCCGCCGAACGGTCTCCCTGAGCGTCCGCGAAGGCCACCGTGACGACCTCCATCGACCCGAACACCGCCCCGAGGGCGAGGCAGACCGCGAGCCGTCCGGGCATGCCCGGGGCGCGCAGCGGCGCCTTCGCGGCCGTCGTGCGCGGGCGGGGCGGCGGCTCCGTGCCGCGCTGCGCGGCGAAGGCCAGTACGCCGGTGAGCAGCAGCGCCGCGCCCGCCAGCGTCCCGGCCTCGGGGAAGAACGCCCCGCACAGGAAGGCGGCGAGGACCGGGCCGAGCATGAAGCACAGCTCGTCGGCCGCCTGCTCGAAGGAGTTCGCGGTGTGCAGGGCGCCGGGATCGCCCCGGAGCAGATGGGCCCAGCGGGCACGGGACATGCCGCCGGTGTTCGGGGTGGTCGCGGTGGCGGCGTAGGCCGCGAACAGGGTCCAGTCGGGGGCGCCGAAGCGCACGCACAGCACGAGCGCCAGGCTGCCGAGCGCCGCGCAGACGGCGGCGGGCACGGCGGCGCGGGCCTGACCGCGGCGGTCCACCAGCCGCGCCACCCACGGCGCGGTCACGGCGGTCGCGGCCAGACCGGTGGCGGTGACGGCGCCGGCGAGCGCGTAGGAGCCGCGCACCCCGGCGATCATGACGACCGCACTCACGCCGAACATCCCCGAAGGCAGCCGGGCGACGAGGTTCCCGGCGGTGAAGGCGCGCGTTCCGGGGAGGGCGAAGAGCCGCCGGTAGGGCTGGAGGGCCGTCCCGCGGGGAGCGCGGTACGCGTCGGAGGCGGCGCCTGGAGGAGTTCCGGGGGCGGGGGGCTGTGCCGGGGCCGGGTTCGGGGCTGTTCTCCGGGGCGCCTCGGACTCCGGGGCGGTTCTGGGCCCTGTGGCGACCTCGGACTCCGGGGCGGGTCTGGGCCCTGTGGCGCTCCTGGACTCCGGGTCGGGTTCGAGCCCTGTAGCGGGCGGCGTGATCTGGCCGGGCGGGGCGCCGGGGGTGGCTTGGCCCGGTTCGGTGCGGGGATCGGCGGCCGCGGTGGGCGTAGTGGGCGTAGTGGGCGTAGTGGGTGTAGGGGGCGTAGTGGGTGTAGGGGGCGCGGCGGCCGCGGGGGGCGCGGCGGTGGTCGCCGGTGGGGGCGTGGGCGTCGCCCTGGACAAGGGGGTGGGCGTGGGTGTCGGGGGCATGCCACCACCGTCGGCCCGGGTGAATCACGCGGTCCAACACCTTCTCGCGGCCGATTCACGCACCCGCGTTGTGAGAAGCGGGCTCTTGTAGGTTCGGCGCATGTCCGCCCGCCACGTGGAACCCCGTCTGCTCCGCGCTTTCGTCGCCGTGGCCGAGGAGCTGCACTTCACCCGCGCGGCGCTTCGGCTGTACGTCGCTCAGCAGGCCCTCAGCCGTGATGTGCGCCGACTGGAGCGCGAGTTGGGCGCCGAGTTGTTCGTCCGCACCACCCGGCAGGTGGCCCTGAGCGCTGACGGCGAGCGGCTGCTGCCGTACGCACGGCGGGTGTTGGCGGCCCAGGAGGACCTGCTGTCCGCTTTCGGGCAGGCCCGGCCACTGCTGGTCGACCTCAACTCGCCCGGCCTGGACACCGGCCGCCGCGTGCTGCACCGCGCCCGCGAACTCGCCCCGGATCACGAGATCATGGCCCGTTTCGAGAGCGGGCTCACGGGTGCGGCTACGGAGTTGCTGGCGGGTCGGCTGGACGCCTCCTTCGGCCGGTTCGCGGGCCTGGACGCGGCGCTGCGGGCCAGACTGGACCACCAGTTCGTCCGATACGAGCCGATGGCGGTGGTGCTGCCCGAGAAGCATCCGCTGGCGCCGCTGCCCGCGGTGCCGCTGTCCGCTCTGGCGGGCGAGACCGTATACGCCGGCGCCGGGAACCCGTGCACCCCGGAGTGGACCGACCTCGCGCGTCGCCTCTTCGAAGGGCGGGGGATCGCGCTCGCGCCGCCCGCGCCGCTGGCCGTCGGCGTGGAGGAGTTCGAGCGGCTGATGGCCAAGACCGGGCATCCCGTCCTCGCGGTCGTCGGCTTCCCGGCCCTGCCGCGGACCGTGGTGCGCCCGCTCGTCGAACCGGTTCCGCTGTCGCCGGTGTCCCTGGTGTGGCGTAGGGGACTGGTGCACCCCGCGTTCGACGCGGTGCGCCGCGCGGCGGGGGAGACGGCGGTGGAGGAAGGATGGTGGCGGCGACCCGAAAGCGGATGGATTCCTGCCGTCGACGAGACTTCCGCGAACCGGTCGATTCCGTTCACCGTTGATCTTTGCGGTCGCTGAGCGCTCCCGTCGGCATACGTTCGTGATCGCCGAGCACGGTGGCAGTAGGGGGCGTTCGGGCAGGTGGGGACCTGTTCCGGTGACACGGCTCGGGATCGTACGCACACCCGTGGCACTTCCGTGGGGGAAGCGCGTGCGCGTGCTCAAGGGACTGGAGCAGGCCCGAACCGAATCGCCTGCCGCGGCGCCCGTGACGGGGACGCCGACCGCGGCCGGAAGCGGCGCGGGTACGGCGGCCGCCGCCCGAGACGGCGGTCGGCGGCCGGCGGCTGCGACGGTCCGGTCTTCGTCGAAGTGTCGGGCGGCCGCCGCCGACGGCCTCCCGGCGGCCCGCGCGCCCGGCGGAACCCTGAGGGCGGCTTCGGCGCGATCCAGTACGCACCCCGGCGGGCCGCGTGCCCGGCGGAACCGCTCGGCGCGCTGACCCGACGGCGGCGGCCCGGTCGCGACGGCGGATTCCCGCCCCGGCCAGGCGGGGCGTCACACTGGTGGCATCGAGCCGCACCGGTTCCGTCATGCGCCGAGGACGGTCCCGTTCGGCCCGCCGGTCGGCTAGGAGGGCCATGGACGACGAACAGCAGCACCCCGGACGCTCGGAGCCCGGCCCGCTGGCCGGGTTCACCGTGGGGGTCACGGCGGCGCGCCGGGCCGACGACCTCGGCGCCCTGCTCCGGCGCCGCGGCGCCGAGGTGCTGCACGCGCCCGCGCTGCGCATCGTGCCGCTCGCCGACGACGCCGAACTGCTCGCCGCCACCAAGGAGGTCGTCGACGGGCCGCCCGACGCGGTGGTCGCCACGACCGCCGTCGGGTTCCGCGGCTGGATCGAGGCCGCCGAAGGATGGGGACTCGGCGGGCCGTTGCTGGACCGGCTGCGGAACGCGGAGCTGATGGCGCGCGGGCCCAAGGTCACGGGGGCGATCCGGGCCGCCGGGTTGACCGAGCGGTGGTCGCCGCCGGGCGAGTCGTCGGCGGAGGTGCTCGACCGGCTCCTGGAGCAGGGCGTCGGCGGCCGCCGGATCGCCGTACAGCTCCACGGGGACCCGCTGACGGACTTCGTCGCGTCGCTTCGGGCGCAGGGAGCGGAGGTCGTCCCGGTCCCGGTGTACCGGTGGCTGCCGCCGGAGGACATCGGCCCCGTGGACCGGTTGCTCGACGCGGCCGTCTCGCGCGGTCTGGACGCGGTGACCTTCACCAGCGCGCCCGCCGTCGTCTCCCTGCTGTCCCGGGCCGAAGAGCGCGGGATGCTCGACGAGTTGCTGGCCGCGTTCGGCCGCGAGGTGCTGCCCGCCTGCGTCGGGCCGGTGACCGCGCAGCCGCTGCGGGACCGCGGGGTCGGCGCCGTCCAGCCCGAACGGTTCCGGCTCGGCCCGCTGGTGCAGTCGCTGTGCCGCGAACTGCCGGGCCGGGCGACGGCGTTGGACGTCGCCGGGCGCAGGCTGGAGATCCGCGGCCACGCGGTGCTGGTGGACGGCGACCTCCGGCCGGTCCCCCCGGCGGGGATGGCGCTGCTGCGGGCGCTGGCCCGGCGCCCCGGCTGGGTGGTCGGCCGCGCCGACCTGCTGCGCGCCCTGCCGGGCGGCGGCCGCGACGAACACGCCGTGGAGAGCGCGGTGGCCCGCCTGCGCACGGCCCTCGGCGCCCCGGAGCTGATCCAGACGGTCGTCAAACGCGGCTACCGCCTGGCCCAGGCCCCAGCCCAGCGCCTGAGCTAGACCCAGGCCCAGAGCTAGGCCCAGGCCCAGAGCTAGGCCAGGCCCAGGCCACGGCGTCGGACGCCCCACCGACGGACGCCTGGTTGGTGGCGGCGCCGGACGCCCCGCCCCATACGCCCCGCCCGTAGAAGCCGACACCGCCGCCCACCGGGCTCCTGGCGGCGGACGCCCGGCCGCCCCACCGGCGGAGCCCGGTCGGCGGCGGCCCCGGACTCCCCGCCTGCGGACGCCCCGTCGGCGGCGGCGCCCGACTCCCCGTCCCAGACGCCCCGCCCGTAAAAGCCGGCACCGCCGCCCACCCAACTCCCTGGCGGCGGAGACCAGTACGCCCCGGGCGGGACGCTCCGCCCGTAGGCGCCAGGTCCGTGACGACACGGGAACTCCGCGCCCCCGGACGCCCGCCCGCCTCCGGACGCCCGCCCGCTCCCGGACGCCCGCCTGCCCCCGGACGCCCGCCTGCCCCCGGACACCCGCCCGCCCCCGCGCGCCCGGCAGGCCCCGGCGCCCCGCCGCGTCCAGGCGCCCCGCGCACCGACTCCCCACGTGCTCGAACAGCCGGAGGGCACAGGCGCCGTGGCCCGGCAGCGGCCCAGGGCGGCTGCGCCGTATCCGTGGCGCCAAGGCGCGGGGGTCTTCCGGCCGGGGGAGCGGGCGGGCACTGTGAAGGGGAGCGGAACGCTTCTCTGCACGGCTCCTGCCTAGGCGGTGACAGGCACATGGCACTGGATTCGGCCACGGTCCCTTACGAGCTGCGGTTCGACGCCGGGCGGATCTGCCTGGATCTCCTCTCGACCAGCCATCCCGAGGAACGGCTCGACGCGCTCGCGCCGCTGTGCGCATGGATCACCGGCTCGGGGCTGGTCCCGCCGGGTACCTCGCTCGCCCACGCCGACCCCTCCTGGCCGGACGCCTTCCGGGAACTGCGCGGAAGCATAGAGAAGTTGGTGCGCGCGTGCCTGGACGCGGCGGAGCGCCGGCCGGGCGAGCCGGTCCAGCCGGGCGCCGCCGCGGCGACCGCCCTCGCCCGCGTCAACGCCCTCGCCCGCCCTGCCCCGCCCGCGCCCCGGGCCGTCCGCGCCGAGGACGGCGCCCTGGTGCGCGCACTGGCCGGTCCGCCGGAGTGCGCCGCGCTGGTGGCGGCCGTCGCGCGAGACGCCGTGGAACTGCTCACCGACCCCGTGGCGCGCTCCGGCCTGTGCCGGTGCGCGGGCGACAACTGCCCGATCGTGTACCTGGACACCTCCCGCGGCCGCCGGCGCCGCTGGTGCTCCAGCGAGGTCTGCGGCAACCGCGAGCGCGTCGCCCGGCACCGCCGCCGCGCCGCCCTGGCCAGGCCCTGAACGATGTGACACCCGTAACACCGCCCAAAGGTCCCGGACTTCGGGCGGCGCGGTCCGCCGTGCCGGGGCGCCGCGCGATGTGGGGGAAAAGCGAGGGAAAGCCGGGGGGAATGTGCGTGCATGTCCGCCCTCGTCGCCCCGCCCCCCGAAAAACTCCCGTCTCCCCTTGAACGCGCAGCCCACCGGACGCGTACCCGTGCACGAGCGACCGACTGGGGGAACCCCCGGACACCGGAGGTGGGCGTGCGCAAGGATGCGGCCGTGGCCAATGAACGTGGGTCGAAGGCCCGACATCGCATGTCCCCCCAGCCCTCGGAACCCGACGAGGAGCTGATGCGCGCGTTGTACCGCGAGCACGCCGGACCGCTGCTCGCGTACGTTCTCCGGCTGGTCGCCGGAGACCGGCAGCGAGCCGAGGACGTGGTGCAGGAGACGCTCATCCGTGCCTGGAAGAACGCCGGCCAGCTCAATCGAGCGACCGGTTCGGTACGCCCCTGGCTGGTGACGGTCGCCCGGCGCATCGTCATCGACGGCCACCGCAGCCGGCAGGCCCGGCCGCAGGAGGTCGATCCGTCGCCGCTGGAGGTCATCCCCGCGGAGGACGAGATCGACAAGGCGCTGTGGCTGATGACGCTGTCGGACGCGCTCGACGACCTGACCCCGGCCCACCGGGAGGTCCTCGTCGAGACCTACTTCAAGGGGCGTACCGTCAACGAGGCCGCCGAGACGCTCGGCATACCGAGCGGCACCGTCCGCTCCCGGGTGTTCTACGCCCTGCGTTCGATGAAGCTGGCGCTGGAGGAGCGGGGGGTGACGGCGTGATGGGCGGGTACGGGGGACATCAGGGATTCGGCACGGGTGGTACGGGTATGTCTGGCTCCATGACGGGATCACCGGCCCCTAGCGAGCACGAGACCGTCGGCGCCTACGCCCTCGGCATCCTCGACGACGCCGAGGCGAGCGCCTTCGAGGCGCACCTCGCCACCTGCGAATGGTGCGCCCGCCAGCTCGACGAGCTGGCCGGAATGGAACCGATGCTGGCGGCCCTCGCGGACCTGCCGGGCGGCGGCGGCATGCCCGCGATCGGCGAGTCGCTGTCCGCCAAGCCCAGCCCGCGGCTGGTGGAGAAGCTGGTCGACGAGGTCTCCGAGCGCCGCGCCGGCAAGCGGCGGCGCGGCTTCTACCTGGTCGCGGCGGCGGCCGCGCTGGTCGTCGGCGGCCCGCTCGCGGTGTTCGCGGCCGGCGGCTCGGACGGCGGCGGCGCCCCGGTGGCCGCGCCGCCCGCGCAGACCGCCTTCGAGTCGATCCCCGACAAGACCACGGCCACCGACCCCGCCACCCACGTCACCGCGACCGTCGCCCTGGAGAAGAAGAACTGGGGCACGAACGCCGTCCTGCGCCTGACCAACGTGGGCGGCCCGGAGCGCTGCTCGCTGATCGCCGTCGGCAAGAACGGCGAGCGCGAGACGCTGACCTCCTGGTCCGTCCCCGACTGGGGCTACGGCCAGCCGGGCGCCAAGACCGACGAGGCCAAGAACCCGCTCTACGTCCGCGGCGGCGCGGCCTTCCAGCCCAACCAGATCGACCACTTCGAGGTGATGACCTTCGAAGGGAGGAAACTGGTCCAGATCCGAGCCTGACCGGCGGCGTCCGGCTTCCGCGAACCGCCCCTCTTCGCGTACGGTTGACGGCTGCCCAGCACGTCAGAAGGGGGCCCGGTGGCCGCTCAGGCTCAACAGGATTCCGCGGTCGGATCGGCTCACGGCGCGGCCCGCCGCGCCGCGGCGCACGACTCGGTGCGCGAGCGGGAGGTCCACGGCGAACAGGAGCACCTGGACAGGGTGTACCGGCGCCTGGAGGAGAAGATCCACGAGGCCGAGTTCCTGATGGCGGACGCGGCCCGGCGCGGGCAGGTCGGCACGCCCGGCGCGCTGGCCGAGCGGGACGCCCAGGTCTTCCGGGCCGGCGTCCACCTCAACCGGCTGAACAACGAGTTCGAGGACTTCCTCTTCGGCCGGATCGACCTGCTGGCCGGCAAGGACGGCAAGAAGGGCTCCGACGGCGCCTACACCGCCGTGGAGCCGGCCGAGGGGGCGGTGCGCGAGGACGGCGCCGCCGACATCGCCGAGACCCTGCACATCGGCCGGATCGGCGTCCTCGACCAGGACTACGCCCCGCTGGTCATCGACTGGCGGGCGCCGGCCGCCGCCCCGTTCTACCGCTCCACCCCGGTCGACCCCGGCCGGGTCGTCCGGCGGCGGGTGATCCGCTCCAAGGGGCGGCGGGTGCTCGGCGTCGAGGACGACCTGATGCGCCCGGAGCTGACCGCCCGCCTGGACGGCGAGGAGCTGGCCGCCGTCGGCGACGGCGCGCTGATGGCCGCGCTCGGCCGGGCCCGCGGCCACACCATGCGGGACATCGTCGCCTCCATCCAGGCCGAGCAGGACGAGGTCATCCGGGCGCCCGCCGCCTCGGTGACGTACGTCGAGGGCGGTCCGGGCACGGGCAAGACGGCGGTCGCGCTGCACCGCGCCGCCTACCTGCTCTACCAGGACCGGCGCCGGTACGCGGGCGGCATCCTGGTCGTCTCCCCGACCCCGCTGCTGGTGGCCTACACCGAGGGCGTGCTGCCCTCCCTGGGCGAGGAGGGGCAGGTCGCCGTCCGCGCCATCGGCGCCCTGGTCGACGGCGCCGAGGCGACCCTCTACGACACGCCGTCCACGGCCCGCGCCAAGGGCTCGCACCGGATGCTGAGGGTGCTGCGCAAGGCGGCCCGGGGCGCGCTGGAGCTGGGCGCGGCCGCCGGGACCGGGCGGCCCGCCCCGCGCGGCGACGAGGACGGCGCGGCCGCCGCCGCGCCCGCCGGACCCCCGGACCGGCTGCGGGTGGTCGCCTTCGGCCGCCGCCTGGAGCTGGAGGCCCGGGACCTGGAACGCGTCCGGGGCGCCGCTCTGGGCGGCGCCGCCCCGGTCAACCTGCTGCGCCCGCGCGCCCGCAAGCTGCTGCTCGACGCGCTGTGGGAGCGGTCCGGAGCGGCCGGCCGGCACGCCGACCGGGAGCTGGCCGCCGAACTGCGCTCCTCTTTCGACGAGGACGTGTCCGACGAGGACTCCTTCACCGCGTTCCTGGACGCCTGGTGGCCCGAGCTGACTCCGCGCGCCGTGCTCGCCGCGATGGCCGACGAGCGGCGGCTGGGCCGCTGGGCGCGCCGGATCCTCAACCCCGGCGAGGTGCGCAAGGTCGCCCGCTCGCTGCGGCGGGACGGGTACTCGGTGCACGACGTCGCCCTGCTCGACGAGCTCCAGGCGATCCTCGGCGCCCCGGCCCGCCCGAAGAAGAGACGCGAGCTGGACCCGCTGGACCAGCTCACCGGCCTGGACGAACTCATGCCGGTGCGCGAGGAGTCGCAGCGCGAGCGCGCCGAGCGGCTGGCCCAGGAGCGCACCGAGTACGCGCACGTCATCGTGGACGAGGCGCAGGACCTCACGCCGATGCAGTGGCGCATGGTCGGCCGCCGCGGCCGGCACGCCACCTGGACGGTGGTGGGCGATCCGGCCCAGTCCTCCTGGTCCGACCCGGACGAGGCGGCCGCGGCCCGCGACGAGGCCCTGGGCGCCCGTCCGCGCCGCCGCTTCGAGCTGACGGTGAACTACCGCAACCCGGCCGAGATCGCCGAGCTGGCCGCGAAGGTGCTCGCGCTGGCCATGCCCGGCGCGCAGGCCCCGTCGGCGGTGCGCTCCACCGGCGTCAAGCCGCGCTTCGCGGTCGCCGGGGGCGCGCTGGGCGCCGCCGTGCGCGCGGAGACCGAACGGCTGCTGGAGCGGGTGGAGGGCACGGTCGGCGTAGTGGTCGCGATGAACCGGCGCGAGGAGGCCCGGCGCTGGCTGGCCGGACTCGGCGACCGGGCGGTGGCGCTGGGCAGCCTGGAGGCGAAGGGCCTGGAGTACGACGCGACCCTCGTCGTGTCGCCCGCGGAGATCGCCGACGAGTCCCCGGCCGGCCTGCGGGTGCTGTACGTGGCGCTGACCCGCGCCACCCAGCAGCTCACCGTGGTGTCGGGGGAGCGGGACGAGCCGGACGGGGCCGCGGTCCCCGACCTGCTGCGGGACTGACCCGACTGCCGCGGTCCCGGCCTGCCGCGGGACTGACCCGACTGCGGCGGTCCCGGCCTGCCGCGGGACTGACCCGACGGCGGCGGAAGCGGCCTTTCGGGGGGCGCCGGCGAAAGAACCCGGCCGAGGGGAATGGCCTCGCGGCGTCTGTTTGTTAGCCTGGTGATGGCACCGGCCCGATCCAAGCCCCCGGGCCCAACCTTCGTCGCCACGAGCGACCACTTGCCGCGAGGCGAGCATGGCGGGTCGGTGCCTCATTCTTCCGCATTAGCCGGAGAGGGCCGCGTCACGATGTGACGTGGCCCTCTTTCTCTGTGCCGCCGAGGTCGGGCCGTGCGGGCCGTCCAGCGAGCGACCGGCTGAGCCGTCGTGAACTCTCGTATGCTGAAAGCCGTTTTCCGCTCCTCGGCGTACCGCGGCAGGCGGCGACGGGGGCGCGGGCCGCGCTTCCGGGCGGCTACCGCGTACTCGGCGGTAGGTGCGACGATCGGACGGCACAAACTTAGCGACACGGTGAAAGCAGAGGAAGTCGGCCATGGCAACGGCGCCCAGCGTCTCCTACTCGATGACCATCCGGCTGGAGGTGCCCGCGAGCGGAACGGCCGTCTCGCAGCTCACCACCGCCGTGGAGTCCTCCGGAGGCTCGGTGACCGGCCTCGACGTCACCGCGTCCGGCCACGAGAAGCTCCGGATCGACGTCACCATCGCCGCCGCCTCCACCGCGCACGCCGACGAGATCGTCCAGGAACTGCGCGACATCGAGGGCGTCACGCTCGGCAAGGTCTCCGACCGCACGTTCCTGATGCACCTCGGCGGCAAGATCGAGATGGCGTCCAAGCACCCCATCCGCAACCGCGACGACCTGTCCATGGTCTACACGCCCGGCGTGGCGCGGGTCTGCATGGCGATCGCCGAGAACCCCGAGGACGCCCGGCGGCTCACCATCAAGCGCAACTCCGTTGCGGTCGTGACCGACGGCTCGGCGGTGCTGGGCCTGGGCAACATCGGCCCCAAGGCCGCGCTGCCCGTCATGGAGGGCAAGGCGGCCCTGTTCAAGCGGTTCGCCGGGATCGACGCCTGGCCGATCTGCCTGGACACCCAGGACACGGACGCGATCGTCCAGATCGTCAAGGCCATCGCCCCGGGCTTCGCCGGGATCAACCTGGAGGACATCTCCGCGCCGCGCTGCTTCGAGATCGAGGCCCGGCTGCGCGAGGCGCTGGACATCCCCGTCTTCCACGACGACCAGCACGGCACCGCGATCGTCGTGCTGGCCGCGCTCACCAACGCGCTGCGCGTGGTGGACAAGCCGATCGAGAACGTGCGCGTGGTGATGTCGGGGGCGGGCGCCGCGGGCACCGCCATCCTCAAGCTGCTGCTCGCCGCGGGCGTGAAGAACGCCGTCGTGGCGGACATCCACGGCGTGGTGCACGGCGGACGCGAGGACCTGGTCTCCGCGGCCCCCGAGTCGGCGCTGCGCTGGATCGCCGACAACACCAACCCCGAGAACCTCACCGGCACGCTGAAGCAGGCCGTGCGCGGCGCCGACGTCTTCATCGGCGTCTCCGCCCCCAACGTCCTCGACGGCGACGACGTGGCCGCGATGGCCGACGGCGCGATCGTCTTCGCGCTCGCGAACCCCGACCCGGAGGTCGAGCCGGCGATCGCCCGGCAGACGGCGGCGGTCGTGGCCACCGGACGCTCCGACTTCCCCAACCAGATCAACAACGTGCTGGTCTTCCCGGGCGTCTTCCGCGGTCTGCTCGACGCGCAGTCCCGGACCGTCAACACCGAGATGATGCTGGCCGCCGCGCACGCCCTGGCCGACGTGGTGACCGAGGGCGAGCTGAACCCGAACTACATCGTCCCCAGCGTCTTCAACGACAAGGTGGCCGGGGCGGTCGCCGGCGCCGTGCGCGAGGCGGCCAAGGCGGCCGGCGTGGCGCCGGCGGACCCCGCCGCCGTCTGAGGCGCAGGCGTACCCCGCCCGCGCCGGGGAAGGCGACGGGACGGACAATCGAAAACGGAATGTACGGGGCGAACAGGTCGCCCGGGGGCGCAGGCCCCCCGGGCGTGGCGATGGCCACGGCGGGACCGCGACCGGCGCGTCGGCTCGGCGCCGTCGGCGCCGCGCCTTTAGGGTGGCCGCCAGGCGGCACACCCGGCAGACCCGCTCTCCGTGTGACCCCCACGGGTGTTCTCACGGCTCCAGCGGGTGCCGGATTGGCTTTCCCGCCGCAGGTGGGGGCAGGATGCCTCCCTAGGCGCGAGGGTCTGACGTAGGACCCGGGTCCGGGGACCCTCGGGGCCCCGGCGGCATCGGCTTCGCCGGCCCATCACGCGGCTTCGCCGCGTGGCCCGCCTCAACGGCAAGAAGAACACGGGAGTAACGACATGAACCGCAGTGAGCTGGTGGCCGCGCTGGCCGACCGCGCCGAGGTGACCCGCAAGGACGCCGACGCCGTGCTGGCCGCGTTCGCCGACGTCGTCGGCGACATCGTCTCCAAGGGAGACGAGAAGGTCACCATCCCTGGCTTCCTCACCTTCGAGCGCACCCACCGTGCCGCTCGCACCGCCCGCAACCCGCAGACCGGCGAGCCGATCCAGATCCCGGCCGGCTACAGCGTGAAGGTCTCCGCGGGCAGCAAGCTCAAGGAAGCCGCCAAGGGCAAGTGACCCAGCCCTCCGTACGCCGGGGGACGGCGTACGGGGCCCGCTAGGCGCTCCGACGCTTATGGGGCGGACTCCCGTCGGGAGTCCGCCCCATCGTCGTACGCGCTCCCGCGCCAGTCCTTCCGGGTGCCCCCGCGCCGGTCCGTCCGGGCGCCTCCGCGCCCCCGTGCCGGTCCGGTCCGTCCGGGCGTCCGCACGGACGCCCCTCCCGACCCCGCGCGGACGCCCGCGGGCGGCCCCGGGGCCGCCCGCAGCCCCTTCGAAGGTTGCCGGGGAGCCCGGTCGGCGCGGGCCGGTCAGCCGAGCGCCTGGCCCGGCAGCTCGACCTTCGCGCCCAGCTCCACCAGCTTCTCCATGAAGTTCTCGTAGCCGCGGTTGATCAGGTCGATGCCGTGGACGCGGGAGGTGCCCTGGGCCGCGAGGGCGGCGATCAGGTACGAGAACCCGCCGCGCAGGTCCGGGATCACCAGGTCGGCGCCCTGGAGCCGGGTCGGTCCCGAGACCACCGCGGAGTGCAGGAAGTTGCGCTGCCCGAAGCGGCAGTCGGAGCCGCCCAGGCACTCGCGGTAGAGCTGGATGTGCGCGCCCATCTGGTTCAGCGCGGAGGTGAAGCCCAGCCGGGACTCGTAGACCGTCTCGTGCACGATCGACAGGCCGGTCGCCTGGGTGAGGGCCACCACCAGCGGCTGCTGCCAGTCGGTCTGGAAGCCGGGGTGCACGTCCGTCTCCAGCGCGATCGACTTCAAGTGGCCGCCCGGGTGCCAGAACCGGATGCCCTCGTCGTCGATCCGGAACGCGCCGCCCACCTTGCGGTAGGTGTTCAGGAACGTCATCATCGAGCGCTGCTGGGCGCCGCGGACGTAGATGTCGCCCTCGGTCGCCAGCGCCGCCGAGGCCCACGAGGCGGCCTCCAGACGGTCCGCGAGGGCGCGGTGGTCGTAGCCGCCGAGCTGGTCCACACCCGTGACGCGGATCGTCCGGTCGGTGTCCATCGCGATGATGGCGCCCATCTTCTGCAGGACGCAGATCAGGTCCTCGATCTCGGGCTCGACCGCCGCGTTGGACAGCACCGTGACGCCCTCGGCGAGCACGGCCGTCAGCAGCACCTGCTCGGTCGCGCCCACCGACGGGTAGGGCAGCCGGATCTTGGTGCCGCGCAGCCGCTGGGGCGCCTCCAGGTACTGGCCGTCCGCCCGCTTCTCGATCGTCGCGCCGAACTGCCGCAGCACGTCGAAGTGGAAGTCGATGGGACGGCCGCCGATGTCGCAGCCGCCGAGGCCGGGGATGAAGGCGTGGCCGAGCCGGTGCAGCAGCGGGCCGCAGAACAGGATCGGGATGCGGCTGGAGCCCGCGTGGGCGTCGATGTCGGCCACGTTCGCGCTCTCCACGCGGGTGGGGTCGAGCACCAGCTCGCCCGGCTCCTCACCCGGGCGGACCGTCACGCCGTGCAGTTGCAGCAGCCCGCGGACGACCCGCACGTCACGGATGTCCGGCACGTTGCGCAGCCGGCTCGGCTCACTGCCCAGCAGAGCGGCGACCATCGCCTTCGGCACGAGGTTCTTCGCACCGCGGACACGGATCTCGCCCTCCAGCGGGGTTCCGCCGTGGACAAGCAGGACATCGTCGTTGACGCTCATGTATCTCGCGTTCCGATGAGGTGGTCAGGGGCGGCGGCCGATCACTTCTCAGGGCCGAAGGGACAGAGTAATCGCCGGGCGCCCCTTGGAAGTAAGCCCGCGTACCGCGCAACCGCGTCACGGATGGGTCATAACACGAACGGTTCCGTCCCGGCCACGCGCGGTCACCGGCGGCGCGGCGCGGGCGCGGGTCCGGCCGTCCCGCGAGCCGCCCTCACTCCGGCAGCCGGATCAGCCCCCCACTCCGCGGCAAGATGCGGGATCATGTCTGGCATGACCGAGGTGTCCTCGCTCACAGGGCGGCTGCTCGTGGCCACGCCCGCCCTGGCGGACCCGAACTTCGACCGCGCGGTGGTGCTGCTCCTCGACCACGACGAGGAGGGCTCCCTCGGCGTCGTCCTCAACCGCCCCACGCCCGTGGACGTGGGCGACGTCCTGGAGGGCTGGGCGGACCTCGCCGGGGACCCCGGCGTCGTCTTCCAGGGCGGCCCGGTCTCGCTGGACTCCGCGCTCGGCGTCGCCGTGATCCCGGGCGGCGGCTCGGCCGACGGGGTGCCGCTGGGCTGGCGCCGGGTGCACGGCGCGATCGGCCTCGTCGACCTGGAGGCCCCGCCCGAGCTGCTGGCCTCGGCGCTCGGCTCGCTGCGGATCTTCGCCGGATACGCGGGCTGGGGGCCCGGCCAGCTCGAGGACGAGCTGGCGGAGGGCGCCTGGTACGTGGTCGAGTCCGAGCCCGGGGACGTCTCCTCGCCGGCCCCTGAGCGGCTCTGGCGCGAAGTGCTGCGCCGCCAGCGCAACGAGCTGGCGATGGTCGCCACATATCCGGACGACCCGTCGCTCAACTGAAGCCCGTGCGCTTCAGTACCCTTGCCGTATGAGCACTCTCGAGCCCGAGCGCGGGACTGGTACGGGGACCCTCGTCGAGCCGGCGCCGCAGGTGTCCCACGGCGACGGCGACCACGAGCGCTTCGCCCACTACGTCCAGAAGGACAAGATCATGGCGAGCGCCATGGACGGGACTCCCGTCGTGGCGCTGTGCGGCAAGGTGTGGGTGCCCGGCCGCGACCCGAAGAAGTACCCCGTGTGCCCGCTGTGCAAGGAGATCTACGAGTCCATGAACGGCGGCGGGGACGACAAGGGCAAGGGCGGCGACAAGTAGCTCCTGCGCGGCCTCGGTCTCTCCAAGCTCGGAGTCAGGTGGTCCAGACCTCTTGTGGGCTGTCCGGGACGGTCCCTAGGCTCCCCGTGTGGCCCACGAGGAGACGGATCGGGACGAGCGTGCCGGGAGCGGCGGGAGCATCGGGAGCGCGGCGCCTGACGGGCGCTCCGGGCGCCCCGAGTCCTCTGGGAGCGGCGAGTCCTCCGGGAGCGCCGAGTCCTCTGGGAGCGGCGAGTCCTCTGGGAGCGGCGAGTCCTCCGGGAGCGTCGAGCCTTTCGGAAACGGCGAGTCCTTCGGGGGCGACGGGCGGCAGGTGATCCCGGCGGTGCGCGCCGTCACGGCCCCGGCGCCCGGCGTCTTCCGGTTCGACCGGGACACCGCCCTGTGGGCCGGTCCCGGCACGGGCGCCGCCGAGCGCCTGCTGCGCACCGTGCTCGGCGCGGCCCTCGGCCTGCCGCTGCCGCCCGCTCCCGCGCCGGACGCCCCCAACGCCGTACGGCTGTGCTTGGACGGCGCCCTGGGGCCCGAGGCGTACCGGCTCACCGTCACCGCGGGCGACGGCGTCGAGATCCGGGGCGGCGGTCCGGCCGGGGTCTTCTGGGGCGCGCAGACGCTGCGTCAACTCCTCGGCCCGGACGCCTGTCGCCGGGCGCCCGTCCGCCCGGACGCCGTGCGCGCCCTGCCGGTTCAGGCGATCGAGGACGCCCCCCGCTTCCGCTGGCGCGGACTCATGCTGGACGTCGCCCGGCACTTCATGCCCAAGGACGGCGTGCTGCGCTACCTGGACCTGATGGCCGCGCACAAACTCAACGTGCTCCACCTGCACCTGACGGACGATCAGGGCTGGCGGGTGGAGATCAGGCGCCGTCCGGAGCTGACCGCGACCGGCGCCTGGCGGGCGCGCACCAGGTTCGGTCACCGGGCCTCCCCGCTGTGGGACGACAGGCCGCACGGCGGCTACTACACCCAGGACGACATCCGGGAGATCGTCGCCTACGCCGCCGAACGGCACATCAGCGTCGTGCCCGAGGTGGACGTGCCCGGCCACTCGCAGGCCGCGATAGCCGCCTGCCCCGAACTCGGCAACACCGACGTGGTCGACACCGCGTCCCTCGCCGTCTGGGACGACTGGGGCGTCTCGCCGAACGTCCTCGCCCCCGCCGAGGCGACCCTGCGCTTCTACGAAGGCGTCTTCGAGGAACTGCTCGACCTCTTCCCGGCGGACGCGGTGGGGGCGGCGGGCGGTGCGGGGGGCACGGGTCTGTCCGGCGCGGCGGGGTCGCGTGACTTCTCCGGGTCCTCGGGGTCCTCGGGGTCCTCGGGGTCCTCGGGGTTCTTTCACATCGGCGGCGACGAGTGTCCCAAGGACCAGTGGCGCGCCTCGCCCGCCGCGCAGGCCCGCATCGCGGAACTCGGGCTGGACGGGGAGGACGCGCTTCAGGCGTGGTTCATCGGCCACTTCGCCGCGTGGCTCGCCGCGCGCGGGCGCCGGCTCATCGGCTGGGACGAGATCCTGGAGGGCGGCGACCTGCCGCCCGGCGCCGCCGTCTCGTCCTGGCGCGGGTACGCCGGCGGGACCGCCGCCGCACGGGCCGGCCACGACGTCGTCATGTGCCCCGAGCAGCACGTGTACTTGGACCACCGGCAGGACGCGGGCGCGGACGAGCCCGTGCCGATCGGCTACGTGCGCACCCTGGAGGACGTCTACCGGTTCGAGCCGGTTCCCCCCGGGCTCGACGCCGCGGCCGCCCGCCACGTGCTGGGCGCCCAAGCCAACGTGTGGACCGAGGCGCTGGAGGACTCGGCGCGCGTGGACTACCAGGTCTTCCCCCGCCTCGCCGCCTTCGCCGAGACCGTCTGGAGCGCCCTGCCCGCCCCCGGCGAGCGGGACTTCGCCGGATTCGAGCGGCGGATGTCCGCGCACTACGCGCGCCTGGACGCGCTCGGCGTCGGCTACCGGCCGCCCGCCGGACCGCGCCCCTGGCAGCGCCGCCCCGGCGTCCTCGGCCGCCCGCTGGAGGGGCCCCCGCCGGTGCGCTGACCTGGGCGTCGCGGCCCCCGGCGGCCGCGCCCCGGCGACCTGCCGCCGCGGCGGAGGAAATCCACAAGAGCCAGCGAAAAGTAGGAAATTAACCTCCCCCGGCGATGCCGCCCCAAACCCGGCCAAGCCCCTCATGAGGCGGGCGAATGCCGCCTCCCGGACCCGTGTCCGCGACCCCTGTGAAGATGTGCCAGAGTTGCCACGTCCACCCCGTCAGGCCGTACCGTACGGCGCACGGGCGGGACCAGTGGGGCAGTGGGAAGGGGCAGCCGGTTTGACCACGCACGCACCGCAGGCGGCGCAGGCCGTCACGCTGCCCACGACGCTGGACGAAGCCGTGGCGGCGCTCACCGCCGTGCCCGCAGCCGTGCCGGTGGCCGGCGGCACCGACCTCATGGCCGCCGTCAACTCCGGGCAGCTCAGGCCCGCCGCGCTGGTCGGCCTCGGGCGGATCAGCGAGATCCGCGGCTGGCAGTACCAGGACGGCCACGCGCTGCTCGGCGCCGGGCTCACGCACGCGCGCATGGGCCGCCCCGACTTCGCGGCCCTGATCCCCGCGCTCGCCGCCTCGGCCCGCGCCGCGGGCCCCCCGCACATCCGCAACGCGGGCACGCTGGGCGGCAACATCGCCTCCGCCGCGCCCACCGGGGACACGCTGCCGGTGCTGGCGGCCCTGGAGGCGACGCTGATCATCGCCGGTCCGGAGGGCGCCCGCCGGGAGGTCCCGGTGTCGCACCTGCTGGCCGGGGTGGAGATGCTGGGCGCGGGCGAGTTGATCGGCTACGTGCGGGTGCCGCTGCTGCACGCGCCGCAGGTCTTCGTGAAGGCCACCGGCCGCACCGGACCGGGACGCGCCATCGCCTCGGTGGCGCTGGTCCTGGAACCGGCCCGGCGCGGGGTGCGCTGCGCGGTGGGCGCCATAGCGCCGATGCCGCTCAGGCCCCTGGACGCCGAGCAGTGGGTGGCCCGCCTCATCGACTGGGACAACGGCCGGGCGATCGTCCCCGAGGCGCTGAGCGCGTTCGGCGAGTACGTCGCCGCGGCCTGCATCCCCGACCCGGTCCCGGACGAGGACGGCTCCGTGCAGCAGCTTCCCCCCGCCGTACTGCACCTGCGGCGCACCGTCGCCGCGCTGGCCCGACGAGCACTCGGGAGGGCGCTGTCGTGACCGACGACCAGCACGCGGAGGGCGCGTCCGGCAGCGGCGGGCGCTGGGACCCGCTGCCCCAGGGCGACTACGACGACGGCGCCACCGCGTTCGTGAAGCTCCCCGAGGGCGGCATCGAAGCCCTCCTCGCGGCCGACAGCCCGCTCGCCGCGCCGGGCCACGGCTACGTGCCGCCGCAGATCACGGCGGCCTCCGCCGCGCCCGAGGCCGCCGGGCCGCCCCCCGCGGACGGCTGGGCCGACCACCCCGCCGCGCCGACCGGGGGCGCGCACTGGCCGGAGCCGGCCGCCGCGCCACGGGAGGGCGGCGAGGGCGCCGATCCCGGCCCGGACGACCGGTTCGCGTACCGCCCCGGCCACTCCGGGGTCACTCAGCAGTGGCACGTCCAGGACGCCCCGCCCGCCCACCCGGAGGCACCGGGGCGCCCGCAGCGGCGGCAGGACGGCCCGGCGCCCGGTCACGACGTGACCGGGCAGTGGTCGATCCCGGTCGCCGGAGGCGATCTCCCGGACGAGTCCGGCGAGTTCACCACCTCGTCCCTGATCCAGCAGTGGGGCGGCACCCCCCCGGCCACGCTTCCCGGCGGCGCCTCCGCCCCGTGGGCGGCCGAGCCCGCCGATGAGCCGTGGGGGCGCCCGGAGCAGCACGACCCGGCCGCCGGCGGCTACGGCGCCCCGGCCCCGTACGAGCGCGAGCACGACGGCGCGTACGGGCACGAGTACGGGTACGGCCACGAGCACGTCCATGAGGACGGGCCCGGCCCGAGGGACCGGCACGAGGACGACCGCGACCGCGCGCCCGACGGCGAGGACGCTCCCGGCCGCGGGCACGCCCCCGGCGAGGACGCCGAGCACACCGCCTCCGGTGCGGGGCGGGCCGCCGAGGGCGCCGAAGTCCCCGTAGAGCCCGCCGAGGAGGCCGCTGAGCCCGCCGCGGGCCCCGCCCCGGACGAGGACGCCGCCGCCCGTTCCCAGGCCGCTGACGAGGCCGTCGCGCCGCTCGCTCCGGCGGACGGCGAGGCCGCCGCTGCCGAGCGTCCGGACGCGCGGGCCGCCGGGTCCTCCGGCGCCGCGCAGGCGTCCCCGGGCGCGGGCGCCGAGGCCGCCCGCGAGGAGACGGCGCCCCAGGACCCGCCGCCCGCGGCGCCCCAGGACGAACACCCGCTCGCCTCCTACGTGCTGCGGGTGAACGGCGTCGACCGCCCCGTCACCGACGCGTGGATCGGCGAGTCGCTGCTGTACGTGCTGCGCGAGCGGCTGGGCCTCGCGGGCGCCAAGGACGGCTGCTCGCAGGGCGAGTGCGGCGCGTGCAACGTACAGGTGGACGGCCGCCTCGTCGCCTCCTGCCTGGCGCCCGCCGTCACCGCGGCCGGCAGCGAGGTCCGCACGGTGGAGGGGCTGGCCGCCGACGGGCGCCCCTCGGACGTGCAGCGCGCGCTCGCCCGGTGCGGCGCGGTGCAGTGCGGCTTCTGCGTGCCCGGCATGGCGATGACGGTGCACGACCTCCTGGAGGGCAATCCGGCCCCGACCGAGCTGGAGACCCGGCAGGCCCTGTGCGGCAACCTGTGCCGCTGCTCGGGCTACCGGGGGGTGCTGCGCGCGGTCGACGAGGTGGTCGCCGAGCGCGCGGCGCACGCGGCCGCCGAGCACGCGGCCGCCGAGCACGCGGCCGCCGAGCACGCGGCCGCCGACCACAGTGCGGCGGCGGAGCACTCCGCGGCCCAGGAGCCGGGCCCGGACGCGGGCGGCGAGCCGCGGATCCCGCACCAGGCGGGCCCGGGGGCCGGCGGCGTCCACCCCTCGGCGTTCGACGCCCCGGAACAGCACGCGCCGCACGCGCCCCACGATGCGTACGACCAGCGGGACGGGTACGCCCCGCACGACGCGTACGACCCGCAGGACTCGCACGACCCCTACGGCCAGGACGGAGGCCAGGCGTGAGCAACGAAGCCGCCATCGCTGCCGCCACGGAGAGCGTCGCCGCGCCCGAGCCGCTGCCGCACGGGATCGGCTCCTCGCTGCCGCCTGCCGACGCCCGCGCCAAGACGGAGGGCACCTTCCCCTACGCGGCCGACCTGTGGGCCGAGGGGCTGCTCTGGGCCGCCGTCCTGCGCTCGCCGCACCCGCACGCGCGCATCGTGTCCATCGACGCCTCGCACGCGCGCGAGATGCCCGGCGTGCGCGCCGTCGTCACCCATGAGGACGTCCCCGGCCGCCCGGTGCACGGGCGCGGCGTGGCCGACCGCCCGGTCTTCGCCTCCGACGTCGTACGCCACCACGGCGAGCCCATCGCGGCCGTGGCCGCCGACCACCCGGACACCGCGCGGATGGCCGCCGCCGCCGTGATCGTCGAGTACGAGGTGCTCGACCCGGTGACCGACCCCGAACACGCCTTCGAGGCCGAGCCGCTGCACCCCGACGGCAACCTCATCCGGCACATCCCGCTGCGGCACGGCGACCCCGACGCGGTCGGCGAGGTCGTCGTCGAGGGCCAGTACCGCATCGGCCGCCAGGACCCTGCCCCCGTCGGCGCCGAGGCCGGCCTCGCGGTGCCCCGCCCCGACGGCGGCGTCGAGCTGTACCTGGGCTCCACCGACCCGCACGCCGACCGCGACGCGCTCGCCGCCTGCTACGGCCTGGAGCCCGAGCGCGTCAAGATCGTCGTCACCGGCGTCCCCGGCGCCACCGCCGACCGCGAAGACCTCAGCTTCCAGCTCCCGCTGGGCCTGCTGGCGCTGCGCACCGGCTGCCCGGTCAAGCTCACGGCGACCCGCGAGGAGTCCTTCCTGGGCCACGCGCACCGCCACCCGACCCTGCTGCGCTACCGCCACCACGCCGACGCCGAGGGCCGGCTGGTGAAGGTCGAGGCGCAGATCCTGCTGGACGCGGGCGCCTACGCCGACACCTCCGCCGAGGCGCTGGCCGCCGCCGTGTCCTTCGCCTGCGGACCGTACGTCGTCCCCCACGCCTTCATCGAGGGCTGGGCCGTGCGCACCAACAACCCGCCCTCCGGGCATGTGCGCGGCGAGGGCGCCATGCAGGTCTGCGCCGCCCACGAGGCGCAGATGGACAAGCTGGCCAAGAAGCTCGGCCTCGACCCGGCGGAGCTGCGGCTGCGCAACGTGCTGGCGACCGGCGACGTCCTGCCCACCGGACAGACGGTCACCTGCCCGGCCCCGGTCGCCGAACTGCTCCAGGCGGTGCGGGACCACGCGCTGCCCGCGCTGCCCAAGGACACCCCCGAGGACGAGTGGCTGCTGCCCGGCGGCCTGGAGGGCGCCGGCGAACCGGGCGCGGTGCGCCGGGGCGTGGGCTACGGCCTGGGCATGGTGCACATGCTAGGCGCGGAGGGCGCCGACGAGGTGTCCACGGCCACGGTGAAGGTCCACGACGGCGTGGCGACCGTGCTGTGCGCCGCCGTCGAGACCGGGCAGGGCTTCAGCACCCTGGCCCGCCAGATCGTCCAGGAGACGCTGGGCGTCGACGAGGTCCACGTGGCGCCCGCCGACACCGACCAGCCGCCGGCCGGCCCCGGCTGCCGGGGCCGGCATACCTGGGTCTCCGGCGGCGCGGTGGAGCGCGCGGCGAAGATGGTCCGCACCCAGCTCCTCCAGCCGCTGGCCCACAAGTTCGGCATGTCCACGGAGCTGCTGCAGATCGCCGACGGCAAGATCACGTCGTACGACGGCGTGCTGTCGACCACGGTCGCCGAGGCGCTGGAGGGCAAGGAGCTGTGGGCCACGGCCCAGTGCCGCCCGCACCCCACGGAACCGCTGGACGGCGCGGGCCAGGGGGACGCCTTCGTGGGCCTCGCCTTCTGCGCGGTCCGCGCGGTGGTGGACGTGGACGTCGAACTGGGCTCGGTGCGCGTGGTGGAGCTGGCGGTGGCCCAGGACGTGGGCCGCGTCCTCAACCCGGCGCAGCTCGTCGCCCGGATCGAGGCGGGCGTCACCCAGGGCGTGGGCATCGCCCTCACCGAGAACCTGCGCGCCCCGCGCGGTCTGGTCCGCCACCCCGACCTCACCGGCTACGCCCTGCCCACCGCGCTGGACGTGCCCGACATCCGGATCGTGAGGCTGGTCGAAGAGCGGGACGTGGTGGCCCCGTTCGGCGCCAAGGCGGTCAGCGCGGTCCCGGTGGTCACCTCCCCGGCGGCGATCGCCTCCGCGGTGCGGTCCGCCACCGGCCGCCCGGTCAACCGCCTCCCGATCCGCCCGCAGGCCGCGGTCGTCACCGGCCACTGACCCCGCGGGGCGGGCCGGGGGTCGGGTCGGGGCCGGTTCATCGTGGGCGGCTCCGTTGGAGCCGGGTCCGTTTGTGACCGGTTCCGTCGTGGGCGGGGCTGTTGTGGCCGGGTCCGTCGTGTGCGGGACCGTTGTCAGTGGCGCCGCGTAGTGTTCCTGGCGGTGGGGACGACGGCTTCGGCGGCATCGACGCGAGCTGGGGCGGACGGTCGCGCCCCCGGACGGACGACGGCGCGCGGGGCTGCCGCCGACGGGCTGGTTCGGCGCCGGATCGGTGCCGGAACGGCTGGGAGCGGCGGGACTACGGGGATCACGGGGACCACGGGGGAACGATGAACATGACGGGCACGACGGGCGAGACAAGGCCGGTGGGCGCGAGTGGCACGACTCGGCTAGTCGACGTGGTGGGATCGACGCGGCCGGTCGGCATGACGACGGGCACGACTCGGCTGGTGGGCACTACTGGCACGCCCCGGTCGGTCGGCGCGACGGGCACGCACCGGCCGGTGGGCGCGACGGGCACGCTCCGGTCGGTGGGCGCGACCGCCGCGACTCGGCTGGTCGACGTTGCTGAACCGACGTGGCCGGTCGGTGCGGCCGTCGCTCCTGGCACGGCAACCGGCGGGGTTACCGCGCTGATCGCCCTGGCCGAGGCCGACCTCGGCCGTCATGTCGCGTATGTCGCGCACAGACCGACGCGTCGCCGGCTCACCGGTCGCGGGTTGTCGGCGGACGGCGCCCTGACGACGTGCGCGGCGCTCGACCGGGACGGCCTGCGCACGGTCACGGACCCCACGGTCGGGGCCGACCCCATCCCGGCGAAGCTGCGTGAGCGACTGATGGCAGGCCGACTGCGCGGCTCCGGCGGCCCGGAGACGGAGTCGCTGCTGCTCGGGGGCGCCCGCCCGGTGACCACGGCGTCCTCCCTGCCAAGCGGCCCCGGCGTGACGACGGCGGACCGCCCCTGCGTGACGACGGCGGACCGCCCCTGCGGCCCCGGCCGAACTAACGGGACGACGGCGAACCGCCCCGACCTCCTCGGATCGACGGCGGCCCGCCGTCGCGCGCCCTCCCTGGACGCCCTGGTCCGGTTCGCGGCGGTCACCGAGGAACTGGCGGCTCTGCGCGGGCGGTTCGTCGCCTGCGCGAGCCGCCGCGGCCCGGGAGCGGTGGCCGAGGCGGCCCGACGGCTCCTGGCGGTGTTCGAGGAGGGCGCGGACGGCGAGGTCCCGCGGTACGGCAGGGCGGCCGCCCTGCTCCGCCCCCTCGCGCTCACCGCCGGGCCGGGAGCGGGCCTGGCCCTCGACCTCCCCGCCCGCACCCTGGAAAACGAGTTCGGGGCGGGCCGAGTCGCCCGCTTCGAGGACGTCGACTTCCCCGCAGCGCTGGCCCACGAGCCGACCCGCCGTTTCCTGCGCGAGACGGGCCTGCCCGAGGACAGGGCGCTGTTCCAACTCGACACCGACGTCCCGCTGCCGACCCTCGCCGAGTACTACGCCGAAGAGGACGCCGACCGCCCCGGCGACTGCGCCTCACGCGAACTTCCCGCCCGCGCCGACCGCTTGATACGCCTGGGCTGTCTCGTCGAGGACGGCGCGCTGGTGGTCGACGGCACGACCGGCGAGGTGTGGCACTGGAGCGAGGCCGACACCGCCCTGGACCCGCTCAACAAGGACGTCTCCACCCTCGCCTTCACCCTGTGGCTGCTGCACCGCGAGAAGCGGATCACCACCGCCCTGGGCGCCGAGCCGACCACCGAGGCATACGACCGGCTGGCGGCGACGATGACCCAGACCCTCGCCACGCTGAGGCGATAGAACGCGTCCAAGCCGCTGGCGCGCTGGGAAGAGGACTGAGAAGAGCGCCCGAAAGGGCGGCGCCCCCGTGAGTGCCGCCCCCGAGCCTGCCCTGCTCAATACGTCAGAGGCCGTGGCGGGATTCGAACCCGCGTTACTCGCTTTGCAGGCGAGTCCCTGAACCTCTCGGGCACACGGCCGTGTCGGGGGGCCGCTCGGCGGTCCGGTCCGAACCCGGTGGGATGACCGTAGGCGCGGGGGAGCGGGTGCTCAAGGAGGCGGCGGGCGCCGCAACGGGACTGCCATGCGCCGTTCATGAAGGACGCCGTATGTGAAGGGAGGGCGGTGGGTGGAGGGACGGAGAGGGGGACCTAGGACTGAGGTCGCGGTGGGGGGCCGACTTAAGACAGGAGCGAAAACCGTATGCGGCCCTTACCCTGTCGAGCATGACCGTCCTCGAACCGCGCGACTCCGGCGTGGCCGCCGCACCCGCTCACGCCCCCGGCGAACTCGTCGAACAGGAGGCGGCGACCGCCACCGTGCTCGGCAAGGAGCACCGGTCGCTGAGCATCGGGATCGTCTCGGTCGTGCTGCTGATCGCCTTCGAGGCGACTGCCGTGAGCACGGCGATGCCGGTGGCGGCCCGGGAGTTGCACGGGGTGTCCCTCTACGCGTTCGCCTTCTCCGGCTACTTCACCACGAGCCTGTTCGGGATGGTGCTCGCCGGGCAGTGGGCGGACCGGCGCGGGCCGCTGGGCGCGCTGACCGCGGGGATCGGCGCCTTCGCGGCGGGACTGCTGCTGGCCGGGACGGCCGGGACGATGTGGGTGTTCATCCTCGGGCGGGCCGTACAGGGGCTCGGCGGCGGCCTGGTGATCGTCGCCCTGTATGTCGTCGTGGGCCGCGCCTATCCCGAGCGGCTGCGTCCGGCGATCATGGCGGCGTTCGCGGCGTCCTGGGTGGTTCCCTCGGTGGTCGGCCCGCTCGCGTCCGGGACGGTGACCGAGCACCTGGGCTGGCGCTGGGTGTTCGTCGGCATCCCGGTGCTGGTGGTGCTCCCGCTGGCGCTCGCCCTGCCGCAGATCCGGCGGCGGGCGTCCGGCCCGGTGGGGGAAGGCGGCGCCGCGTCCGGCGGAGCGAGCCGCCCCTCCTTCGACCTGCGCCGCATCCGGCTCGCCCTCGGCATCTCGCTCGGCGCCGGGCTGCTCCAGTACGCCGCGCAGGATCTGCGGTGGCTCTCGCTGCTGCCGGGAGCGGCCGGGGCCGCGCTGCTGACGCCCGCCGTGCGGGGGCTGCTCCCGCGGGGCACGTACCGGGCGGCGCGCGGGCTGCCGTCGGTGGTGCTGCTGCGCGGCGTCGCGGCGGGCTCCTTCATCGCCGCCGAGTCCTTCGTGCCCCTGATGCTGGTCACCCAGCGCGGGCTGTCGCCGACGCTGGCCGGGTTCTCCCTCGCGGCGGGCGGAGGCACCTGGGCGCTGGGCTCCTGGGTGCAGTCCCGCCCGCGGACGGAGCCGTACCGCGAGCGGCTGGTGACGTTCGGGATGGTGCTGGTGGCCGCGGCCATCGCCGCCGCGCCCAGTGTGCTGATCCCCGCGGCGCCGGTGTGGACGGTCGCCGTCGCCTGGGCCTTCGGCTGCTTCGGCATGGGCCTGGTCCTCTCCTCCACCAGCGTGCTGCTGCTGCGGCTGTCCGCCCCCGAGGAGGCCGGCGCCAACTCGGCGGCTCTCCAGATCTCCGACGCGCTGTCCAACGTGCTGCTCCTGGCGGCGGGCGGCGCGGCCTTCGCCGCCCTGGGCGGCGGCACGGTGACCCGTACGACCGCCGGCGCCGCGACGACCGCCCACCCGGCCGCCTTCGCCGCGGTGTTCCTGCCCATGGCGGGCGTGGCGCTGGTGGGGGTATGGGTGACACGGCGACTGCACGCTCCCGCGTGACGCGGGCGGCGCCCAGCCGTCCTACGCGTAGGCGTCCCCTGCGTGACGCGAGCAGTGCCGAGCCGCCCTTCGCGTAGGCGTCCCCTGCGTGACGTGGGCGGTCCCGAGCCGTCCTGGGCCTGGGCGTCCCCGCGTGACGTGAGCGGCGCCGAGCCGCCCTTCGCGTGGGCGTCCCCCGCGTGACGCGAGCGGCGCCGGACTGTCCTCCGCGCGTGGGCCCCGCGTGACGCGAGCGGTCCCGAGCTGTCCTCCGCGTGGGGCGTCCCCCACGTACCGCAAGCGCCTGCCGCACCGACCTGCGCGTGAGCGCCGCCCCCCCCGTGAGCCCGCGCGGCCCCCGCGTGAGCGCCGCCGCACCTCGCGCCGCGGCCCCGTCGCGGGGCACCGTGCCGCCCCCCGTCTCGCCGCGCGCGGCGCCGCGCCGCACCCCCCGTCTCGCCTGGCGCGGCGCCGACCGCACCCCGCCCGGCGGGGATGTGACGTGAGTCCCATCCCCGCCCGGGGGCGTGCCGACGGGGCCTCGGGGCGTGCGGGCCGCCGGTAGGGTGTCCCGGTCGTCATCCGTAGCCGAGCCCCCAGCGAACCGGAGACCGTGACTACCGCCCGCTCCACGCCCGCCACCGCCCTCGACGCAGGGCTCTCCGGGCCCACCCCCCTGTCCACCTCCCACCACCTCTCGCCCGCCTTCCCCGGCCGCGCCCCCTGGGGCACGGCCGGCAAGCTGCGCGCCTGGCAGCAGGGGGCGATGGAGAGGTACGTCCAGGAGCAGCCGCGCGACTTCCTCGCCGTCGCCACCCCCGGCGCCGGGAAGACGACCTTCGCGCTGACGCTGGCCTCCTGGATGCTGCACCACCACGTCGTGCAGCAGGTGACCGTGGTCGCCCCGACCGAGCACCTGAAGAAGCAGTGGGCGGAGGCCGCCGCGCGGATAGGGATCAAGCTGGACCCCGAGTACAGCGCGGGCCCGCTCGGCAAGGAGTACCACGGGGTCGCCGTGACGTACGCCGGCGTAGGCGTGCGGCCCATGCTGCACCGCAACCGCGTCGAGCAGCGCAAGACCCTGGTCATCCTCGACGAGATCCACCACGCCGGGGACTCCAAGTCGTGGGGCGAGGCGTGCCTGGAGGCGTTCGAGCCCGCCACGCGCCGGCTCGCGCTGACCGGCACGCCGTTCCGCTCCGACACCAACCCCATCCCGTTCGTGTCGTACGAGGAGGGCCGGGACGGCATCCGGCGCTCGGCGGCGGACTACACCTACGGCTACGGCTCCGCCCTCGCCGACGGCGTCGTCCGCCCGGTGATCTTCCTGTCCTACAGCGGCAGCATGCGCTGGCGCACCAAGGCCGGGGACGAGATCGAGGCCAGGCTGGGCGAGCCGATGACCAAGGACGCGGTCAGCCAGGCGTGGCGCACCGCGCTCGACCCGCGCGGCGAGTGGATGCCCGCCGTGCTGCGCGCCGCCGACCGGCGGCTGACCGAGGTCCGCAAGGCCATCCCGGACGCCGGCGCCCTGGTCATCGCCTCCGACCAGGAGTCCGCCCGCGCCTACGCCAAGCTGATCCGGGAGATCACCGGCAGCGGCGCGACCGTCGTCCTGTCCGACGACGCGGGCGCCTCGCAGCGGATCGACGACTTCAGCCACGGCGACGACCGCTGGATGGTGGCCGTCCGCATGGTGTCCGAGGGCGTCGACGTGCCCCGGCTCGCGGTCGGGGTGTACGCCACCACCATCTCCACCCCGCTGTTCTTCGCGCAGGCGGTCGGCCGTTTCGTACGGTCCCGGCGGCGCGGCGAGACCGCCTCCGTCTTCCTGCCGACCGTGCCGGACCTGCTCACCTTCGCCAACGAGATGGAGGTCGAGCGCGACCACGCCCTCGACCGGCCGAAGAAGGAGGGCGAGGAGGACCCGTACGCCGAGTCCGAGAAGGAGATGGAGGAGGCGAACCGCGAGCAGGACGAGGACACCGGCGAGCAGGAGCAGTTCTCCTTCGAGGCGCTGGAGTCGGAGGCCGTCTTCGACCGGGTCCTCTACGACGGCGCCGAGTTCGGCATGCAGGCCCACCCGGGCAGCGAGGAGGAGCAGGACTACCTCGGCATTCCCGGGCTGTTGGAGCCCGACCAAGTGCAACTGCTGCTCCAGAAGCGGCAGGCACGGCAGATCGCGCACAGCCGCAAGAAGCCGGACGACGAGGCCGACCTGCTCGAACTGCCCGCCGAACGGCGGCCGGTGGTGACCCACAAGGAGCTGATGGAGCTGCGCCGCCAGCTCAACACCCTGGTCGGCGCCTACGTCCACCAGAGCGGCAAGCCGCACGGCGTGATCCACACCGAGCTGCGCCGGGTCTGCGGCGGCCCGCCGAGCGCCGAGGCGACCGTGGGGCAGTTGCGCCAGCGCATCGCCAAGGTGCAGGAGTGGGCGACCCGCATGCGCTGAGGTCGCCCGCAACCGCAACCGCAACCGCAACCGCAACCGCAACCGCAACCGCAACCGCCGCCGCCCAGGGGCGTATCGGGGCAAACGCCGGGAGTCCGCACCGGACGCTGACCGGATTCTGGACGGAGGCTTCCGCTCAGCGAACCGGCTTCGCTACTGTCCCGCTACGCACACGCCCCGTGGCAGAGCCGCCGCGGAGCGCAGCCGTGAAGCGACTCGAGTCCGGGACGGCCGGACCGCCGGCCGATCGGCGGCCTCTGTCGCGCGTCACCGACGGGACTCGGTGACGCGATACCGCCGAGCGGAGCGCCGCCGACCTCACCACTGAAGGAGTGGGCGTCGTGACCGCGGAGACCTCCCAGACGTTCGACCGGGGACTGAAGGTCCTCAAGCTGCTGGCCGACACCGATCACGGTCTGACCGTCACCGAGCTGTCCCAGCGGCTGGGGGTGAACCGGACCGTGGTGTACCGGCTGCTGGCCACCCTGGAGCAGCACGCGCTGGTCCGCCGCGACCTCGGCGGGCGGGCCCGGGTCGGGCTCGGTGTGCTGCGCCTGGGCCGGCAGGTGCATCCGCTGGTCCGCGAGGCGGCGCTGCCCGCGCTGCGGTCGCTGGCCGAGGACATCGGGGCGACGGCCCATCTGACCTTGGTGGACGGGGCGGAGGCGCTGGCAGTCGCCGTGGTCGAGCCCACCTGGACGGACTACCACGTGGCCTACCGTGCGGGGTTCCGGCACTCCCTGGACCGGGGCGCCGCGGGCAAGGCGATCCTCTCCGCCCGCCGTCGGCCGGCCGCGGACCCCGGCTACACCCTCACGCACGGCGAGCTGGAGGCGGGCGCCTGCGGGGCGGCGGCGCCGCTGCTCGGGGTGACCGGCGTCGAGGGCAGCGTGGGCGTGGTGATGCTGGCGGACGCCGTGCCCGAGCGGGTGGGGCCGAGGGTGGTGGACGCGGCCCGCGAGGTGGCGGAGGCGCTGCGGTGAGGGGGCGCTGTGGTGAGGGGTGCGCTGTGATGAGGGGGCGCCGCGGTGAGGGGCGCGCTGCGGTGAGGGGGCACTGCGGTGAGGGGGCACTGCGGTGGCGGGGGCATCGCGATGAGTGGGGTGCTGCGGTGAGGGGACCCTGCCATGAGTGGGGCGCTGCGATGACGGGCCGCCGCGATGAAGGGGACGTCGCGATGAAGGGGACGTCGCGATGAAGGAGACGCCGCGATGAACGGGCGGGCCGCCGACAGGTTGCCGCACAGGCGCGTCGCGTAGATTGATGCTGTGCCCTCACGCCTCACACGCCCCCAGGTCCTCGCCGTCTGCGCGCTGCCGGTGGTGGCGCTGATCGCCGTCGCCGCGCTCGCGCCGCTGCCGTTCTCGGTGGCGCAGCCCGGGATCACGGCGAACGTGCTCGGCGAGAACAAGGGCGCCCAGGTGATCACGGTGTCCGGCGCGCCCGTACGCAGCACGAACGGCCAGTTGCGCATGACGACCATCGAGGCGACCGGCCCGGACGCGCGGGTCTCGCTCGGCGACGTGATCGACGGCTGGTTCGCCGCCGACCGGGCGGTCATGCCGCGCGACGCGGTCTACCCGGGCGGCGGCAGCGTCCAGCAGATCGAGCGGCACAACGCCGAGGAGATGCGGCAGTCGCAGGACGCCGCTGCGCAGGCGGCGCTCAAGTACCTCGGCCGGGCGGGCGACAAGAACGTGAAGGTCTCGCTGAAGCTCGCCGACGTCGGCGGCCCCAGCGCCGGACTGCTGTTCTCCCTCGGCATCATCGACAAGATCGCCGGGAACGGCGGCGGCGGCGACCTCACGGCCGGCCGCACGATCGCCGGCACCGGCACGATCAGCGCCGACGGCACGGTGGGCGCCGTGGGCGGGGTGTCCCTCAAGACGCGGGCCGCCCGCCGGGACGGCGCCACCGTCTTCCTGGTCCCCCGGGCCGAGTGCGGCGACGCGAAGGCGGAACTGCCGCGGGGCCTGCGCCTGGTGCCGGTGACCACCCTGAAGGGCGCGGTCGCCTCCCTGACCGCCCTGGCGAAGGGCGACGGCCCGGTCCCGAGCTGCTAGCAAGCGGCGCCCCCACGAACCGCCCTCGGCGCCGGCGCCCCGACGCCGGCGCCCCAAGTCCCGCCCCCCGGCGCCGCTCCCCAGACCCCGGCGCGCCCGGCGCCGCTCCCCAGACTCCGGCCCCCGGCGCCACTCCCCAGACGCGGGCCCCCCACATCGGCGCCGCGCGCTCGACGGGTGACCGCCCCCGGATTCAGCCCCGTTCGCGGTCGTCGTCGTGGTCCTGGGCCGCTTGCTCCACCAGCGGGATGACCCGCAGCGGCACCGGGTTCTCCATCACGATGGCCGTGGAGGCGCGGACGATGCCCTCGATGGCGACCACCCGGTCGATCACGCGCTGGAGGTCGGCGTTCGAACGGGCCACCAGCCTGCACAGCATGTCGCCGGTGCCGGTGGTGGTGTGCAGCTCCAGCACCTCCGGCACGGAGGCCAGGTGCTCCCGCACGTCCGGGCCCTGGCCCTGCCGGATCTGGAGCGTGGCGAAGGCCGTCACCGGATAGCCGAGCGCCGCGGGGTCCACCTGCGGGCCGAAGCCGCGTATCACGCCGTGGGACTGGAGGCGGTCCAGCCGCGCCTGCACGGTGCCCCGGGCGACGCCGAGCCGCCGGGACATCTCCAGCACGCCGACGCGCGGCTCGCGCGCCAGCAGCACGATGATGCGGCCGTCCAGTCGATCGATCGCCACGGCTCCGCCCTCCGGGATGGTCATCCTGTACACGAGGTCCGCCCTTGCGGGGTGTTCACTGGTCACCTTGCCCAGTGAAAGCGCGGACTATTGCGCACCTTGCGGGTCCGGGCGACCCTTCCGCCATGACGCAGACCACAGAGCACGCAACCGAGGCCACCGCCCGCCAGGCCGACCCCTTCCCGGTCAAGGGAATGGACGCGATCGTCTTCGCCGTGGGCAACGCCAAGCAGGCGGCGCACTACTACTCCACCGCCTTCGGCATGCGGCTGGTCGCCTACCGGGGACCGGAGAACGGCGCCCGCGAGACCGCGAGCTACGTCCTCGAAAGCGGCTCCGCCCGGTTCGTGTTCACCTCGGTCGTCAAGCCCGCCACCGACTGGGGCCGCTTCCTCGCCCAGCACGTGGCCGAGCACGGCGACGGCGTCGTCGACCTCGCCATCGAGGTCCCCGACGCCCGCGCCGCGTTCGCCTACGCCGTCGAGCACGGCGCCCGCCCGCTGGCCGAGCCGCACGAGACGAAGGACGCGCACGGCACGGTCGTCCTCGCCGCCGTCGCCACCTATGGCGAGACCCGCCACACCCTCGTCGAGCGCTCCGGCTACGACGGCCCCTACCTGCCGGGCTACGAGGCCGCCGCGCCCCTCGTCGCGCCGCCCGCCCAGCGCACCTTCCAGGCCGTCGACCACTGCGTCGGCAACGTCGAACTCGGCCGGATGAACGAGTGGGTGGAGTTCTACAACAAGGTCATGGGCTTCACGAACATGAAGGAGTTCGTGGGCGACGACATCGCCACCGAGTACAGCGCGCTGATGTCGAAGGTGGTCGCCGACGGCACCCTCAAGGTCAAGTTCCCGATCAACGAGCCCGCCGTCGCCAAGAAGAAGTCCCAGATCGACGAGTACCTGGAGTTCTACGGCGGCGCCGGCGTCCAGCACATCGCGCTGAACACCAACGACATCGTGCAGACCGTGCGCACCATGAGCGAGGCCGGCGTCGAGTTCCTCGACACCCCCGACACGTACTACGACACCCTCGGCGAGTGGGTCGGCGACACCCGGGTGCCCCTGGACACCCTGCGCGAGCTGAAGATCCTGGCCGACCGCGACGAGGACGGCTACCTGTTGCAGATCTTCACCAAGCCGGTCCAGGACCGCCCGACCGTGTTCTTCGAACTCATCGAGCGGCACGGCTCCATGGGCTTCGGCAAGGGCAACTTCCGGGCCCTGTTCGAGGCGATCGAGCGCGAGCAGGAGCGCCGCGGCAACCTGTAGGCGTCCTGTCCGAGCCGAGCCGAGCTGAGCCGAGCCGCGTCGGCCTAGGTCGGCCCAAGGACGTGCACCCTAGGACGTGCACTCTCAAGGACGCGCGTGATCCGCGCCAGTGCAGGAGCCGCGCCGACGGCCCGTCCTACGACGGCCGCGGCGCGGCCCCGGCGGCCAGCTTGACGCCCGCCGGGGCGTCGGCCGGCGACGGCTCGCCCAGCGCGGCCAGCGCCGCCCGCGCCCGCGGCGCCCACAGCGGGGAGAAGGCCGGGTCGGTGCGCAGCGCCTCCTGAAGATGCCGCCTGGCCGCCCCCGGCGCGCCCAGGGCGGCCTCGATCGCCCCCCGGTGGTACGTGTACAGCGCGACGGGTGCCCCGCCCCCCTTGGTCTCCTCGGTCGCCGTCGTGGCGAACGTCAGCGCCTCCTCGTCGTTCCCAGTCCGGTGCAGCGCCCACCCCAGCGCGTCGGCCACCGCGGTCCCCGGCTGCCGCTTCCACTCCGCGCGCAGCCGCCGCACCGCCGACCCGGCGTCGCCGTGGTCCGCCTCCAGCCGGCCGAGCACCAGCTCGCCGTCGACCCCGGCCACGGCGTCCTGGCTCACCCGCGTACGCAGCAGGCCGTACTGCGTCCTCGCCTGTGCCGCCCGGCCCAGCGACTCCAGCAGCTCGCCCAGTTCCAGCAGCGTCTCGGGGGCGGGCCGGGCGGCGAGCGCGCGCCGGTAGGCGTCCAGCGCCTGCCCGGTCCGTCCGAGCGAGGCCAGCGTCCGGGCGCGCCCGGCGAGCGCGTCGGGCTGGTCGCGGTCGAGGCGCAGCGCCTCGTCGAAGGACCGCAGCGACGCGGGGAAGTCGCCGCGCTCCCACGCCATCCGCCCGTACCGCGCCAGATAGGCGGCCCGTTCCGCGGGCGCGGTAGCGGCGGCCGCCGCGTCCGACAGCTCGACCGCCGCGTCCTCGCGCCAGCCCCGGTCCCAGTAGACGGCCGCCGTCCGCGCCCGCACGGCGGGGGAGTGGGGCAGCCGCAGCAGCTTCTCCAGGGTGCTCTGGGCCGCCTTCTGGTCGCCTAGCCCGGCGCAGGCGTCGATCAGCGCCCCGTACGCCGCCGGCCGGCCCGGCGCCAGCTTCAGCGCCTCCTCGCCCCGCGCCCGCCCCTCGGGGAAGTCCCGCCGCTGGTCCGCCAGCTCGGCCAGCCCGGTCAGCGCGTCCGCGTTGTCCCGCGGCCGCAGCCGCAGCGAGGTCCGCAGCGCCTCCTCGGCGGCCGGGAAGTCCGCCGCGTCCACGCGCCGCCCCCGCTCGACGTAGGCCGCCCCGAGCTGCGCCCACGCCAGCGCGTCGCCCGGATGCGCCCGCGTGAACCGCCGCCGGTCGCCGATCACCGCCGTCAGCTCCGGCAGCGCGGCCGGCGCCCCGGACGTCAGCGCGCTCAGCGCGACCGCCGCCCGGGGCGGGCCGGGCGCCGGGCGGACCGGCACGGCCGGGGCACGCCGCGCCGACAGCGTCAGCCACACCGCGCCGAGCGCGCCCGCCGCCACGGTCAGCGCGAGCAGCAGGAGCAGCGGACGCGACCGCCGTCGCCGCGGCGCGGTCATCGGGGCGGCGGCCGGACTGGGCTGGGGCTTCTCCATGGCGCACACTGTGCGACAGCGGGTCCCGCGCGAGCCGCCGCCACCCGGTGGGCCCAGCGCGGCGGTCCATGGGGTTCACACCGATGGCCCCGAGTGCGAGGCTGTGATCATGAGCCGAATCGAAGCACCGCCCGAAGAGGGCGCGGCCCCCCGGGGCGACCTCGTCGGCCGGCTCCTGGCGGGCCTGCCGGCCGAGGCGGTGCACACCGACGCCGACGTCACGGCCTCCTACGCCCACGACATGGCGAGCTTCTGCCCGTCCGGCGCCCCGGCCGTCGTCGTCCTGCCGCGCACGGTGGAGCAGGTCCAGCACGTCCTGCGGGTCGCCTCCGAACTGCGCGTGCCGGTCGTCCCGCAGGGCGCCCGCACCGGCCTGTCCGGCGCGGCCAACGCCGTCGACGGCTGCGTCGTGCTGTCCCTGACGAAGATGGACGCGATCCTGGAGATCAGCCCGGTCGACCGGATCGCGGTCGTCGAGCCGGGCGTCGTCAACGCCGCGCTCTCCCGCGCGGTCGGCGAGCACGGCCTGTACTACCCGCCGGACCCCTCTAGCTGGGAGACGTGCACCATCGGCGGCAACATCGGCACCGCCTCCGGCGGCCTGTGCTGCGTGAAGTACGGGGTGACCGCCGAGTACGTGCTCGGCCTGGACGTGGTGCTCGCCGACGGGCGCCTGATGTCCACCGGCCGCCGCACCGCCAAGGGCGTCGCCGGATACGACCTCACCCGCCTCTTCGTCGGCTCCGAGGGGTCGCTCGGCGTCATCGTCCGGGCGGTCCTGGCGCTCAGGCCGCGGCCGCCGCAGCAACTGGTCCTCGCCGCCGAGTTCGCCTCCGCGGCCGCCGCCTGCGACGCCGTCTGCCGGATCATGGCGGGCGGCCATGTGCCGTCCCTGCTCGAACTCATGGACCGCACCACCGTCAAGGCCGTCAACTCCCTCGCCCGCATGGGCCTGCCGGAGACCACCGAGGCGCTGCTGCTCGCCGCCTTCGACACCCCGGCGCCGGCCGACGACCTCGCCGCCGTGGCCGCGCTGTGCGAGGCGGCCGGCGCCACGCAGGTCGTGCCCGCCGACGACGCCGCCGAGTCCGAACTGCTGCTCCAGGCGCGGCGGTTGTCGCTGACCGCGCTGGAGGCGGTCAAGGGCACGACGATGGTCGACGACGTGTGCGTCCCGCGCTCCCGGCTCGGCGACATGCTGGAGGGGACCGAGCGGATCGCCGAGAAGCACCGGCTCACCATCGGGGTCTGCGCGCACGCCGGCGACGGCAACACGCACCCCGTCGTCTGCTTCGACGCGCAGGACCCCGACGAGTCCCGGCGCGCCCGGGAGTCCTTCGACGAGATCATGGACCTCGGTCTGCGGCTCGGCGGGACCATCACCGGCGAGCACGGCGTGGGCGTGCTGAAGAAGGAGTGGCTGGCCCGCGAGCTGGGACCGGTCGGCGTCGAGATGCAGCGGGCGGTCAAGCAGGTCTTCGACCCCCTGGGCATCCTCAACCCGGGCAAGCTGTTCTGACTCCAGGGCGCGGTGTCCCGGCTTCCGGGCAAGCTGTTCCGACCCCACGGCGCGGTGTCCCGGCCTCCGGGCAAGTTGTTCTGACCCCAGGGCACGGTGTCCCGGCCTCCGGGCGAGCCGCTCTGACTCCCGGGCGCGGTGTCCCGCCTCCCGGCGGGCGGTCCCGGCGCCGCGTCCGGCCGTCAGGCGAGGGCCGCTGGGCGAGGGCGGCCGGGCGGGGACCGCACCGCGCCCCGCCCGGACGCGTCCCCCGACGCGGCCGTCACCGGGCGAGCAGCCCGGCCAGGCCCGCGTCCATGCCGAGCCGGTCGGCCTCACTGCCCGGCGGCACCGCGCGCAGGGTGCGCTCCAGCCACGCCGAGACCTGAGCGGCCGGCGCCTCCAGCAGCGCCTCGCCGCCGGGCGAGGTCAGCGCCATCAGCACGACGCCGCTGCCGTTCGCCCGCGACGGCCACACGCGCACGTCCCCGTGCCCGCAGGGCCGGAAGACCCCCTCCACCAGCAGCTCCCGGGCGAAGGTCCAGTGCACCGGGCTCGCGGAGTCGACGTGGAAGCCGACGTGCACGGCGTACGGGTCGTCGGCGCGGTAGGAGAGCCGGGCCGCCACCGGCACCGCCCGCTCCGGCGAAAGGATCAGTCTCAGCTCCAGCTCGCATTCCACCACGATGTGCTCCATGTCCCCTGCGTCCCTCTCGCTCGCGCTCGTGCGTTCTCGGTCGTGCTCGCTCGCGCCGCCTCCCCGTGCGGGGCGGCCGGCGTCCTTCAGTACGGATCCCGGAGCGGATCCGCACGAGAGGAGAGGCGGGACGCCCCCGGGCATTACGCGGGTCGGCGGAACTTTCTTCGCGCGCCCGCGGGAGACGCCCCGTGGCGCCGTCCGCCCTTTTGCGGATGAGCGGTTAGTACGGGTACCTGCACGAGGTTGCCCGGAAAGGATTGGGTCCGGCCGGACCGCCGGTGTCGGGGGCGCCGGTCTGATAGATGTGGAGGCCCTCAAGACGACCTCCGAGCAGATACGGGACGACGGACATGAGCGCCCCAACCCCGACACCAGGTGACGACAGGCCCCGCGAGGGGTACTACCCGGACCCGTCCATCCCCGGATACGTCCGGTACTGGAACGGCGCCGCCTGGGCGCCGGGCACCAGCCGCCCGGCGCCGGTCGACGGCGAGCCGCTCAGTCCGCCGCCCGGCGTGCGTCCCGCCGCCGCGGCGCCCGCGGTCGAGGAGACGGGTCCGCACTTCTTCGACGAGGACCCGCTCGACCGACCGGTCCCGGCGGGCGAGGGGGACCCCCGCGCCCGCGCGGAACCGGCGTCGGCCTGGGGCGCCGACGCCGGGCGCCAGTCCGGCTTCGGCGGCGACCACGACCGCCGCGCCTCCTGGGGCGCACCCGGCTCGGCGGCCGCCGACCCGCGCCTGGGCCGCGGCGCCGAGCCGCCCGCCGCCCGGTCCGCGGGCGACGACGGCGCCACGGGCCGTCCCGCCGAGGGCGCGGGCCCGGCCGCCGGGTCCGGTGACAGCTTCATGTTCCGGCGTCCCACCCCGGGCGGTGCCGACAGGCCCGGCGGCGCGCCGCAGCGCCCGCCCGCGCCCGGCGTCCCGGGCCCCGGCGGCCCCTGGCCCGACGGCGGCGCCGCCCCGGCGTTCGGGCCGGTGCACGCGGGGGACCCGCGGCCCGGCCGCGCGGACGGTCCGCCCCCGGCGCCCGCCCCGGGGGCGCCGTCACCAGCGGCCGCCGCACGCGGCGCGGCCGAGGCCTCGGCGGGAACCGGCCGCGCCGGCGCTCCCGCCAGCGGCCCCGGCTTCGCCGCCGGTCAGGCGGCGGCCCGCGCGTCGGCCGCCCCGCCGTACCACCCGGCGGGACCCCCGCACGGGTACGGGCCAGGCCAAGGCCAGGGGCAGCCACCGGCCCAAAGACAGGGCCCCGCTTCAGCGCACGACCCGGCGGACGCTCAGGGCGCCCCGGCACAGGGCCAAGCCCCGGCATACGGTCAGGTGCCAGCACGCGGCCAAGCTCCGGAACACGGTCAGGTCTCGGCGCACGGCCAGGCTCCGGCGCACGGTCAGGCGCCAGCGCACGGTCAGGCCCCGCCACGCGGCCAAGCTCCGGCACACGGTCAGGTCTCAGCGCACGGTCAGGCTCCGGCACTTGACCCCGCCCCGGCTTTCGGCTCCGGCGCCGCCCCGGCGCACGGCTCTCCCCACGGTTCCGCCCCGTCCGCCGCCGCCCCTGCCCAGGCTTCCGCCGCCGCGCCGGCCGCCCCCTCCCTGCCCCGGCAATCCGGCGCCCCTCAGCCGCCTTCCGCCGACCTCGCCCCCGGATCCGCCCCCGGTTCCGTTCCCGCTCCGCTGACCGGCGGACCCGGCGGCGGCCAGTCCTCCTGGGCGCAGCAGGTGCACCGGCTCGCGGGCGCAGGAGAGGAGCAGCAGCCCGTCGCGCCCTGGAAGCCGCCGGTCGAGGACCCGTTCCAGGCCGCCGCGCGCCGACAGGCCGCGGCCCGGCCCGCGCGGCTCGGCAGGCGGCTCGCCGCCCGCCTCGTCGACACGGCCGTCCTCGCGGGCGTCACCGCCGTCGCGGCCGTACCGCTGGGCGCGAAGGCCGTCGACCACGTCGACGAGAAGATCGACGCGGCCCGGCTCTCCGGTCACACGGTCACCGTCTGGCTGCTGGACGGCACGACGGGGACGTACCTCGGCGCCGTCCTCGCCGTCCTCCTGCTCTTCGGGGTGGTCTACGAGGCGCTGCCCACCGCGAAGTGGGGCCGCACCCTGGGCAAGCGGCTGTGCGGGGTGCAGGTGCGCGACATCGAGGCCCACGAGCCGCCGTCCTTCGGCCCGGCGCTGCGCCGCTGGCTGGTCTACAGCGTGCCCGGCCTGCTCGGCGTCGGCCTCGTCGGCGTCCTGTGGTGCCTGTTCGACCGCCCGTGGCGCCAGTGCTGGCACGACAAGGCGGCGCGCACCTTCGTGGCGGGGTGAGGCAAGGCGGCGCGCGCCGTCGTGGCCGGGTGACCGGCATGGCGGAGGAGACGCGCTCGGCGTCCACCGTACGGCTGCGCGCCGGATGCGGGCCGTGCGCGTTCGGGTTCGACTCGGCGCATGAGCACCGAACCGCCCCACGGCGCCGCCCCGCCCCCGGGCGCCCCACCGCCCCCGGGCGCCGGATCCCCGCCTCCCGGCGGCGACCCGTACGGCGAGGGCCCTCAAGGCGGTGGCGGCTACGGCGACGGCCCCCACGACGGAGGCGGCCACGACGCGGGCGGCCACGGCGCGGGCGGCTACGGCGCCGGGCCGCCCGGCGGCGGTCCCTACGGCGGCGGCCCTTACGGCGGCGGTCCCTACGGCGGCGGCCCTTACGGCGGCGGCCCGCACCCCGGGGACCCGCTCGCCGGCATGCCCCCGCTCGCGGACAGCGGCAAGCGGGTCCTGGCGCGGATCGTCGACCTGATCCTGGTGGGGATCGTGGTGTGGCTGGTCACCTGGGCGCTGCGGGTCAACGAGTACACGATGAACGCCGATCAGGTCGAGGTCGGCAAGTCCCTCGGCCAGTCGGCGGTCGGCCTGGTGCTCTACCTCGCCTACGACACCGTCCTGACCGCCCGCAACGGCCAGACCCTCGGCAAGAAGTGGCTGCACCTGCGCGTGGCCGACCTCAGCGACGGCGCCACGCCCTCCTTCGCGACCTCCCTGGTGCGCGCGGCGGTGCTGTGGATCCCGTTCTGGTTCTGCTGCGCCTGCCTCTGGCTGGCGGTCTGCGGCGGGTGGAGCTTCTTCGACCGTCCCTACCGGCAGGGCCTGGACGACAAGGCGGCCAAGACGGTGGTGGTGAGCACCCGGGGCTGAGGGACTGAGGGACTGAGGGGCTGCGAGGGCCTGAGCCGAGGGGCTGCGAGGGCCGAGAGCGCTGACCGCGGCCGGGCGACGGAGACCGTGCCCGGCGGCGCGGTCCGCGCCTCCGTCAGGTGGTCCGCGCCGAGCGGCCGCGGCCGTCGCGCACGCCCGCGGAGACCGGCTCCCTCGCCTCGGGCGCCGTCGCCCGGCCGGCCGGACCGGTCTCGGGAGCGCGCTGCCCGGTCCGGCCGGGCGGACCGGCCTGCGCGGGCTCGGCAGCGGTCGCGCGGGCGGCTGACGCGCGGGTCCCCGGCAGCGGCACAGTGGTGGCGACCAGGAGTCCCAGCGCGAGCGCCGCGAGGGCGACGATGGCGACGCCGACGCCCGAACTCGTCTGCGACAGCAGCAGCATGGCGAGCGTCGAGAGGACGACGGTGCAGGAACCATAGGCGAGCTGTGCGGCGGTCGGACGAGGCATGGCAATCGTGTCCTCGGAAGATTCGGGGGCGAGACGGGGTGACGGCCTGGTTCTCCGCCGGCTTCCGGACGTTCCGCCCAGCGACTTTAATCCCCTCCATGCCCCAGGGGAACGATTGGTAAGCGTGACCTAACCCACGGTGCAGGGGCATGAGGGGCGCACGGAGTCACGCCGCCCGCCCCGTGGACGGCCGCACGCGCCGTCGCCCCCGGGCCCGGCGGCCTGCCGACCGCGCCGAATCCGCCTACGGCGCCGACTCCAACGACCGCGCCGACCACGCGGATCACGTCACCCTCGGCGACTTGGTCGACTGTTCGTAAAGCGAACACCCGCTTCACATAACGCACTTGACCTGTCCAAGTCAAGATCTGTCTTTTTTCGTAAACCTCCAGTCAAATGTCGTCACTTGACAACACGCGTTCCTCGCGCGCGGACCCTCTCGTGGCCTCAGCTCCTCGCCTCCGTGCGCACGACGCGTCAGGGGAGGAATCAAGTGCATACGAGACCCTGGACGTTCAGAGCCGTCGCGATCACCGCGGCGCTCACGGCGGCCACCGCCGCGTTCTCGACGTTCGCCGTCGCGGAGGCGGCCGCCGAGGGCGGCGCCGCCGCTGCCGTGCACCGGCACGATCCGCAGCCGGTCGGGCAGCAACCGCACGACCTCGACGGTCCGTTGAGCCGGACCCAGCAGGCCCAGCGGCAGGAGGCCCTGAAGCAGGTCATCGCGGGCAAGGCCCACGTGCAGGAGCGCGACGGCTCCAAGGTCGTCCCGCTCACCGGCCGCAGGGGCGACACCAAGTACGTGGAACTGGGCCGGGAGAAGACCGACAAGATCTTCACCATCCTGGTCGAGTTCGGCGATGAGGCGGACCCGAAGTACGGCGGGACCGCCGGCCCCCTGCACAACCAGATAGCCGCGCCGGACCGTGCGAAGGACAACTCCACGGCCTGGCAGAAGGACTACGACCAGAAGCACTACCAAGACCTGTACTTCGGCACCGCCAAGAAAACCGAGTCGGTCAAGAAGTACTACGAGAAGCAGTCCTCGGGCCGCTACTCGGTCGACGGCGAGGTCTCCAACTGGGTCAAGGTGCCCTACAACGAGGCCCGTTACGGCAACGACGCGTGCGGCTCCACCAACTGCCCGAGCGTGTGGAACGTCGTCAGCGACGGCGTCAACGCCTGGGTCGCCCAGCGGAAGGCGGCCGGCGAGTCCGACGCGGCCGTCAAGGCGGACCTGGCGCAGTACGACCAGTGGGACCGCTACGACTACGACGGCGACGGCGACTTCAACGAGCCCGACGGCTACATCGACCACTTCCAGATCGTGCACGCCGGCGAGGACGAGTCCGCGGGCGGCGGCGTCCAGGGCAAGGACGCGATCTGGGCACACCGCTGGTACGCCTTCGGCACCGACGCCGGGTCCACCGGCCCGGCGCAGAACAAGCTCGGCGGCGCGCAGATCGGGGACACCGGCGTCTGGGTCGGCGACTACACCATCCAGCCGGAGAACGGCGGACTCGGCGTCTACGCCCACGAGTACGGCCACGACCTCGGCCTGCCCGACGAGTACGACACCGCCGGCGGCGAGAACTCCACCGGCTTCTGGACGCTGATGTCCTCCGGCTCCTGGCTCGGCCGCGGCGAGAACGCCATCGGTGACCTGCCCGGCGACATGAACGCCTGGGACAAGCTCCAACTGGGCTGGCTGGACTTCGACGCGGCCAAGGCGGGCGTGCGGTCCTGGCACAAGCTGGGCCTGGCCGAGTACAACACCAAGTACCGTCAGGCCGTGGTGGTCTCGCTGCCCGACAAGGCGGTCACCACCGCCGTCGTCACCCCGGCGCAGGGCAGCGCCCAGTGGTGGAGCGGCAGCGGCAATGACCTGAAGAACACGCTGACCCGGTCCGTGGACCTCACCGGCAAGAAGTCGGCCGCCCTCACCCTGGACGGCTGGTACGACATCGAGTCCGGCTACGACTTCCTCTACACCGAGGCGTCCGCCGACGGCGGCGCCCACTGGACCGCCCTGGACGGCACGGCGGACGGGCAGCCGATCCCGCGCGACTCCAGCGGCACGCCGGTCCTGACCGGCACGGCCGACGGCTACCAGAAGCTGGCGTACCCGCTGGACGCCTACGCCGGGCAGAAGATCCAGCTCCGCTTCCGCTACCAGACGGACGGCGGCGTGGCGCAGAAGGGCTTCGCGGCCGACGAGATCACGGTGACCGCCGACGGCGCGGCCGTGTTCGCCGACGACGCCGAGAGCGCCGACCCGGCCTGGACCGCCGACGGCTTCTCCCGCATCGGCGCGTCCTTCACCAAGGACTACGCGCAGTACTACCTCGCCGAGAACCGCCAGTACGCCTCGTACGACAGCACGCTCAAGACCGGCCCGTACAACTTCGGTTCGGCCGCGCGCCCCGACTGGGTGGAGCACTACCCGTACCAGAACGGCCTGCTGATCTGGAAGTGGGACACCTCCCAGGCGGACGACAACACCAGCGCGCACGCGGGCGCCGGTCTGATCCTCCCGGTCGACTCGCACCCGAACGTGCTCAAGTGGTCCGACGGCACGCCGATGCGCAACCGCATCCAGTCCTACGACTCGCCGTTCAGCACCTTCCGCACCGACGGCATCACCCTGCACAAGGCGGACGCGGCGACCGTGATCAAGTCGTCGCCCGGGACGCCGGTCTTCAACGACCACACCAGCTCCTACTGGGACGCCTCGAACCCGGCGGCCGGGGTCAAGGTCACTGACACCAACACCAAGATCAAGATCACCAAGGAGGCCCGCGACGGCTCCACGATCGAGCTGGAAGTCGGACCCGCGGTGAAGTAGCGGCAAAAAGCGCAGGTCAGAAGCATTTCGGCGGCGACCCCCTGGCGGGTCGCCGCCGATCGTGTTTAGGTGCCTGCTGTGGCTCTCTTATTGACACCCGCAGAGCCCTCGACCGGAACGGGGAAGTGACCGCATGGCCACAGGAGGTTTCAGCAAGCTGCCGAACGGCACCGTCGTGGTGGCCTTGAACCTGCCCAGCCCGGCCCCCGACGGCCGCGGCGGCGTCCGCGTGCTCGTCCACGCGGTCAACCGGTCCCGCGCCCTGACCCGGCTGCGCAACCTGGGCCTGCGCGCGGTCTACCTGCGGGGCAACGACGCACCGCCCACCCCGGACGAGATCACCGCGGTGCTGCACCACCCCGACGGCCTGATATGGCGCACCGCGCCCGAGGCCGCCGACCGCGCCGCCGGGGCGCCGCTCGGGCCGCCCGAGCTGTGGCAGCCGATCAGAACCCTGCTCCGCCCGCCTGCCCCGGCCCCTGCCTAGCCGCCGGTCAGGCGACCACGGGCTCGCCGGTCAGCCGACTGCGGGCTCGCCGGTCAGCGCGACGCCCGCCCGGCGCAGCTCCTCCAGCGCCCGCTCGGTGGTCTGCGCGGCCACTCCGGCGGTCAGGTCCAGCAGGACCTGGGTGCGAAAGCCCTCCCGCGCGGCGTCCAGGGCGGTGGCGCGCACACAGTGGTCGGTGGCGATGCCGACCACGTCCACCTCCTCGACGTGCCGGGCGCGCAGCCACTCGGCCAGCGACACGCCGTTCTCGTCGGCGCCCTCGAAGCCGCTGTACGCCGCCGCGTAGGCGCCCTTGTCGAACACCGCGTCGACCGCGCCGGAGGCGACGGCGGGCGCGAAGTTCGGGTGGAAGCCCACCCCCTCGGTGCCCGCCACGCAGTGCGCGGGCCAGGAGTGGACGTAGTCGGGCTGGTCGGCGAAGTGCCCGCCGGGCGCGACGTGGCAGTCGCGGGTGGCCGCCACGTGCCGGTACCCGGCGGGAGCCTGCCCGATCAGCTCGGTGATCGCGGCGGCGACGTCCGCGCCGCCGGCCACCGCGAGGCTGCCCCCCTCGCAGAAGTCGTTCTGCACATCGACGACGATCAAGGCGCGACGCATGACGGTGTCCTTCGGCTCTGGCGATCAGGGGGAGGGGGGCGTCGTGGGCGGGACGGGCTGGCGGGAAGCGGGCACCCGCTTTAGCTACCCGAAGGCCCGTGGACGTACTCCGTCGGAAGGACGGGTTCCCCTCGGGAGAGCTGCGTCGCCGACAACGGCAGATTGGCGCGGGCGGCGGCGTGCCGGTCCCGGACTGCGTCCAGCGGCTCCCGGCCGACCGCCTTGCCGTCCCTGACCAGCTCGACCAGCAGTTGCCGGCCGGCCAGATCGGGGGGCACCGGGCCGGTGCCGACCACCTCGGTCCGCGCGGCGCCGTCCGCGTCCAGCCGGCGCGCGGCCCACTTGCGGCCGCCGACCGAGGTCTTGCCGCCGCTGGCCTTCTTCGCCACCGGCGTCAGCGGGGCCGCCAGGTCGGCGGACTCGGCGCGGGCGACCAGCTTGTAGACCATCGAGCAGGTGGGGTGCCCGGAGCCGGTGACGAGCTGGGTGCCGACGCCGTAGGCGTCCACCGGCGCCGCCGCCAGCGAGGCGATGGCGTACTCGTCGAGGTCCGAGGTCACCACGATCCGCGTGTCGCGGGCGCCCAGCTCGTCGAGCTGCTGGCGCACCCGGTGCGCGACCAGCAGCAGGTCCCCGGAGTCGATGCGCACCGCGCCCAGCTCCGGTCCGGCGACCTCCACGGCGGCGCGGACGGCCTCGGCGACGTCGTAGGTGTCCACCAGCAGCGTGGTGCCCCGGCCGAGGGACTCCACCTGCGCCTGGAAGGCGTCCCGCTCGCGGTCGTGCAGCAGGGTGAAGGCGTGGGCGGAGGTGCCGACGGTGGGGATGCCGTAGCGGAAGCCGGCAGCCAGGTCGGAGGTGGAGGCGAAGCCGCCGACGTAGGCGGCGCGCGAGGCGGCGACGGCGGCCAGCTCGTGGGTGCGCCGTGCGCCCATCTCGATCAGCGGCCGGTCCCCGGCGGCCGAGGACATCCGGGAGGCGGCGGCCGCGATGGCGGAGTCGTGGTTGAGGATCGACAGGATCACGGTCTCCAGCAGCACGCACTCGCCGAAGGACCCCTCCACCCGCATGACCGGCGAGCCGGGGAAGTACACCTCGCCCTCGGGGTAGCCCCAGACGTCCCCGCGGAACCGGTAGCCGGCCAGCCACTGGAGGGTCGCCTCGTCCACCACCCGGTGCTCGCGCAGATAGCCGAGGACGGCCGGCTCGAAGCGGAAGTTCTCCACCGCGTCCAGCACCCGGCCGGTCCCGGCCAGCACCCCGTACCGGCGGCCTTCGGGCAGCCGCCGGGTGAACACCTCGAAGACGCAGCGCCGCTCCGCCGTGCCCGCCTTCAGCGCGGCCTGGAGCATGGTCAGCTCGTAGTGATCGGTGAAGAGCGCCGTCGAGGGAACGTCCACCGGCAGGCCAAAGTCCGCCACGTCCACCACACCTCTCCTAGCTTCGAACAGCTTGGAACCGCTTCGAATCCGCGACGCCCCGGTCCCCCGGCGCCCCGGACACGCCGGGGGACCGGGGCAGCCCCCGGTCGCCTTGCGGCACGGCCAGGAATCGTACTCCCATTTCGTCAGTCTGACGAATAAAGGTTCCGCGGGGGGCGCCGACGGTTCCGTCGTGGGCCGCCGAGGGCGCCGTCGGGGGCGCCGCCGGGGCCGCCACGCGGCCCGCACCACGCCTGTTTGTGTTCCCGCCCCCAGGTAGTGGCAGCATGGGCCCTGTGACGGCAGCCGCACCCATCGAGATCGAGAAGACCGAGTCGGCGCAAGAGGTCTTCGCCGTACCCGAGCCCGACGTCCCCTGGGTGACGATCGTCCACAACGATCCCGTCAATCTCATGAGCTATGTGACGTACGTCTTCCAGAGCTACTTCGGCTACTCCAAGGACAAGGCCACCAAGCTCATGATGGACGTCCACCACAAGGGCCGGGCGGTCGTCTCCAGCGGATCGCGCGAGGAGATGGAACGGGACGTGCAGGCCATGCACGGCTACGGGCTGTGGGCCACCCTCCAGCAGGACCGCAAGTAGCAGCCGCGGGCAGCGGCAGCCGCCAGCAGGAACAGCCCGGACCGACCGGAAGCAGCGAACCCCCTCCATGCCAGGAACCTTCGAACCGCTCCCCGGCGGCGGCGCGGCCGTCGCCCTCGACGACGTCGAGATCTCCATCATCCGCTCGCTGGCCGTGCAGCTCCTGGAGCTGATCGGGCCGGGACCGGCCGAGGACGCCGCCGCCGACCCGCTGGCCGAGCTGTTCGCCGAGGGGCCGAGCGAGCCGCCCTCCGACCCGGTGCTCCGGCGGCTCTTCCCGGACGCCTACGGCGGCCCCGACCAGCCGCAGGGCGACGGGCGGGAGGCCGCCGAGCGGCGCTCCCACTCCGCCGAGTTCCGCCGCTACACCGAGAACGACCTGCGCGCCGGAAAGCGGGAGAACGCGCTGGCGGTGGTGCACTCGCTCAACGAGCTGTCGCCGCAGGGCGAGGGCGGGGCCGTGCTGAAGCTGTCGCCGCAGGAGTCCCGGCGCTGGCTGGGCGCCCTGAACGATCTGCGCCTGGCCATCGGGTCCCGGCTGGAGATCGACGCCGAGGACGAAGCCGACGAGCTGTACACGCTGCCGGACGAGGACCCGCGCAAGCCCATGGTGATGGCGTACCTGTGGCTGGGCGGCCTCCAGGAGACCCTGATCTCCACGCTCCTGCCCTGAATTCCGCGCTCCCGCCCGGTCCTCACGCTTCTGCCCGGTTATTCTCCTTTTTGCACTGATCGCAGCGGTGTGCCCTGGTCGCGCGTTCGCCCAGCGGGCGCTCAGGTCCGGGAAGCGATCGTGTCACCGCAGCGGCGGCCTGCCGCCCGGCACACACTCCCTTTCTTTCTGTCCGGGGGGACCGAGATCCGGTCCGAGGCCGCCAGCGGCCCGGACCGGCGTGGAGAAAGGCGCACACGACATGACCTCTCCGAAGGTCACCGAGACCCCTCCCCAGGGCGCCGACGCCCCCGAGGAGGGGTACGAGCGAGGACTCGGCAGCCGTCAGGTCCAGATGATCGCCATCGGCGGCGCCGTCGGCGTCGGCCTGTTCCTGGGCGCCGGGGCGAACATCGCCAAGGCGGGCCCCAGCCTCATCGTCATGTACGCCCTGGCCGGCGTCGTCATCTTCTTCATCATGCGGGCGCTCGGCGAGCTGCTCCTGTACCGCCCGGTCTCGGGCTCCTTCGCGGAGTACTCCCGCGAGTTCCTCGGCCCGTTCTTCGGCTACTTCACCGGCTGGACGTACTGGCTGATGTGGGTGGTGACCGGCATGGCCGAGCTGACGGCCGCCGCGATCTACGTCCACTACTGGTTCCCGTCCGTCCCGCAGTGGGCGACGGCGCTGGTCTTCCTGGTCGTCCTGTTCACGGCCAACCTGATCTCGGTGAAGCTGTTCGGCGAGATCGAGTTCTGGTTCTCGATGGTGAAGGTCACCGCGCTCATCGGCATGATCGTCATCGGTCTGGGCGTGCTCACCTTCGGCTTCAGCCAGGCCGGCGACACCGCCTCGGTCGCCAACCTGTGGCGGTTCGACGGCTTCTTCCCCCAGGGCGTCGGCTCCTCGCTGATGACCCTCCAGGGCGTCATGTTCGCCTACCTGGCCGTGGAGCTGGTCGGCGTCACCGCGGGCGAGTCCGAGGACCCGGAGAAGACCCTGCCCAAGGCGATCAACACGCTGCCCTGGCGCATCGCCCTCTTCTACGTCGGCGCCCTCACCGTGATCCTCTGCGTGGTGAAGTGGACCCAGTTCGCGGCCGGGGTGAGCCCCTTCGTGAAGGCGTTCGCGGTCATCGGCATCCCGGCAGGCGCGGGCATCGTCAACTTCGTGGTGCTCACCGCGGCGCTGTCCTCCTGCAACTCCGGCATGTACTCTACCGGCCGCATGCTGCGCACCCTCGCCGACAACAGGGAGGCGCCCCGGGCGTTCGGCAGGCTGTCCGCCAGCAAGACGCCGGCGCTCGGCATCACCGTGTCGGTCGCCTTCACGGCCATCGGCGTGGTGCTGAACTACGTCGTCCCGGAGAAGGCGTTCGGCTACGTCACCTCGGTCGCCACCGCGGCCGGCATCTGGACCTGGCTGATGATCCTGGTCAGCCACGTGCGGTACCGCAGGGCGGTGGACGCGGGCCGGCTGCCCGCCTCCTCCTTCCCGGCGCCGGGCGGCGCGGTGTGCTCGTACGTCGCCATCGCGTTCCTGCTCTTCGTCACCGGACTGATCGCCTACGACGCCGACTCCCGGATCTGCCTGTACGTGATGGCGGTGTGGGCCGCCGCCCTCGCCGTCGGCTGGGCGGTCCTCAAGGCCCGCGACCCCGAGGTCGCCGAGCGCCGCGCGCCGCAGCCGGAGAAGGTCGGCTGACCCCGGCGGCCTCCCGGCCCGGACGCCCGGCGAGAGCGGGGCGTCCGGCATGTGGGCCGTTCCGTACCATCCCTCGGTACGGAACGGCCCCTCTGTCTATTCTGAGCCCCATGCTGACCCTCACCCAGTCGCTCTACGACCAGATCGTCGCGCACGCCCGCGCGGACCACCCCGACGAGGCGTGCGGCGTGGTCGCCGGACCGACGGGCGCCGACCGCCCCGAGCGGTTCATCCCCATGCTGAACGCGGCCCGCTCGCCCACCTTCTACGAGTTCGACTCCCAGGACCTGCTCCGGCTCTACCGCGAGATGGACGACCGCGACGAGGAGCCGGCGATCGTCTACCACTCGCACACGGCCACCGAGGCCTACCCCTCGCGCACGGACGTCTCCTACGCCAACGAGCCCGGCGCGCACTACGTGCTGGTCTCCACCGCGGACGCCGACGGCGCCGGGCCGTTCCAGTTCCGCTCGTTCCGCATCGTGGAGGGCCAGGTCACGGAGGAGGACGTCAAGGTGGTGGAGGCGTACTGACGCCGCCGGGGCGCCGCCGTCCCGGCGTGCGGTCACCAGCCGTCCGAGGCGTGAGATCACATACGGGAGGCCGGAGGGGGAATCGATACGATGAGCCCATGGTTCTCCACGACGTGAGCGACGAGACGCCGGGCACGCTGCTCGTGGCGCGGCTGCACGTCGACCTGTGCAGGCTCGACAGCGCCCTCTGTTGACGACCCCTGCCGCCGCACGGCCGTGAGCCGCGGGGCGCCGCCGCGTGCCCCACCTTCGACGAACCTTCCTGACAGGAGCCCGCACCCATGGCCATCGAGGTCCGCATCCCGACCATCCTCCGTACCTACACCGACGGCCAGAAGACGGTGGAGGGCGCCGGGGAGACCCTCGCCGAGCTGTTCGCCGACCTGGAGACCCGCCACCCGGGCGTCCAGGCCCGCATCGTGGACGGCGACCAGCTCCGCCGGTTCGTCAACGTCTACCTCAACGACGAGGACGTCCGCTTCCTGGACGGCATCTCCACCAAGCTCGCCGACGGCGACAACGTGACGATCCTGCCGGCCGTGGCCGGCGGCATGCGCTGATCGGCCGCTGAGCAGCGATGCGCTACGACTCCCCGCTCGCCGCGGTGGGCAACACCCCGCTGGTGCGCCTGCCGCGGCTCTCGCCGTCCGAGGACGTCCGGATCTGGGCGAAGCTGGAGGACCGCAATCCGACCGGCTCCGTCAAGGACCGCCCCGCCCTGCACATGGTCGAGCAGGCGGAGAAGGACGGCCGGCTGACTCCCGGCTGCACGATCCTGGAGCCCACCTCCGGCAACACCGGCATCTCGCTCGCCATGGCGGCCAAGCTCAAGGGCTACCGCATGGTGTGCGTGATGCCCGAGAACACCTCGCAGGAGCGCCGGGACCTGCTCGCCATGTGGGGAGCGGAGATCATCTCCTCCCCGGCCGCGGGCGGCTCCAACACGGCCGTGCGCGTGGCCAAGGAGCACGCCGCCGCGCACCCCGACTGGGTGATGCTCTACCAGTACGGCAACCCGGACAACGCCGGCGCGCACTACGCCACCACCGGCCCGGAGATCCTCGCGGACCTGCCCTCCGTCACCCACTTCGTGGCGGGGCTCGGCACCACCGGCACCCTGATGGGCGTCGGCCGCTACCTGCGCGAGCACAAGCCGGACGTCAGGATCGTCGCGGCCGAGCCGCGCTACGACGACCTGGTCTACGGCCTGCGCAACCTCGACGAGGGCTTCGTCCCCGAGCTGTACGACGCCTCCGTGCTCACCTCCCGCTTCTCGGTCGGCTCCGCCGACGCGGTCGCCCGCACGCGGGAACTGCTCCAGCAGGAGGGCGTCTTCGCGGGCGTCTCGACGGGCGCGGTCCTGCACGCCGCGCTCGGCGTCGGCGCCAAGGCGGTCACGGCGGGCGAGAGCGCCGACATCGTGTTCGTCGTCGCCGACGGCGGCTGGAAGTACCTCTCCACCGGCGTCTACACCGCGGCCACCACCGAGGAGGCCGTCGAGGCCCTCCACGGCCAACTCTGGGCCTGAGCCCCCTCAGCCGAGCGCCCCGCCCTCCCGGGGCGCCCCGCCCTCCCGGCCGCCGCGCGGACTCCCGGCCGACGCCGGGACCCGGCCGGCCGCGCCGCCCCCGGCTGCCCCGGCCCCGGCTCCCCGCCGCCCGGCCCGCGCACCCGGGCTCAGCGTCCGCGTCGGGCCGCCCGGCCCGTAGCCGGGTGCTCGGCCCCGGGCTCGCGTCCGCGTGCGGGCGCGGCGCGCGGTGCGCCCGCGACGACGGGCGGCTCTCGCGGGCCCGCGCCCGCGCTCCGGCGCGACTCACGCCGCTCGTACGTCGGCCGGTCCGCGGGCCCGTGCCGTCCGGTCCGCGGGCCCGTGCCGCCCGTGTGCCGGCCGATCCGCGAGCCCCCGCCGCTCGCACTCCGTCCGGTTCGCGCGCCCGCGCCGCTCGCCGTGACCCGATCGGGGGCGCCGCTCCCCGTTTTCTTTCCGCGCGCATCGGCCCCCTCTTTCACGAGGGGGCCAATCTCGTTCAATGGCGTGGCAAAGAAGCGCGTGTGCTACTGCCGGTCCGCCGAGGCCGGGGCTAAGTTCCTCCCGCGCCCTGTGATGTCTGGCCCCACAGCATCAGAGGAGCACAAGTGTCATGCTCATGACTGCGCGGTCTCGCCGCCGCAACGCGCGTCACGGGCCTGCCCACCCAGGACGAAACCCCACTTCCCGACGGAGGCAGTACCCCATGCGTGAGTCACGCCCGAGCGAGCGCAGACGGAGCCTGCGAAGACTCCTCGCCGTCGCCCTTCCCTCTCTCGCCCTCACCGTCGCCGGTCTCACGGCGGCCCCGGCGGCCGGAGCCGCGGCGTCCGCCGTCGCGGACGGACCCTCCCCGTCCGCGCAGAACGCGCAGGCCCTGACCGCCCCCGAGCGCCAGACCTTCCACTCCACCGGCACGGCCGGCCAGAAGGTCCCCACCCAGCGCCTGTGCGCCACCGCCCCCCGCGGAAAGGCGTCTTGCTTCGCCGAGCGCCGCACCGACATCAAGCAGCAGCTCGCCGCGGCCCTCGCCGCCGCCACGCCCTCCGGCCTGTCCCCGGCCAACCTGCACAGCGCCTACAAGCTGCCCAGCACGGGCGGTTCCGGCCTGACGGTCGCCGTGGTCGACGCCTTCAACGACCCCAACGCCGAAGCGGACCTGGGCACCTACCGCTCCCAGTACGGCCTGTCCGCCTGCACCAAGGCCAACGGCTGCTTCAAGCAGGTCAGCCAGACCGGCTCGACCACCTCGCTGCCGACCAACGACACCGGCTGGGCCGGTGAAGAGGCGCTGGACCTCGACATGGTCAGCGCGGTCTGCCCGAACTGCTCCATCGTCCTGGTCGAGGCCAACTCCGCCAACGACACCGACCTCGGCATCGCCGAGAACGAGGCCGTCTCGCTCGGCGCCAAGGTCGTCTCCAACAGTTGGGGCGGCGGCGAGTCCTCCGGCCAGACCAGCGAGGACACCCAGTACTTCAAGCACCCGGGCGTCGCCATCACCGTCTCCGCGGGCGACTCCGGCTACGGCGCCGAGTACCCGGCGACCTCTCAGTACGTCACCGCCGTCGGCGGCACCGCGCTGAACACCTCCTCCAACTCCCGCGGCTGGACCGAGTCGGTGTGGAGCACCAGCTCGACCGAGGGCACCGGCTCCGGCTGCTCCGCGTACGACCCCAAGCCGAGCTGGCAGACCGACACCGGCTGCGGCAAGCGCATGGAGGCCGACGTCTCCGCGGTCGCCGACCCGGCCACCGGCGTGGCGGTCTACGACACCTACGGCGGCTCCGGCTGGGCGGTCTACGGCGGCACCAGCGCCGCCGCGCCGATCATCGCCGGCGTCTACGCCCTCGCGGGCGCCCCGGGCGCCTCCGACTACCCGGCGAAGTACCCCTACAGCCACACCGGCAACCTGTACGACGTGACCAGCGGCTCCAACGGCTCCTGCTCCACCGCCTACTTCTGCAAGGCGGGCGCCGGCTACGACGGCCCGACCGGCTGGGGCACCCCGAACGGGACCACCGCCTTCACCGCGGGCGGCGGCTCGGGCAACACCGTCAGCGTCACCAACCCCGGCAACCAGTCCACCGCTGCCGGCGGCTCGGTCAGCCTCCAGATCCGCGCCACGGACAGCGCGGGCGCTGCTCTCACCTACAGCGCCTCCGGTCTTCCGGCCGGACTGTCCGTCAACGCCTCGAGCGGCCTGATCTCCGGCACGGCGTCCACCGCGGGGACCTACCAGGTCACGGTCACCGCCAAGGACTCCACCGGCGCCTCCGGCGCGACCTCGTTCACGTGGACGGTCGGCGGCGGCGGCACCTGCACCGCCGCCCAGCTTCTCGCCAACCCCGGCTTCGAGTCCGGCAACACCGCCTGGACCGCCTCCGGCGGCGTCATCACCAACGACACCGGCGAGGCCGCACACGGCGGAACCTACAAGGCGTGGCTCGACGGCTACGGCAGCGCGCACACCGACACGGTGACCCAGTCGGTGACCGTCCCCTCCGGCTGCAAGGCCACGCTCACCTTCTACCTGCACGTCGACACGGCCGAGACCTCCACCACCAGCCAATACGACAAGCTGACGGTGAGCGCCAACTCGACGACCCTGGCCACCTACTCCAACCTGAACGCGGCCGCGGGCTACAGCCAGAAGACCTTCGACCTGTCCTCCTTCGCGGGCTCGACGGTCACCCTGAAGTTCAGCGGAGTCGAGGACTCCTCCCTTCAGAGCAGCTTCGTCGTGGACGACACCGCCCTGACGACCCGCTGATCGGCCCGGCTCACCCGCACCGGAACCCCGGTCGGCGCACAGGCGCCGGCCGGGGTTCCGGCGTGCGCGGGGGAGGGGATCCTGATGTGCTGGAGAAACGTCTCATCGGCGTCAGGGCACTGAGCGCCCGGACCCGGGACGCCCAGCACGGCAGTCAGGCGATCGACAGATCAGCAGAGAGGCAGACGCCCCATGCGCCGTACGACGCTCCACCCCACCGCCGTCGCCACCGCCGCCGCGGCGGCGGTCCTGCTCGCCGCCGGATGCGGCGCGCAGAGCGACGGCAAGTCCGGTTCCGGAGCCGGGTCCTCCTCGGCGTCAGCTCCGGCGGCCACCCCCGCGCCCGCCTCGCCCACGCCGACCCGCCCCGCGTCCCCGTCGTCGCCCCCCTCTTCCGCATCGGGCTCGGCGTCCGCCTCCGCGTCGGCCGCGAAGCCCTCCCGCTGCACCGGCCACATCCAGCTCGGCGTCGCCGACTCCGGCCGCACCGTGTGCCTGACCGTCGGCGGTTCGCTGCGCGTGGACCTCGGCGGCGCCAAGGACCGCCCGTGGGCCCCGGTCAGGACCAGCGGCCACGTGCTCAAGGGCGCCGACGCGGGCATCGTGATCCTGCCGGGCGACGCGCTCGCCGCCTACACCGCCGTCTCGCCCGGCGCGGCCGTGCTGACCTCGTCCCGTCCGCTGTGCGCCTCCAAGCCCGGCCGGGTCTCCTGCATGGCCCTCCAGGCGTGGACGGTCTCGGTGCGGGTGGCAGCCCGGCCGTGATCCGCGCGGCGCCGGGCGGCTCAACCGGCCAGGTAGCGCACCTGGTCCCAGAGCACCGGGTCCACGACCCCCACCCGGCGCCGGAAGTCCCACACCGGCACCTCCCGCACCTCGTCGGTCTCCAGGAAGCTGGTCCGCCCCTGCGCGTCCCCCACCGAGCCGGGCGGCAGCGGGATCACCCCGGCCCGCTCGTCGTGGTACCTGCTGGTGATCTTCGCGACCCGGGCGCGCCGGCCGCGCACGGAGAGCACCAGGCAGGGCCGGTCCTTCGACCCGTCGCCCTCCTCGTAGGGGACGTTGGCCCACCAGATCTCCGCGGGCCGCGGACGGGCGGCGGCCCGGCCCCCCGGACGGCCCGGCGGACGGCCCGGCGGCCGCGTCCTGCGCCTCGCCGGGCGGCGGCCCCGGCCCCACCCGTCCACCAGCGTGGCGACGAGGGCGAGCAGCACCACCGCGGCGAGCGCCAGCCACCAGGAGGTATCCATAGGGATGACGTTACCGGCGCGCGACCGTCCATGCGCGCCCTCTCGCGTACCTCGTGCGCCCCACGTCCAGCCGAACCGGTGACGCCACAGGTGAGTTCGCCCACAACGGCCCGTGCGGGAGGAGCGACCGGTCGCCGTGCGCCGTACGCTCGACGGACCGCACGACCCCCGTCACCATCCGTATCCATCACGCCAACGGAGGTTTCTGCTCCATGAAGCTCACCGTCGTCGGCTGCTCGGGGTCGTTCCCGTCCGCGGAATCGGCCTGTTCGAGCTACCTCGTAGAGGCCGACGGCTTCCGGCTGCTCCTCGACATGGGCAACGGCGCCCTGGGCGAGTTGCAGCGCCACTGCGGTCTCTACGACCTCGACGCGATCTTCCTGAGCCATCTGCACGCCGACCACTGCATCGACATGTGCGCCTACTTCGTCGCCCGTTACTACCGGCACGACGGAGGCCGCTGCCCGGCCCTGCCGGTCTACGGACCCGAGGGCGCCGAGCACCGGCTCACCACCGCCTACGCCGACACCCCCACCGCCTCGTCGATGAGCGAGGTCTTCGACTTCCACACGGTCAAGCCGGGCGTCTTCGAGATCGGCCCGTTCACCGTGCACACCGAGCGGGTGGCCCACCCGGTGGAGGCGTACGCGATCCGCGTCGAGCACGGCGGCGCCGTCCTGACGTACTCGGGCGACACCGGCGTCAGCGAGGCCCTGGACGAACTGGCCCGCGACGCCGACCTGTTCCTGTGCGAGGCCGCCTTCACGGACGGCAAGGAGAACATCCCCGACCTGCACCTCAACGGCCGCGAGGCCGGGGAGTCCGCCGCCCGCTCCGGGGCCCGCCGCCTGGTCCTCACCCACATCCCGCCGTGGACCGACCCGCAGATCAACCTCGCCGACGCCCGCGCGGCGTACACCGGCCCGGTGGAACTGGCGGCGCCGGGAGCGACGTACGAGATCTGAGGACGCCGCGGCCGCCGCGGCGCCGCTGCGGCCGGGCCGCGCGGCGGCACGAGGAGGCCCCCGAGCCAGGTGCTCGGGGGCCTCGCCGGATCACGGGGGAGGGCTCACGCCTTGGTGAGGTCCTCGACCTCCTCCTCGGGTTCGCGGCCCGGGGTCGGGAGGTCGAACCTGGCGATGGCGAACCGGAAGACGCCGTAGTAGACGGCCGCGAAGACCAGCCCGATCGGGATGATCAGCCACGGCTTGGTCGCCAGGTCCCAGTTCAGGGCGTAGTCGATGAAGCCGGCCGAGAAGGTGAAGCCGGCGTGCACGCCCAGCGCCCAGGTGACCGCCATGGAGACGGCGGTCAGCACCGCGTGGATCGCGTACAGCAGCGGCGCGATGAACATGAAGGAGAACTCGATCGGCTCGGTCACCCCGGTCACGAAGGAGGTCAGCGCGAGCGAGATCATCATGCCGAGGACCGCCTTGCGGCGCTCCGGGCGAGCCGAGTGCGCGATGGCGAGCGCGGCGGCCGGCAGGCCGAACATCATGATCGGGAAGAAGCCGGACATGAACTGCCCGGCGGTCGGGTCGCCGGCGAAGAAGCGGTTGAGGTCGCCGTGCACGACCTGCCCGGCCGAATTCGTGTAGTCGCCGATCTGGAACCAGGAGACGGTGTTGACGAACTGGTGCATGCCGACCGGGATCAGCGCGCGGTTGATCAGGCCGAACAGACCGGCGCCGAGGGCGCCCAGGCCGGTGATCCACTCGCCGAAGTCGGAGATGCCCTCGCCGATCGGCTTCCACACCAGGCCGAAGAACACGCCCATCGCGGTGCCGACGAAGGCCATGATGATCGGCACCAGACGGCGGCCGTTGAAGAAGCCGAGCCAGTCCACCAGCCTCTTGCGGTGGTAGCGCTGCCACAGCACCGCGGAGAGCAGGCCCATGAGGATGCCGCCGAGGACGCCGGGGTTGTTGTAGGTCGCGGCCACGTCGGCGCCGGCCTGGACCTTCGCCTCGGTCACCGGGAACGCCTTGAGCACGTTGCTGTAGACCAGGAAGCCGACCAGACCGGCCAGCGCCGTGGAGCCGTCGGACTTCTTGGCGAAGCCGATGGCGACGCCTATGCAGAACAGCATCGGCAGGTTGTCGAAGATGGCGCCGCCGGCCGTGGCGAACACCGCGGTCACCTTGTCCGGCAGGTGCAGCTTGTCGTGCACGTCCGGCTGGCCCAGGCGCAGCAGGATGCCCGCCGCGGGGAGGACGGCGATGGGAAGCTGGAGGCTCCGGCCGATCTTCTGCAAACCTTGGAACAGGCCCGAACCCCGCTTCTTCTTCGCGGGTGCCGCCGTCGGTGACTCGGTGGCGGTGCTCATCACGTCCTCCATCGGGTGGTGGTCTACACCACTCAGTGGTGTAGACCTGTTGTACACGATGAAGGCGGCACACGGAACCCGCGATTCCCGCTACGGAACCGCTACCGTCCGTGCCTGGTCCCCCGGGCGTCCTCCCGGAGTCCTCTCCGGCCCGCTCTCAGGGCCGCGCGCTGTCCTCCACCTCGTCCTCCGGCTCCCGGCCGGGAGTCTTGAGGTCGAACCGCCGGATCGCGAAACGGAAGACCGCGTAGTACACCGCCGCGAAGCACACCCCGATCACGGCGATCCCCCACGGCCTGGTCGCCAGGCTCCAGTTGATCACGTAGTCGATCAGCCCCGCCGAGAAGCTGAACCCGTCGTGCACCCCCAGCGCCCACGTCACCGCCATCGACGCCCCGGTCAGCACGGCGTGCACCGCGTACAGCGCCGGCGCGACGAAGAGGAAGGAGTACTCCAGCGGCTCGGTGATCCCGGTGACGAACGACGTCAGCGCCACCGACAGCATCAGACCGCCCACCTCCTTGCGCCGCTCCGGGCGCGCGGTGTGCGTGATCGCCAGCGCCGCCGCCGGCAGCGCGAACATCATGATCGGGAAGAAACCCGAGGTGAACTGCCCCGCGTGCGGATCCCCGGCCAGGAACATGTTGACGTCGCCGTGCACCACGGTCCCGTCCGGCTTCACATACGTGCCGAACTGGAACCAGATCGGCACGTTCAGGAACTGGTGCAGCCCCACCACCAGGAGCGCCCGGTTCGCCACCCCGAAGATCCCCGCGCCCCACGCGCCCCGACCGCGCAGCCAGTCGCCGAAGCCCTCCAGACCGGCCCCGATCGGCGGCCACACCCACAGGCACAGCGCCGCGAAGACGATCGCCGTGAACGCCATCACGATCGGCACCAGACGGCGCCCGTTGAAGAAGCCCAGCCAGTCCACCAGCCGCGTCCGGTGCAGCCGCTGCCAGAAGAAGGCGGACAGCAGCCCCAGCACGATCCCCCCGAACACCCCCGGATTCTGGTACGCGAACGGCGCCACCGACCCGTCGACCGCCCGGCACCCCGTCGCGCTCACCGCCGTCCCGCCGGGACACGCCACCGGGAACTGGTGCAGCACGTTGTAGTAGACGAGGAAGCCCGCCACCGCGGCCAGCGCCGTCGAGCCGTCCGCCTTCCTCGCCATCCCGATCGCCACGCCCACGCAGAACAGCATCGGCAGCCCGAGCTGCCCGTCCAGCAGCGCCCCGCCCGCCCCCGACACCACCTTGGACACGTTCGTCCAGCCCAGCCCGTCGGCGCCGAACACGTCCGGCTGGCCCAGCCGGTTCAGGATCCCCGCGGCCGGCAGCACCGCGATCGGCAACTGAAGGCTCCGGCCCATCTTCTGCAAGCCCTGGAACAGCGTGTTCCAGGGCCGCCGGGCACGGGGCGCGGCGGCGCCCGCGTCACCGGCGGTGTCGGCGCTCATGCCCGGCGGTGACGGCGCTGATGCCCGGCGGTGTCGGCGCTCATGCCCGTCCTCTCCGGCGCGGCGACTGGGCGCGGCGCCGCGTTTGGCCACCGCACGGGCGGTGGTGTAGACCAGTCGACTGACGGTTTCCGCTGTCGTGATCGCCATCCTCGGGCGCCCGCGACACGACCGCTCGCAAAGATGGGCCAACTGTGGGTTACTGCGACAAAGCGGTTCGGATCAGGGAGAAGGAACATGGCCACCAAGGCTGAGAAGATCGTCGCCGGGCTCGGCGGCATCGGCAACATCGAAGAGGTCGAAGGCTGCATCACCCGGCTCCGCACCGAAGTGAGCGACCCCTCGCTGATCGACGAAGCCGCGCTCAAGGCCGCCGGCGCCCACGGCGTCGTCAAGATGGGCACCGCGATCCAGGTCGTCATCGGCACCGACGCCGACCCCATCGCGGCGGAGATCGAAGACATGATGTGAACCCCCGGTTCACCGGCGAAGGGGGCCGCCCCGCCCGCGGAGCGGCCCCCTTCCCCCATGCCCGGGACGCGGTACGGCGGCCCCCGCGCGGGCACTAGGCTCGACCCCATGTCTCGCATCGACGGCCGCACCCCCGAACGACTCCGCCCGGTCACCATCGAGCGCGGGTGGAGCAAGCACGCCGAAGGCTCCGTCCTCGTCTCCTTCGGCGACACCCGCGTGCTGTGCACCGCCTCCGTCACCGAAGGCGTCCCGCGCTGGCGCAAGGGCAGCGGCGAAGGCTGGGTCACCGCCGAATACGCCATGCTGCCCCGCGCCACCAACAGCCGCGGCGACCGCGAATCCGTCAAGGGCCGCATCGGCGGCCGCACCCACGAGATCAGCCGCCTCATCGGCCGCTCCCTGCGCGCCGTCGTCGACTACAAGGCCCTCGGCGAGAACACCGTCGTCCTGGACTGCGACGTCCTCCAAGCCGACGGCGGCACCCGCACCGCGGCCATCACCGGCGCCTACGTCGCCCTCGCCGACGCCCTGACCTGGGCCCGCGGCCGCAAGCTCGTCAAGCCCGGCCGCCAGCCGCTCACCGGAACCGTCAGCGCCGTCTCCGTCGGCATCGTCGGCGGCGTCCCCCTCCTCGACCTCTGCTACGAGGAGGACGTGCGCGCCGACACCGACATGAACGTCGTCTGCACCGGCGACGGCCGCTTCGTCGAGGTCCAGGGCACCGCCGAGGCCCAGCCCTTCGACCGCGACGAACTGAACGCACTGCTCGACCTCGCCTCGGCCGGCTGCGCGGACCTCGCCACGATCCAGCGGCAGGCGCTCGAGGCGCAGTAGCCCGACGGGCGGTCGCCCAGTCGCCCGGTCGCCCGGTCGCTCAGTCCCCAGCGCCCAGTCGCCCGGTAAGGACGGCCGGACTCCGGGTGCGCGCCCGGCCCCGGCGCCCCCGCACCCGGCCCGGGTCCGGCCCCCCGATACTGGTGGGCATGACCCGCTTGATCCTCGCCACCCGCAACGCCGGAAAGATCACCGAACTCAGGGCGATCCTGGCCGACGCGGGACTGCCGCACGAACTCGTCGGCGCCGACGCCTACCCGGAGATCCCCGACGTCAAGGAGACCGGCGTCACCTTCGCCGAGAACGCCCTGCTCAAGGCGCACGCCCTGGCCCAGGCGACCGGCCTGCCCGCCGTCGCCGACGACTCCGGCCTCTGCGTCGACGTGCTCGGCGGCGCCCCCGGCATCCTCTCGGCCCGCTGGTCCGGCCGCCACGGCGACGACCGCGCCAACCTCGACCTGCTCCTGGCCCAGCTCTCCGACATCGCCGACGAGCACCGCGCGGCCCACTTCGCCTGCGCGGCGGCCCTCGCCCTGCCCGACGGGACCGAGCGGGTGGTGGAGGGCCGACTGACCGGCACACTGCGGCACGCGCCCGCCGGCACGGGCGGCTTCGGCTACGACCCGATCCTCCAGCCCGACGGCGAGACGAGGACCTGCGCGGAGCTGACCCCCGCCGAGAAGAACGCGATCAGCCACCGCGGCAAGGCGTTCCGCGCGCTGACGCCGGTGGTACGGGAGCTGTTGGGCTGAGATGACGAACCGCCCCGCACCTACGATTCGTAGGGGCAGGGCGGTGTTCGCTTGTGGGCCCGGTGGGACTCGAACCCACGACACACCGGACCTAAACCGGCGCCCTCTAGCCTGCTGGGGTACGGGCCCGCAGCGATGCCTACTCTACTGGGCGCCGTGGACTGTCCCGCGAGCCTCCCCGGCACCAGGTGCTCGTGACGGCGTGGCAGTTGGGGCACAGCAGCCGCAGGTTCTCCCGCCGGTCGTCGCGCCAGTCCCCGTTGACGTGATCGATCTCCAGTGTCATGGGTCTGCCGAGCCACTCGGGTCCGATCCCGCACTCCGCGCATCTCTCCGGCACTCCGACGTCCCGGAGGGCACGCCGCAGCCGCGCTGTGGCCGTCCGGCGTCCGCCTTCGCGGCGGACCAGAAGCTCCTCGGGCGCTCTGGCGTTGTGGCTGCGCCGACCGCGCCGGTGCCCCTTCCCCAGGAAGTGCGCTGTGGAGACGGCCTCTTGGGCGATCCAGCGGCGCAGCAGCGTCCGCTGCTGGTGGTTCTCGGGGCGCCCAAGGCGTCGCAGCAGCCCGGCCAGGGAGGTCGACTCGGCGACCGCTGCGCACAGTTCGTCGCGCGTGGGCCGCGGGTGCCTGCTGCGGGGGGTCATCGGACTCCCTCGCGGCGGCCTTTGCCGCGCCCCCGGTAGGTGTCGGTGGTGGAATGGCAGTTGGGGCACAGAAGCCGCAGATTGCCGACGCGGTTGTCGCGCCAGTCGCCGTCGATGTGGTCGACTTCCAGCGGCAACGGGCGCCCCCGCCACACGGCCCCTGCGCCGCAGAGGGCGCACCGCTCCTCCCGCCCCTCGGCCAGCAGGGCTCGCTTCAGGCGGTCGCCGGGGACGCGTCGGGCGCCGGCGTCCGGCAGCTCGACCAGCAGGGCGTCAGGCGTCCGGCGAGGGCTCGCGCGACCAGCTCGCGGCGGCTCCCGGAAGTGCGAGGTGTCGATCCCACAGGCCCTGATCCGGCGGCTGATGTGCGTGTGGTGGCCGCCGACCACTTCCAGTCCGAGCCGCCGCAGCACGTCGCACATGTTCGTCGACGCCGAGACCGCCGCCTGCAGAACCTCCCGCGTCCACTTCACCCCGTCCCGCTGGAGGTGCGAGACGTCCACTCCCAGCTTCCGCATCCGCGCGCACACGTACCGCTGAGTCGGGCTGCGCGGCTCCACCCCCAGTCTCCGCAGCGCCTCCGGCATCGTCCGTGCCCCACGCACGGCCTCTTCCAGCCGCTCCCTCGGATACGCACTGGCCCCCATCGGACCCCCTCCGACCCTGGTCGCACGTTCGCGACCTCGCACGGACTAACGAACCGACTGCCGAACAGTCACGCGAGAAGGCGAGGTGTGTGCGAGAGCGGGCCGCCCCGGAGGAGACAGGGGCGGACCGGTGTCGGGGGAGCCGGGGGCGGGCGGGTCAGACGCCCAGGTCTTTGATGATCTTGGCGACGTGGCCCGTGGCCTTCACGTTGTACAGGGCCCGCTCGACCGTGCCGTTCTCGTCGACGACGACCGTGGAGCGGATCACCCCGGTGACCGTCTTGCCGTAGAGCTTCTTCTCGCCGAAGGCGCCGTAGGACTCCAGCACCTTCTTGTCCGGGTCGGACAGGAGGGTGACCTTCAGGGACTCCGTCTCGCGGAACTTCGCGAGCTTCTCCGGCTTGTCGGGGGAGACGCCGATCACGTCGTACCCCGCCCCGGCCAGCAGCTCCAGGTTGTCGGTGAAGTCGCACGCCTGCTTGGTGCAGCCGGGGGTGAGGGCGGCCGGGTAGAAGTAGACGATGACCTTGCGGCCCTTGTGGTCGGCGAGGGACACCTCGTTGCCGTCGGCGTCGGGGAGGGTGAAGGCGGGGGCCGCGTCCCCGGGCTGGAGTCGCTCGGTCATCGAAGCTCGTCTCCTCATGCGTGTCTGTGCGAAATCGGCGTTCCTGTCATTACCGTGCCGGTCCGAGGGTAACCGGGGGTGCCGACAGCGCGGTCGCGGCGGGAGCTGACAGACTGTGCGGACCAGGCAGCAGTTGACATCGGAGGCGTTACGGTGGCGGACACGGCGGACACCAGGACCCCGGCTGAGATCGAGGCGGACATCCGGCGCCGCCGCGACGTGTTGGCCGAGACGCTGGACGAGCTAGGCGTGCGGGTGCATCCCAAGACCCTCGTCGGGGACGCCAAGGCCAAGGCCGTCGCCCAGGTCGACCACACCCTCGGCCGGGCCTACGTCCAGGTCAACCGGGTCGTGAGCGACGTGCGCGGCCAGTTCGTGGACGAGGAGGGCGCGCCCCGGCCGGAGCGGATCGTGCCGGTCGCGCTGGTCGTCGTCGGCGTGGTGGGGCTCCTCGCCCTGAGCGCCCGCCGCCGCCGGGGCTGACCCGGTGCCGCAGGGACACCATGAAGGCAGGTAAGTTCGAGGCGTGAGCGCCAACAGAGACCAGCACAGCACCCCGCACGACAAGCTCCCCATCCGGATGCTGCACGACCGCGTGCTCGTCCGGCAGGACACGACCGAGGGCGAGCGGCGTTCGGGCGGCGGCATCCTGATCCCCGCGACCGCCGCGGTGGGCCGTCGGCTGGCCTGGGCGGAGGTGGTCGCGGTCGGGCAGAACGTCCGGACCGTGGAGCCGGGCGACCGCGTGCTGTTCGACCCGGAGGACCGGGCCGAGGTGGAGGTGCGGGGCACCGCGTACGCGCTGATGCGCGAGCGCGACCTGCACGCCGTGGCCGCGGACCGGTTCGAGGGGTCGGAGGACTCCACCGGCCTGTACCTGTAGACGCGCGGGACGAAGACGGCGGAGGGGCCGGTGACGTCAGTCACCGGCCCCTCAGCCGTTCCCCACGGGCTGTCCCGTGAGGGCTGCCCCCCGTGTGGGCCGCGTCGCTAGTGAGTGTCTCTCCCCTCCGGCCCCTACGGGCCTTCCGGCCCCTACGGGCCTTCCGGCCCCTACGGGCCTTACGGCCTCACCAGCCCCACCGCCATGACTGCCCTCTCACTCCCCGTCGAGCGGGGACACCCCCTCGCGCTGGGCTTGGTCCGGGGCGCCGCCCGCGCCTCCCGCGGCCCTGCCTCCGCCAGTGCCGCCAGCCCGACCGCCGCCGCCGCCACCGCCGCCGGATCGACCGCCGCCAGCACCACCGGCCCGGCCGCCTCCATTTCCGCCGCCGCCCGCCGCGCCGCCGCTCGGGCTGGCGCCGCCGTTTCCGCCGGGCGTGCCTCCGTCCGCGCCGCCCGTGGTCGGGTCGCCGCCCTGGCCGCCGCCCGCTGCGGCGCCGCCGTCCGCCGTGCCGCCGGCGGTCTGACCCGGCGGGCCGCCTGCGGCGCCGCCCTGGCCGCCGCCGGTCTGGCCCTGGTCCTGGCCTTGGTCGCCGCCGGTCTGTCCCTGGGTCTGGCCCGGGTCCTGACTCTGACCCTGGGTGTCCTGGCCGCCGTCCGCCGTGCCGGTCGTGCCGCCGTTGTCCTGGGCGCCGGTGCCGGGCGTGGCGGGGGCGTCGCTGGACGGCGGCGGCTGGGTCTCGTCGGCGCCGGGCTGAAGCTGGAGGTCGAAGTCGCTGACCGGGGTGTTCTTCAGCGCGTCGCCCATGAACTGCGCCCAGATGCTGCCGGGCGGCCCGCTGCCGTTGACGCGGGGCAGGCCCAGCGCGCCGTAGAGCGACATGTGGCGGGCGGTGACCGGGTCCTGGCCCATGACGGAGACGACGGTGGCGAGGTCCGGGGTGTAGCCGGCGAACCACGCGGCCTGGTCGTTCTCCGCGGTGCCGGTCTTGGCGGCGGCCGGGCGGCCGATCGCCTTGGCCGGGGCGCCGGTGCCGTTCTCGACGACCGACTGCAGGACCGACGTCGTGGTGTCGGCGGCCTCGCGGCTGACGGCCTGCGACATCGCCGACCCGGGCAGCTTCACGACGTCGGCGCCGTCCTTGGTGATCTTCTTGATCATCGTGTACGCGCCGTGCTCGCCGTGGTGGGCGAGGGTCGCGTAGACCTGGGCCATGTCCAGGACGCTCGCGGTGGAGGTGCCGAGCGCGACGGACGGGCTGCCGACCAGCTCCGGGGTGGAGGAGGGCAGGCCGAGGGCGATCGCGGTGTCCTTGACCTTCTCCGGCCCGACGTCCACGGCCATCTGCGCGTAGACGGCGTTGACGGACTTGTCGGTGGCGTCGCGCACGGTGATGTCGCCGTAGGAGCGCTGGTCCTCGTTCTCGGGCGCGTACGAGCCGCCGTTCCAGCCCTGCACGGGACGCTTGTTGGTGCCGTCGTAGACCGTGTTCGGGGTGATGGGGCGGCCGTCCAGGGTCGCGGAGCGGTTCTGGACGGCGGCGGTGAACACCAGCGGCTTGAAGGTGGAGCCGACCTGGAAGTCGCGCCGGGTGGCGTTGTTCGTGAACTGCTGGACGTAGTCGATGCCGCCGTACAGCGCCACCACCGCGCCGGTCTTCGGGTCGACGGCGGCGCCGCCCGCGCGGACGTAGCCGTCGACCTTGTTGTGCTTCTTGTCCAGCTTGTTCATGAGCTGGTCGTCGACCGCCTTCACGAACGCGTCCTGGCGGCTCTTCTGCAGGGTGGTCGTGATGCGGTAGCCGCCCCCGGCCAGCTCGTCCTCGTTCAGGATCTTGTTCTGGGCCATGTAGTCCTTCACCGCGCGCACCAGGTAGCCGCGCTGTCCGGACATGCCGGTGGGCACGGTGGAGTCGCGCGGCGCCGGGAACTTCATCCCGGCCCGCTCGGACGCGGACAGCCAGCGCTGCGTGACCATGCCGTCCAGCACGTAGTTCCAGCGGGCGAGGGCGGCGCTCCGGTTCTCCGGGTGGGCGACGACGTCGTACTCGCTGGGCGCGTTGACCAGCGCGGCCAGGTAGGCGGCGCGGGCCGGGTCGAGGTCCTTGGCCTTGACGCCGTAGTACGCCTGGGCGGCGGCCTGGATGCCGTAGGCGTTGCGGCCGAAGTAGCTGGTGTTCAGGTAGCCGTCGAGGATGGTGTCCTTGGGGGCGGTGCGGTCCAGCTTGATCGAGATGAAGAACTCCTTCACCTTGCGGGTGACGGTCTGCTCCTGCCCGAGGTAGTAGTTCTTCACGTACTGCTGGGTGATCGTGGAGCCGGACTGCTTGCCCTTGCCGGTGGCGGTGTTCCAGCCGGCGCGGAGCATGGCCGCCGGGTCGACGGCGGACTCGGTGTAGAAGTCCCGGTCCTCGGCGGCCAGCACGGCGTGCTGGGCGGCCTGGGAGACTCCGGAGAGGTCGACGTTCTCGCGGTTGACGTCGCCGTCGCGGGCGATCTCGCTGCCGTCGGCGTAGAGGTAGACGTTGGCCTGCTTCATGGCCAGGGCGTTCGCGGACGGGATCTTGACCAGGGAGTACCCGAGGAAGAACGCGCCGATCACCAGCAGGACGACGGTGAGGAGTCCGCCCAGCAGCATGCGCCAGGAGGGGAACAGCCGCCGCCATCCGGTGCGGCGCGGCCGCTTCTTCCCGTTCTTCCCGCTGCCGCTGCCGCTGCCGCTGCCGCTGCCGCCTGCGCCGCCGGGGATGTCGCCCCGGCCGCCTCCGCCCGGCGGGGCGGGCTCGGCGCCGTGTCCGGCCGCGACCGCGCCGACGGCGGCCTCCGGACGGTGCGCGGCCGCGGCGCCCTCGACGCGCCGAAGGCGGGTGGTGGCGGGGTCGCCGCCGGTGGACGGGGAACCGGCGGCCGCCGGTCCGGTGACGCGGGCGAGGCGCGTGGTGGCGGGGTCGGTGGGGTTGACGGTGTCGGTGGGCGGGGGACTGGCGGCCGCCGGTCCGGTGACGCGGGTGAGGCGTGTGGTGGCCGGGTCGGTGGGGTTGGCAGGGTCGCTGGCGCCTGTGGACGGGGAACCGGATGCCCCCGGTCCGGTGACGCGGGCGAGGCGGGTAGTGGCGGGGTCGGTGGGGTTGGCGGGCTCGGCGGCGCCGGTGGGCGGGCGGCCCTCGGGGGCGGCGCCAGGGCGTGTGCTTCCGGCCAGCGTGCTGCCGGGGTGATCGCCGCCGGGCTGTGTGTCGCCGGGCTGTGCGCCGTTCGAGCGCGGGCGGTCTCCGGTCGTGCTCCAGGTGGGACCGGCGGGCTGGTCCTTGGGCGCGGCGGCCCCGGCCGCCTCAGCGCGGAGAGCGGCCGAGGCCGCCGCCTCAGCGCCCTCGGCCGGGGTCCCGGCGGCCGCCGGGGGCTTGGCGGGTGCGCCCGCACGCGTTTGCGACCCGAAGCCCGAGGGCGCGCTCGCCCCCGAGCGCGAACCCGAGTCCGAGGCCGCCGGGTCCGTCCTCGAACCTGAGTCCGAGGCCGCCCAGTCCGTCCTCGAACCTGAGTCCGGGACCGCCGAGTCCGTCTTCGGGGGCGACTGCGGGGCCGACTCGGGAGCCGACCGGGAAGGGGACTGCGCGGCCGTCGCGGACGTCGCCGCCGCGGCCCCCTGGGAGGACGTCTCACCCGTCTCGGCGGCCGCCTGCTCGGCCGCCGCAGCGGAATGGGGCGCCGCGGAAGCGGAAGCGGGCGCCGCGGACGGCTTCGGCGCCTGCTTCGGCGCGGGCCCCGACTCGGGCGCCGGCTTCGACTCCGGCGTCAGCTTCGGCGCCTGCCTCGCCGCCGGGGCCGCCGGGGCCGTAGACCCGGACGGATCGGGGTCCGAGGTCCCCTCCAGCCGCTCGGGCGCCTCCGCCCCCTCGGCGGCCGGCCGCCGCTCGGGCTGCTGCTGCTCGGACTGCGGCTGATGCTGCTGCTGCGGTCGCGGCTGCGGCTCCGCCTCGGCCTCTGGCTGCGGCTCGTCGCTCATGTCGTGCACGGACTCCTGTTTTCGCGTCGTACGGTCGCGTACGCCCTATGCGCGTGCTGCGCCCCCAGATGAAGACTCTCGCACCAACGGTTCCGTTCCCTGTCACGGGCACTTGTCCGGGCCGAAAACGCGTGGCGTGCCGCACCACGGGCGCACTAGGCTCCTGCGCTTCGGTGTCGGCTGACCTGGGAGGGCGTGACGTGGGCGCTGGGCGGTTGTACGCGGCCGTCGCGGCGGGGGTGTTCCGACGGTACGCGACGTACCGGGCGGCGACGGCGGCCGGGGTGTTCACGAACACGGCGTTCGGGCTGATCGTCGTGTCCACGTACCTGGCGCTGTGGGACGTGAAGCCGCATCTGGGCGGCTACGACCAGGCGGAGGCGGTCACGTACGTGTGGCTCGGGCAGGCGTTCCTGTCGACGCTGGCGATCGGCGGGGGCGGCGTCGAGGACGAGCTGATGGAGCGCATCCGTACGGGTGACATCGCGATCGACCTGTACCGGCCGGCCGATCTGCAACTGTGGTGGCTGGCCGCGGACCTGGGGCGGGCGCTGTTCCAGTTGCTGGGCCGCGGGGTCGTGCCGTTCGCGGTCGGCGCGCTGTTCTTCCCGGTCGCGCTGCCCGCCGACCCGCTGACCTGGCTGGCTTTCCTCGGCACGCTGCCGGGGGCGATGACGGTGAGCTTCAGCATCCGGTACCTGGCGGCGCTGAGCGCGTTCTGGCTGCTGGACGGGGCCGGGGTGACGCAGATGGCGTGGCTGGCCGGGTACTTCTGCTCGGGAATGCTGCTGCCGCTGAACGTCTTCCCTGGCGCGTTCGGCGAGGCGGTGCGGGCGCTGCCCTGGTCGTCGCTGCTCCAGGGGCCGGCCGACGTGCTGCTGGGCCACGCGAGCCCGCTGGGCACGTACGCGTTCCAGGGGGCGTGGGCGGCGGCGCTGCTGGCGCTGGGGCGGCTGGTGCAGGCGGCGGCGACCCGGCGGGTGGTGGTGCAGGGTGGCTGAGACCGCACGGCACGGCGGGGGCGCCGGGTCCGCCGACTCCTCCCGTTCCTCTGGTTCTTCCGGCTCCTCCCGTTCCCCCGGTTCTTCCGGCTCCCTCGGTTCTTCCGGTTCCCCCGGTGCTTCCGGCCTGGGCGCGTACGGCGGCTGGGCCGAACCGCCGCCGCGCGCCCGGCTGGTGGAGGGGCTGCGGACGTACCGCATGATCGCCGGAATGTGGCTGCGCTCCACGATGGCCTACCGGGCCTCGTTCGCGATGACGACGATCGGCAACTTCGTGGCGTCCACACTGGACTTCGCGGCGATCCTGCTGATGTTCTCCCGGGTGGACGCGCTCGGCGGCTACACGCTGCCGGAGATCGCCTTCCTCTACGGGCTGAGCAACGCCTCGTTCGGGCTGGCCGACCTCGCGATCGGCTCGATGGAACGGCTGGGCCGCCGGGTGCGCGACGGCACCCTGGACACGCTGCTGGTCCGCCCGGCCCCGGTGCTCGCCCAGGTCGCCGCGGACCGGTTCGCGCTGCGCCGCCTCGGCCGGGTCACCCAGAGCGCGCTGGTGCTGGGCTACGCCGTGCTCGCGCTCGACCACCTGCACTGGACGGCGGTCAAGGCGCTGCTGGTGCCGGTGACGGTGGTGAGCGGCTGCGCGATCTTCTGCGCGGTGTTCGTGGCGGGCGCGGCCTTCCAGTTCGCGGCGCAGGACGCCTCCGAGGTGCAGAACGCCTTCACCTACGGCGGCACCACGCTGCTCCAGTACCCGCCGACGCTGTTCGCCAAGGAACTGGTGCGCGGGGTGACCTTCGTGCTGCCGCTGGCCTTCGTCAACTGGCTGCCCGCGTGCTACGTGCTCGGGCGCCCCTATCCGCTGGGGCTGCCGGAGTGGACGACGTTCGTCTCGCCGCTGGTCGCGCTGGGCTGCTGCGCGCTGGCGGGCCTGGCCTGGCGGACGGGACTGCGGTCCTACCGCAGCACGGGAAGCTGAACGTCGACCCCATGGGACGGCACGGCACATGAGGCCGCTGGACGGCGCCGAAGGGCGCCCAACAGCACTGAACGGCACTGAACGGCACTGAACTGCACGGAAGGGAAAGGGAAGGGAATCGTGGCGCTGGACGACGGCGATGCGGGAGGCGGCGGCGGGACGGGTGAGGGCCCAGCGGGCGGGACGGGGGACGGCCGCGTGGGCGGGACGGGGGACGGCCCGGCGGGCGGCGGCCGCGGCGCAGGGAAGAGCGGCGGCGAGGCCCCGGAAGGCGACTTCATCGTTCTCGACCGGGTCGAGAAGGTCTTCGAGGTGCGCAAGCGGACCGGGTTCCTGAAGAGCGAGCGGCGGCCGGTGCGCGCGGTCGACGCGATCTCCTTCACCGTGGCGCGCGGCGAGATGGTCGGCTACATCGGCCCGAACGGCGCGGGCAAGTCGACGACGATCAAGATGCTCACGGGCATCCTCACGCCGACCGGCGGGAGTCTGCGCGTCGCCGGCATCGACCCCTCGCGGGAGCGGGCTCGCCTCGCGCGGCGTATCGGCGTGGTGTTCGGGCAGCGTACGACCTTGTGGTGGGACCTGCCGCTGATCGACTCCTACCGGCTGATGCACCGCATGTACCGGATCCCCGACGCCCGTTACCGCCAGAACCTGGACCGTTGCGTCGAACTGCTGGAACTGGGCGACCTGTTGCACGTCCCGGTGCGCCAGCTCTCGCTGGGCCAGCGGATGCGCGGCGACATCGCGGCGGCCCTGCTGCACGACCCGGAGGTCCTCTACCTCGACGAGCCGACCATCGGCCTCGACGTGATCAGCAAGGCCAAGGTCCGTGGCTTCCTGCGCGAGTTGAACGCCGAGCGCGGCACCACAGTGCTGCTGACCACGCACGACCTCCAGGACATCGAGCAGTTGTGCTCGCGGGTGATGGTCATCGACCACGGCCGCCTGATGTACGACGGCCCGCTCGCCGGGCTGCACGAGGCGGGCGAGAGCGAGCGCATCCTGGTGGTCGACCTGGAGCGCGAGCTGCCGCCGATCGAGGCGCCGCCCGCGCGGGTGGTCCGCGTGGAGGGACCGCGGCAGTGGCTGGCGTTCCCCGCGGGCCGGTCGGCGGCCCCCCTGGTGGCCCGGATCGCGGACCGCTACCCGCTGATGGACCTGTCGGTGCGCGAGCCGGACATCGAGGCGGTGATCGCGAAGATGTACGCGGCGCCGCCGACGCGGGGAGGGGAGTCCTTGGACGGGGCTGACGGGATTCAGGTGACTGCCGGGACTGAGGTGACCGAAGTGGCTCAGGAGGCTGCCGCGGCTGGGCGTGCTGAGGGGGCTGCTAGGGCCGAGGGGGCTGGGGGAGCCGAGGGGGCTGCTAGGGCTGAGGGGGCTGGGGGAGCCGAGGGGGCGACCGAGGGCGCCGCTCCGTAGCCCTCCTAGGTCTCGCGGGGCTCCGGGATTCCCTGGTCTCGCGGGGCTCAGGGGATTCCCCGGCCTCCCCGGCGCTCCCGGCGCTCCCGGTGCTCCCGCCGCTCCCGCCGCTCCTGACGGGGCTAAGGGCCCGGGAACGCGTAGCCTCCGGCGCGGGGAACTCGTAGGCTGCTCGGCATGACCGACGCCGTGCCCCCGGGCGGGAACCCCGCCCGGCCCTCCGCCTCCGACCTGCGCGCCTCCGACGCCGACCGCGAGCGGACCGCCGAGATCCTGCGCGACGCCCTCGCCGAAGGCCGCCTGGACATGGCGGAGTTCGAGGAGCGGCTGGAGACGACCTACCAGGCGCGCACCTACGGCGAGTTGGAGCCAGTCACGCGCGACCTGCCGGCCGGGCGGGGCGTCGACGCCCCCGCGGTCTCCCTGCGCAAGGAGCCGGTGGAGCGCGGCGGTTGGGCGGGCCGGATCGTCGGCGGCGGGGTCGGCCCCGAGTCGCAGGCGTGGGCCGTCGCGGTCATGTCCGGGTTCGAGCGCAAGGGGACCTGGACCGTGCCGAAGCGGTTCAACTGCTTGGCGTTCTGGGGCGGCGGCGAGATCGACCTGCGGGAGGCGAACTTCGCCGACGACGAGGTGCAGATCAACTGCGTGGCGATCATGGGCGGCGTGCAGGTGACCGTGCCGCCCGGCGTCGAGGTGGTGGTGCGCGGCATCGGCGTCATGGGCGGCTTCGACCACCGCGAGCAGGGCGTCCCGGGCGAGCCGGGCGCACCGCGCGTGATCGTCACGGGCTTCGCCTTCTGGGGCGGGGTAGGAGTGGAGCGCAAGGTCACCCGGGCGGAGCGCAAGCGCCTGAAGGAGGAGCGTCGCCAGGAGCGGCTGGACCGCAGGGCGGAGCGCCACGAACTGGGCACGGCCCGCCGCGAGCGGCGCCGGGAGGACCGCTAGTACCGGCAGGACCTCTAGCTAGTGCGGTGACCGGAAAAGCTCACCGGCTCGCGGCGGGCGCTAGTGCGAGCGCAGGGGCGAGTGCGGGCGTGGGGGCGAGCGCGGGCGTGGGGGCGAGCGCGGGCACGGGGACGGGGGCGCTCCCGAGGCGAGTGCGCCCGGTCCGCGCCGCCCGGCCGCTCAGGCGCCCGTCTGCCCGGCGCCCCTGAGCGCCGCCAAGTCGAGCGCCTCGCCCCTCGCCCGGTAGCCGAGGTCGCTGGGATGCAGGTGGTCCCCGCAGTCGTAGGCGGCGCGGAGCTGCCGGGGCGCCTGGGGGTCCCGCAGCGCGCCGTCGAAGTCCACCACGGCGTCGTACACCGTGCCCGACCGGATCGCGGCGTTCACCTGCTCCCGTACGCCCTCACGGGCCATCGTCCACCCGCGGCGGTCGCCGAACGGCGTCAGGGTGGCGCCGAAGACCTTCAGGCCGTGCGCCTGGGCCTGGCGCACCAGGCTGCGCAGACCGGCCGCGATCCGAGCGGGGTCGGCCGGCCCCGGGTCGCGCGGGATGTCGTTGATCCCCAGTTCGCCGACGACGGCCCTGGCGTGCGTCCGCCCCAGCACGTCGCGCCCGAACCGGTGCGGTCCGCTGGGGTCGTCCGCGGGCAGGCCGGGTCCGTCGGCGAGCGCCCTGTTGCCGCTGACGCCCTCGTTGACGACGCTGTAGCGGGGCGCGTCCCGGCCCCTCGCGCGGGCGGCGCGCAGCCGCTGGGCGAGGACGTCGGTCCAGCGGCGGTCGGCGCCGAGCGTGGAGCTGACGCCGTCGGTGATCGAGTCGCCGAACGCGAGACCGTCCCGTCGGCCCGGTCGCTGAACAGGTCCAGCGCGCTCAGGCAGCGCCAGTGCACCGTGCGCTCGGTGTACGGCGCGCCCGTCGTGTCCTCGGTGCGGTCGCCCTGGACGGCGTAGGAGACCTGGCGGGCGCACGGGTGGTAGGTGACCGGTCCCGAGGCGGTGGGGGAGTAGGAGGTGACCAAGACGTCGGCGCCCCGCGGCACGGCGATGCGCACGGCGTCGCTCATCGCCTGCCCGCCCACGGGCACGACGACCTCGGGCGCGCCGGAGAAGGTGAGCCGCCGCATGCTGTCCTCGACGGCGGCGGGGCCGCCGACGCCGAGACCGCGACCGTGGCGTGCGTGATCGTCAGCGGCGACCGGCCGTAGAGATGGGACAGCGTGACGCGGGCACTCGTACCCGAGACGGCGGCGTGCACGACGTCGCGCACCGAGCGGCCCGCCATGCCGCGGGTCCCGGTGCCCGGCTCGGCGGCGGCCGGGGCGGCGGCCCACGCGCCGACCCAGGCGCCGGCGGAGGCGGGCGCGGCCGACGTACGGGGCCGGCGCCCGCCTCCCGCGGAGCCGGCGGGCGCGCCCGCACCGGAGGTCATGCCCCAGACGGCGGCAGAGGCGGCCACGATCAGCGCGGTGATCGCGGCGCGCAGGCAGAAGACGTGACGCCTGGTCAGGCGGATGACGGTCCCCTCCGACGACTGGAGCCCGTCGCTCCGGTCCTCTTGCTCGCAGACGCCGGGAACTTCTGTTCCGTTCCGGGAGTCGGTCAGGCAGGGACAATTGTGTACGGGACATGTGCGCGATCATCGAACGGGTCGCGTGACGAACAAGTCGAGTGGACGAACAAGTCGAGTGGACGAACGGGCCGAGTGGAGGGGACGCCGGATGAAACCAACGACGCAGCCCGCCGGGCGTACGGCGGACGGCGCCGAGCCTGCGGCGGACACGTCCGCCGCGGGTACGGCGGACACCGCTGCCGCGCGTGCGGCCGGCGCCGCCGCCGGGCGTGCGGGTGACGCCGTGGGGGGCCATGCGGCTGATGCGGCGGGCGGCCGGGCGGCTGACGCCGCGACGCAGCGCGCCATGAGCGTGTTCAGCCCCGCCGACGAGGAGCGCCAGCGCGGGGTGCGCCGGATGAAGCTGACCGCGACCGGTCTGCTGCTGGCGGTGGCCCTCGTCTACGTCCTCGGCACCGTGGCCGGACACGCGGGCGCGGGCGCCTGGGCGGGCTACATCGCGGCCGCCGCCGAGGCCGGCATGGTCGGCGCCCTGGCCGACTGGTTCGCGGTCACCGCCCTCTTCCGCCATCCGCTGGGCCTGCCCATCCCGCACACCGCGATCATCCCCACCAAGAAGGACCAGCTCGGCGTCTCCCTGGGCGAGTTCGTCGGCGAGAACTTCCTCTCCGAGCACGTCGTACGGCAGCGGCTGCGCGCCGTCGGCATCGGCAGCCGCCTGGGCGCCTGGCTCGCCCGCCCGGAGAACGCCGACCGGGTGACCGCCGAGCTGGCCACGGCGCTGCGCGGCGCCCTGACGGTGCTGCGCGACTCGGACGTGCAGGCCGTGGTCGGCGAGGCGATCACTCGCCGGGCGAGCGCCCAGGAGATCGCCCCCGGCATCGGCAAGATGCTGGAGAAGGTCGTCGCCGACGGCGGCCACCGGCGGGTCGTCGACCTGATCGTGGGCCGGGCGCACGACTGGCTGGTGCTGCACGGCGACTCCGTGATGGACGCCGTGCAGGGCGGGGCGCCCGGCTGGACGCCGAAGTTCGTCGACCGGAAGGTCGGTGAGCGCGTCTACCGGGAGCTGCTGCGCTTCGTCACCGAGACACGCGACATGCCCGGCCATCCCGCCCGCGGCGCCCTGGACCGGTTCCTCACCGACTTCGCCCGCGACCTCCAGTCCGACGGCGCGACCCGGACGCGGGTCGAACGGCTCAAGGGCGAGGTGCTGGGCCGCGGCGAGGTGCAGGACCTGATCGCCTCCGCCTGGACCGCCGTACGGTCCATGATCGTCGCCGCGGCGGAGGACGAGCGCAGCGAGCTGCGCCTGCGGGTCCGCGCCTCGCTGCTCTCCCTGGGCGCCCGGATGGCCGTGGACCCCAAGGCGCAGGGCAAGGTCGACCGCTGGGTGGAGAGCGCGGCGGTGTACGTGGTGTCCACGTACCGCACGGAGATCACCTCCCTGATCACCGACACGGTGGCGGGCTGGGACGCCGAGCACACCACCCGCAAGATCGAGGCCCACATCGGCCGCGACCTCCAGTTCATCCGCATCAACGGCACGGTGGTCGGCTCGCTGGCGGGCCTGCTGATCTACGCGGTGTCACGGGCGCTGGGGGCGTAGGGGGCGCGTGCGCTCGGTGCGCGCCGGGGATCGGGGCGCGCCCTGGGCGTACGCGGCGGGCGTTGTGGACACGGTGGCGCGGTGTGGGCGCTGTGCGCATGTTGGCGTGTTGCTGACGTGCTAGGCGTGGTGGGCACGGTGGCGCGGTGCGGACGCGCTAGGCGGTATGGGCGCGGTGGGCGCGGTGGGCGTCCAGCGCTCGGCAGCAGTGCTCGGCGCCGCCGCGTACCGGCCGTCCGGCGGCGCCTCTGGTGTGCCTCTGGCGTGATCCCGTCACGGCGGGGGAACCCGCATGGAGTTCCGCTCGGCGAGGAGGGAGCCCATGACCACCCCAGAAGGCGCCACCGGCCATACCTTGACCACCGACATCCCCGCGAGGCTCGACCGGCTGCCCTGGTCGCGCTGGCACTGGACGATCGTCGTCGGCCTGGGCACCGTATGGATCCTCGACGGCCTGGAAGTCACCGTGGTCGGCAACATCGCCGGCCGCCTCTCCGAGCCCGGCAGCGGCCTGTCGATCAGCTCCGGCCAGGTCACCGGCGTCGCCGCCGCCCTCTACGTGGCCGGTGCGTGCGTCGGCGCCCTGTTCTGGGGTCGGCTGACCGACCGGTACGGCCGCAAGAAACTGTTTATGATCACCCTGGCGGTGTACCTCGCGGCCACGGCGCTCACCGCCGTGTCCTTCGACGCGTGGTGGTTCTTCCTCTTCCGCTTTCTCACCGGTTTCGGCATCGGCGGCGAGTACGCGGCCATCAACTCCGCGATCGACGAGCTGATCCCCTCCGAGCACCGGGGACGCGTCGACCTGATCATCAACGGCAGCTTCTGGGTGGGCGCGGTCGGCGGCTCACTGCTGTCCATCCTCGCCCTGAACACCGACTTCCTCGCCGCGAACGTCGGCTGGCGGCTGACGTTCGCGCTGGGCGCCGTGCTCGCCCTGGTGATCCTGCTGGTCCGCCGGCACGTCCCGGAGAGCCCGCGCTGGCTGCTGATCCACGGCAGGGACCGCGAGGCCGAGGAGGTGGTCGCCGGCATCGAACGCGACATCGAGGCCGAGACGGGGAAGCCGCTCCCGCCGCCGCACGGCGAGATCACCATCCATCAGCGCCGCACCGTCTCCTTCCTGGAGATCGGCCGTACGGTCTTCGCCGACTACCGCAAGCGCGCGATCCTCGGCTTCTCCCTGTTCATCGGCCAGGCGTTCCTCTACAACGCGATCACCTTCGGCTTCGGCGCGATCCTGACCAAATTCTTCGACGTCCCCACGGACCGCACCGGCTACTACTTCGCGGTCATCGCGGTCGGCAACTTCCTCGGCCCGCTGCTGCTGGGCAAGCTGTTCGACACGGTCGGCCGCCGGGTGATGATCTCCGGCACCTACCTGCTGTCCGGGCTGCTGCTGTTCGGCACCGCCTGGCTGTTCGACCGCGGCTCGCTGAGCGCGGTGACGCTGACGGCGTGCTGGTGCGCGGTGCTGTTCTTCGCCTCGGCCGGCGCCTCCAGCGCCTACCTGACCGTCTCCGAGATCTTCCCGATGGAGACCAGGGCGATGTCCATCGCCTTCTTCTACGCCCTGGGCACCGCCGCGGGCGGAATCAGCGGCCCGGTGCTGTTCGCGGACCTCACCGGCACCGGCAAGGTCGGCGACACGGTCCTCGCCTTCTCGATCGGCGCGGCCCTGATGTGCGCGGCGGGCCTGGTCGCGGTCTTCCTGGCGGTCGACGCGGAACGCCGCTCCCTGGAGGACATCGCCAAGCCGCTGACCGCGGTGACGCGCGGGGCGACGGCGGACGCCCGGGGCGACGGCGGCAAGGACGTCACGCCCCCGTCGTCGAGCCCGGCCTGACGATCATCAGCACGGTCACCGCGGCCCACAGGAGGTTGAACACCCCGGTGACCATGGCGAGGCGCGCGGTGGCGCGGGAGGAGACGGACACGGGACGCTCCCCGTCCTCCCCGGGGAGACCGTCGGCTATGGCGGTCTGCCGGGGGAGCACGAACACGATCAGGACCAGCGCGGCGAGCGCGGTCAGCGCGATCGACACGATCAGCCAGGCGTCCCCGAGCACCCCCATGTTCTGCGCCGTGGCGAACCCGAACACGGGCACGACCACACCGACGACGGCGTACACCCGGCAGATCCGCAGCAGCAGCCGCACGGTCTCGGCCCCTCCCGGCTCACCGGGCGACTGAAGCGCCCGGCGGGCAGCAGGCGGAAACATGCTGGCGGCGACGGTCACAGGCCCGATCGCGACGATCGCGGCGAGAACATGCACGGCGAGAAGAAACTTGGTCACGACCAGACGTTAGGGGCGCCGCCGGTGGGGGAGGTAGGCGGGGGCGCCGGTGGCGGGGCGCGGGGCGAACGGGGTCCTTCGCGCCAGTGAAACGGCGAGGCGAACCGCCCCCGAGCGCTGGTGACCACCCCACGCCTACCCCTCTGACAGGGAGTCCACAAGGGACCCGCCCCCCGGGGTGTCTACCGGCTGCGGGCCTCGGACGTCCTGATCAGTTGCCGCAGTTCCTCCGGGGTGCGCCAGGACTCGCCCGGACGGCTTCGGTGGCACATCCGGTGGCAGTTGGCGCACAGACAGGCGAGGTCGTCGAGCCGGGTCTTCCGGGGACCGGAGACGTGGAGGGGCGTGGTGTGGTGCACCTCGATGTAGTCCTCGCCCAGGCTGCCGTACACCAGGGCGAAATCGAAGCCGCACACTTCGCAGGCCAGGGCCTGCCGACGCGACCGCACCTGCCTGATCTTCCGCATGCGCAGCTTCGGGTCCCGTTCCCGTACGAGTGCCTGGCGTGTCAGGAGCCGCCCCTCGACCGCGGAGTGCCCCGCCTCGTCCGTCTCGTCGGGCTGCGGAGGAATGCGGTGCAACTCGCCCGAGCCGATGCCCTCTTCGATGGCCTGGGCGGCCAGCAGCATCTCGGACTCCCGACTCGTGAAGGCCGCGATCATCTGGCGCGTCGGCTCGCCGCACCGGGTGGGTTTGCCTGCGTACCCCGGACGGTTGGTGGCGAAGTCCGCGGTCTTGCGGCTGACGCTGTCCGGGGACCGGAAGCCCGGCGCCGCCTGTACCTCGGGGTCGTGAATCGGGAGGGACTTGAGCAGATCGGACAGCTCCTGAACGGCGTGATCCCCCGTCCGCAGCTCCCGCCATCCATTCTTGACGACCAGTGCTCCGGCCAGCACGAGTTCGTCTTCTGTCCATGCAGGTATGCGCACGGAGAATATCGTAAGCGCGTTCGGGCGATCGGGGGTGTGTTCAGCGACCGGTGGGGCGTGCTGCACACTTGGTCTGGTCTCGTTGTCAGTGGGGTCTGTCACCCTCAGTGAAGGCGGATTGCAAGATGTGTCTGCCGCTGCACGGCTGCAAGGAGGGGACATGACCCGCACCAACGAACTCAAGTACACCTCGGTCGAGATCTGCGCCGGGGCTGGCGGACAGGCCGTGGGCCTGCATCTGGCAGGTTTCCGGCATGCTGCGCTCATCGAGATCGACAAGGACGCATGCGAGACGCTCAGAGCTAATACAGAGCGAAGCCCTGAATGGGGCGGCTGCAAGGTGATCCAGGCTGATCTCAGGAACTTTGACTCCGCTGGGCTGGGCATCACACCGGGCACTCTGGACCTCCTTGCCGGAGGCGTGCCATGCCCGCCGTTCTCGGCAGCCGGCAAGCAACTGGGCCGGGAGGACGAGCGGGACCTCTTCCCGACGATGCTGCGGCTTGTCGACGAGCTGGAGCCCAAGGCCGTGATGATCGAGAATGTACGCGGTCTCCTGGACCCCAAGTTCGCCGAGTACCGGGAGGAGATCGTCAAGGACCTGGAGGGGCTGGGCTATGAGGCCTGTTACTGGGACATTCTGGAGGCAAGGAACTACGCAGTCCCGCAGCTACGCCCGCGAGCCATTCTGGTGGCAATGAGACCCGAGTACGCCCGCTACTTCGAGCACCACAAGCCGGCTGAGACCCGGGTCGTCACCGTGGGGGAGGTCCTCCATGACTCGATGCGTACGCGCTACGACGCGGTGGTGGACGACCCCAGGACGGAGGGCGCCTTCAAGAGGTGGTACGAAAAGGCGCTTGAGGGCGTTGCCCCCACAGTCGTGGGCGGCTCCAAGAAGCATGGAGGCGCTGATCTTGGCCCGACACGGGCGAAACGGGCATGGGCGGAGCTTGGTGTGTGCGCGCTGGGCGTGGCGAACGAGCCGAGCGACATGAAAGATGCCGAACGTGACCTCTTCTCGTCCGCAGGTCCCAAGCTCACTGTGACGCAAGCGGCACTGATTCAGGGATTCCCCCCTGAGTGGAGGTTCTCGGGCCGCAAGACTGCTGCTTACCGGCAGGTCGGGAACGCCTTTCCGCCTCCGGTCGCTCAGGCGGTCGGCAACCAGATTTATGCTGCGCTCGAAGCCGCGGCCAAAGCAAGTGAGCGCTGAACAGAGGCGCTCGCCATCACTCATTGTGTCGAAGGCGGCTGACCGTAGCTGCGATCTTCACGGCGCACTCCTCGGCTGAGTCGTGCTCCCAGAAGCGCAGCACGGTCCACCCTGCCGCTTGAAGCTGCTGGTCAGTGTCCCGGTCACGAGTCACGTTTCTTGCGACCTTGTCGGACCAATAACCGGGATTCGTCTTCGGAGCTACGTAGTGCTGCGGGCAGCCGTGCCAATAGCAACCGTCAATAAAGACAGCTACCTTGGTGGGACGGAACACGATGTCCGCGGTCCTTCGGAGGTTTGGCAGCGGCTTTGCCGCTACTCGGTAGCGCAATCCGCGAGCATGAAGCAGGCTTCGGATCAGCCGCTCCGGCTTGGTATCCCGGCTTCGAATGGCCTGCATGTTCCGGCGGCGGGCTGCCGACGATGCCCAGGATCCCTTCGGAGGGAGCCAGGTGTCTTCGGAGGCGCTGGTCGTTTCGCCTTGCTCAGGAGTTCGCGTCACGATCGGATCAAAGTCTCCGCACGTTGCTCGTGCATCCCAGCCCTCAACTGGCTGTGTGCTTGGGCAGGAAGGGGGCTGGCTCTACAGGGTCTGCAGCGGTAGCCAAAACCCATTGTCGGCCATCCAGTTCCACCCTGGGCTTGTCTCCGTGGTGCGACTTGGCTTCGGCAACGCGGAAGCTGACGAGTTCGCCGCCCTGCGGTACGGGCATGCCAAGCGTATGGGCAATGGCCTGGTGATTGCGATAGTGGCCAGGGATGAGGATGCCCCGCTCCCGCAGTACGGTGCGGGCTCGGCCCGGCGCTTCGCGCACTCGCGCCATGTAGTCGTGCTGCTGGGCTACCGTGCGGACCACGCCACGGCCGATCAGTCTCTCCTGTGCGCGCTCGAACAGCTCGTTGACCCGACGCTGCCCTGAGCTGTGAGACAGGATCGCTGCCCGGGTGCCGGGATCAAGGTGGAGCAGCACGTTCTCCGGGAGTTGTGCGTTACGCCACAGCCAAAAAATCTTGTCGCGGTGCTCAGCCTTTATGGTCAGCTTGAGGTCACGATTGCCGCCGCCATTGAGCAAGTCCCGGCTGACGCGGATGAGGCCGGCGCTCCAGCGTGTCTTGTAGTCATCGGCCCAGACCAGCAAACACAAATGGCCGATGGCCTCTGGCGGTATCATCCAGCCACCGAACTGCTGTGAATATTTGCAGTCAACGTCGACTCCGGCGATCCGGTAGTCCATTTTAGCGCCGTCGTCGAACTTGAACTCTCGCTGAAGGTTGATCTCTACCAGTGTGCCGGCATGGGTTTTCTCTGTCTTGAACAGAGTTTTCCAGTCGTAGCGGCCGGTGACTTCCCCGTTCAGCAACTGATCGATGGTCGCTCGAAGAACGGATGCGAAGCGGGTCATGGCGGAGGGCATAGTGCTGATGTGCTCGGCGACCATTGCCAGGTCAGAATCTTCCAGCGCCAGAGATTGCCGGGAGATCTGCATGGCTGCTCTGAAATCATCTTCTTCAAAAGGAAGCAAGATTCGTTCCCCCCTCTAGAATGATTCGCATAGACGGCCGTTGATTCGTTCACGGCATCGGCGATCAATGCATCACGCGATGGAAATCGCTTATGTGCGACCCTCATTGGCGGATGACTTATGGAATTTTTGATGCGCGCGACGCGCGGAGACCGGTCGCGGCCTCGGAGAAACTAGCGGTCCGCCGTGCTCAGTTTCCGTGGCACTCCCCGTACGCCGCTCCCGATCCGCACCAGCATTCGGTTGCTCGCTGTGGGGGCCAGGGGGTGGCTCGGCCGCGGGCTGCCAGGGTGGTGGCGTACTGGGGGAGGAGGGCGGCGTCGGACGGGGACGCGCTCTCCGAGGCGGCGAACGCCTCGTAGGAGGGGACCGTGCCGGAGACGATGCCCAGGTTGGGGGTGCCGGAGGAGGCCAGTTCCCGCAGCGACGCCTCTATGGTCGCCAAGTGGGCCTCGTGGGAGGGGTACTCCGCGGCGAGGTCCTCGTACGCCGTCACCAGTTCGCCCAGTTCCTCGGCCGGCCAGTGCAGGACCGCCACCGGGAACGGGCGGGACAGGGCTTCGCGGTAGGCGCCTAGTTCCGCGCGCAGCCGCTCCAGTTCGGCGCGCAGCTCCGCCGGGTTCTCCGAGCCGAGAGACCATACGCGCTTCGGGTCGTGCAGCTCGTCCAGGGCGACCGGGGCGCTGTGCAGCGTGTCGGCCAGCGCGTCCCACTCGTCGTGGGACGCGCCGAGCATGCGGCGGACCCGGTGCCGGCCGAAGAGCAGCGGGTACGTGGCGTACGGCGGCTCCGCCGCGTCCGCCAGCAGGAGCGCGACCGCCTCCGTGAACGTCTTGTGCGCCGCGTCCAACTCGTCGTGCGCCTCCAGCGACTCCGCGACGATCACCCACGGCGCCGGTTCCCTCGGGGCCGTCGTGCGGATGCCGTCGATGATCGCCCGCGCCTCGGCCTCGTGGCCGTACTCCCAGAGGTTCGCGGCCTTGAGGGCGCGCACCAGGTGCGGTTCGTCCAGTTCCTGCGCGGACGACAGCAGGCGGTCGTAGAGCGCGGTCGCGGCGGGGCGGTCGCCGGACAGTTCCCGATGGGCCGCGGCCTGGAGCAGCAGGGCCTCGGCGTCCTCGGGGTACAGGCCGGCGGTCCGCTCCAGGCGGTCCGCTTCGGCGGCGTGGTCGACGTTCTCGGCGGGCGTGTCGGGGCGCATGGGGGACACCGTACTGCCGGGCGGTGACAAACGTGAGGGAGCGAAGGAGCAGACGCCCCTGGTCCCGCCTCCCCTTCCCTCCCTCTCCCTTACTGTTCGGCTTCGGCCTGTCCGGTCAGCTTCCCCTTCCCTCCCCAGCCGTTCCCGTCTGCGGCCCCCGGCCGTTCCCGTCTGCCCCCCCGGCCGTTTCCGTCTGCGCGCCCGACGCCGAACGTCGACCGCCGCGCGTCGCCCTCCCCGCCGTCCCTGCGCCGACGCCAGGGTCTGCGGCGAACGCCCGCCCCCGGGAACCGTCGTCCCCGTGCCGGACGTCCTCACCGTGCTGGAGCGGTCCAGACGTCCAGACGTCCTCGGTGCGTCCGGGGTGTGTCAGAGGGGTCGGGTAGCTTGGCCCCGACGGGACTCGTAGGAGCGGAAGTTGAGGGGAGGGGGCGTGGACGTCACCGTGCGTGTGACCGCGGCGCCGGCGCGTGAACGGGTCGGCGCCCGTCTCGCCCCCGTGCTGCTGTTCCTGCTCCTCGCCCTCCAGCCCGCGCTGCTCGACGTCGCCGGTCTGTCCGCCGCCGTCGCGCTCGCCGCGACCGCCGCGGCCGGGGCCGCGTTCGTCGCCTGCGTGCTGCTCGCCGCGCGGTCCGCGCCCGCCGTGCCGCCCACCCGGGTCCGCACGGCCCTGCGCGACCGGAACCGGCGCACGGCCTTCCTGCCGCAACGCGACCCCGACGCCGCCGGCCGACAGCGCCCCCGAGCGCCCGGACGCGCCCTCCCGGCGACCGCCGTCGCCTAGGGCGCGCACCCACCACCGCACTACCGCCTCTCTCGCGCGCCCTGCGCGGGCGGTTCGTCATGCCGTCACCTCAAGCACCTTCACACCTCCACACCTCCGCACTCCCGGCACGACGAGACCCCCGAAGGGCTCACCCATGTCCGTGTTCACCGTCTCCGCCCGCCTGGTCGAGCAATGCGCCGACCTGCTCCAGCCGCTGTTCCATGCGTCGGCGGCGGCCGCCGCGATCGTCCTGTGCACCGCGCTCGTACGACTGCTCGTCCATCCCCTCTCCCGTGCCGCCGCCCGCGGACAGCGGGCCCGTGCCGCGTTGCGGCCGCGCGTCGCCGAACTGCGCCGACGGCACCGGAAGGACCCCGAGCGGCTGCGGAAGGCGCTGCTGGCCCTGCACGCCGAGGAGCACGTGTCGCCGCTGTCGGGCTGCCTGCCCGGCCTGTTGCAGGCGCCCGCCCTCTTCCTGCTCTACCGCCTGTTCTCCAGCGCCACGATCGACGGCGGCCCCAACCGGCTGCTCGACCATCGCCTGTTGACCGCCCCGCTCGGCGGGCGGTGGACCGACGCCCTCGCCCACGGCGGCCTCCTCGGCGCCTCGGGACTGGTGTACGCGGCCCTGTTCGCGGTCGTGACCGCCGTCGCGGTCGTCAACTTCCGGCGTACGCGGCGGGAGACGGCCGACGGCGCCGCGCTCGCCGTGGACGGCGGCGAGGGAGGCGCCGGGGCCGTCGCTGTCGCCGCCGTGAACAAGCTCGCGCCGTTCCTGTCCTTCTTCACGCTCGTCAGCGTGGCCGTGGTGCCGCTCGCCGCCGCCCTGTACGTGGTGACCAGCTCGGCGTGGAGCGCGGTCGAGCGGGCGGTGCTGTACCGCTGACCCCGACCCCGACCCCGACCCCGACCCCGAGACGGGCGGCCGCAGCCGGGAGCACGGCCGCGACCGTGCGGCCGCGCTTCTGGCCGTCTGTCCACTACGTGAGCCGGGTGTTGCGGCGCAGGCCCCGGCCTCGGAGGATCAGAGGAGCCCTCTGACGGCCGCGCCCGCCGCGCCCGCTGCGACTACCGCGACCGCCGCGCCTGCCGTGATCGCTACGACCGCCGCGCCCGGTCGCGTTCTCGGCCGGGCTGCCCGCGGGCGAGGGAGTTCGACGGAGTGGGGAGAAGGAGAACATGAAGCTGCTGCGCGTCGGTGCGGCGGGCGCCGAGCGGCCCGCGCTGCTGGACGCCGAGGGCGTCCTGCGCGACCTGTCCGGGATCGTCGAGGACGTCGACGGGACGCTGCTCGCGGACGACGCGGCGCTCGGCCGGATCCGGGCCGCCGCAGGCGCCGGCGAGCTGCCGGCGCTCGATCCGGCCGGGCTGCGGATCGGGCCGCCGCTCGCCCGGATCGGCAAGATCGTGTGCATCGGGCTGAACTACCACGACCACGCCCGCGAGATCGGCGCCGAGCCGCCCGCCGAGCCCGTCGTCTTCCTCAAGGCGCCGGACACCGTGGTCGGTCCGCACGACACCGTGCTGGTGCCGCGCGGCTCGGTGAAGACCGACTGGGAAGTGGAGTTGGCGGTCGTCATCGGGCGCACCGCCCGCTGCCTGGAGTCGCCCGCGCAGGCGCTGGCGCACGTCGCCGGGTACGCGGTGGCCCACGACGTCTCCGAGCGCGAGTTCCAGATCGAGCGGGGCGGCACCTGGGACAAGGGGAAGAACTGCGAGACGTTCAACCCGCTCGGACCGTGGCTCGTCACGGCCGACGAGGTGCCCGACCCGCAGGACCTCTCCCTGAGACTGTGGGTCAACGGCGAGCTGAAGCAGGACGGCAGCACCGCCGAGCAGATCTTCCCCGTCGCCGAAGTGCTCTGCTACGTCAGCCAGTTCATGACCCTCTACCCCGGCGACGTCGTCAACACCGGGACTCCGGCGGGCGTGGCCATGGGGCGGCCGGAGCCCCAGCCGTATCTGCGCTCCGGCGACGTGGTCGAGCTGGAGGTCGAGGGGCTGGGGCGCCAGCGCCAGAAGCTGAAGGACGCCTGACCGCGCGGACGGCGCCCGGACCGCGTCGGAGACGACGAGACGGGCCGTGTCGGGACGGCGAGGCGGACCGCGTCGGGACGGTGCCCGGACCCCGCGTCGGGACGGCGAGGCGGAGAGCCCAGGGCTCTCCGCCTCCCCGTCCCATACCGGAGTTCACGTCAGGACGGCGGCGGCCAGGCGGCGCCAGTCCTCCCGGGGCAGCACGTCGACCTCTCTGTCGTCCACCACCTGGATCACCACGTGGTCGGCGCCCGCGGCCCTGAACTCCTCGACACGGTCGCGGATACGGGAGTCCTCGCCCCACGCGACCACCGCGTCGACCAACCGGTCGCTGCCGCCGCCGCGGACGTCGTCCTCGCTGAAGCCCAGACGCAGGAAGTTGTCGGTGTAGTTGGGCAGTTCCAGGTACCTCGCGAGGTAGGCGCGGGCGGTCGTGCGGGCGCGGTCGGCGTCCCGTTCCATGACGACCTTGAACTCCGGTGCCAGCAGCGGGCCTTCGCCCAGGATCTCGCGGGCCCGCGCGGTGTGCTCCGGCGTGACCAGGTACGGGATCGCGCCGGCCGCGCGGTCCCCGGACAGCCGGAGCATCTTCGGGCCGAGCGCGGCCAGCACCCGGCGGTTCGGGGGCACTTGGGCCGCGTCCAGCGCGTCGAGGTAGTCCACCATCGCCGAGTAGGGGCGGTGGTACTGGTCGACGCGCTTGGCGTGGCTGACTCCGAGGCCCAGCACGAAGCGGCCCGGGTGGGCGGCCTCCACCTCGGCGTAGCCGGCGGCGCACGCCTCGGCGTCGAGCTGCCACACGCTCTGGATGCTGGTGCCCACGGTCAGCTTCGACGTCGACTCCAGCAGCGGGACCGCGTGGTGCGCGGTGCTGTTGCCGCCGAGCCAGGCCGCGCCGAAGCCCAGCTCCTCCAGCTCGGCGGCGGCCTCGCCGATCTCACCGCGCCGGGCCGGGTCCTCCGAACGGAGGCCCACGCTCCAGACGCCGTACCGTCCGACCCTCTCCTTCAGCGGGGCTGCCGTGTCGCTCATGGGTTCGATCCCTCCGGGCGGGTGCCGTGGTCAGGACTGATCCTCCTGCTCTCGGCAGCCTCAACCGGCGGGACCGGGCCGATCATTCCCCCGTCGGGCCCATGAAGCGTCGGGCCCATGAAGCGTCGGGCCCATGAAGACCGGGAGACCCGCGACGGGGCAGCCCCCGGCGCCGGTCCCAGCACTGGCGATACTGGAGAGACTCGCCGCACTAGCGGCCGAGGAACCGCTCCAGCGCCTCAGCCACCAGCGCGTGGTCCTGCACTTGGGGCAGTCCCGACACCGTGACCGCGCCGATCACGCCGACCCCCTTCACGGTGATCGGGAAGGCGCCGCCGTGCGCCGCGTAGACGTCGGGGTCCAGACGTGAGGAGTCCTCGAACGTCGTGCCCTTGGCGCGGAAGCGGGCGCCGACCAGGTAGGAGGCGGCGCCGTAGCGTTCCACCACCCGGCGTTTGCGGGCGATCCAGGCGTCGTTGTCCGGGGTGGCGCCGGGCAGGGCCGCGTGGAAGAGCTGCTGGCCCGCGCGGTGGATGTCCACGGCCACGGGCGCCTGCCGCTCCCGCGCCATCCGCACCAGCAGCGAGCCCAGCTCCCAGGCGTCGTCGTGGGTGAAACGGCCGAAGACCAGGCGGCGTTCCTGCTCCTCCAGCTCCTCGACAGTGACGTCCGTGGCGTCCGTGACCTTCGTCGGGTCCGGGCGGTGCGCGGTCACAGCGTCACCGTCACACCGTCGCGGGCCGAGCGGCGGGCCGCCTCCAGGACGTCGAGCGCGGCGGCGGCCTCGCGGGCGGTCACCGGGTTCGGGGCGCCCTCGCGCAGGGCGGCGGCGACGGCGGCGTAGTACGCCGGGTAGTCGCCGGGCAGGGTCGGCACGATCCGGCCGCCGCCGGTCACCGGGGACTCTCCGGCGCCCAGGCGGCCCCACAGGGACTCGCCCTCCTGGCCCCAGCCGCCGCCGGGCGCCGGACGCAGACCGTCGCGCAGCGCGCCCTCCTGCGGGTCCAGCCCGTACTTGACGTAGCCGGCCCGCGAGCCCAGCACCCGGAAACGGGGGCCGAGCTGGGCGGCGGTGGCGGAGACGTACAGGTGGGAGCGGACGCCGCCGGCGTGCGTGAGCGCCAGGAACGTGTCGTCGTCGGCCTCGGCGCCCGCGCGGCGTACGACCGCCTCGGCGTACACCTGCGTGACCGGGCCGAAGAGGGTCAGGGCCTGGTCGACGACGTGGCTGCCGAGGTCGTAGAGCAGGCCGCCGATCTCCGCCGGGTCGCCGGACTCGCGCCAGCCGCCCTTCGGCTGCGGCCGCCACCGCTCGAAGCGGGACTCGAACCGCCACACGTCGCCCAGCTCGCCCTCGGCGATCAGGCGGCGCAGGGTGAGGAAGTCGTTGTCCCAGCGGCGGTTCTGGAAGACGGAGAGCAGCAGCCCGCGCTCCTCCGCGAGGTCGGCGAGTGCGCGGGCCTCGGCGGCCGTCCCGGCGAGCGGCTTGTCCACGACCACCGGCAGCCCGGCCTCCAGCGCGGCCGTGGCGAGCGGGACGTGCGTCTTGTTGGGGGAGGCGACGACGACCAGGTCGAGGTCGGCCGCCCGGGAGAGCAGTTCGTCGGGCCCGGCGGCCAGGCGGACGTCCGGGAACTCCGCACGGGCCTGCGCCTGCCGCTCCGGGTTCGAGGTCACGACCGTGTCGAGGACCATGCCGTCGGTCGCAGCGATCAACGGGGCGTGGAAGACCGAGCCGGCCAGGCCGTAGCCGACGAGGCCCACGCGGAGGGGGGTGCCAGTCATGGTCCTACTTTCGCAACGCTGTTGCCTAAGTGCAAGCGCGGGGGACAATGAAGGGGTGAGCAGCGGGAAGAACGGACAGAGCGAGCAGGACGTGCGCGGCGCACAGGGCGTGTACGGCGGGCATGACGTGCGCGGTGGGCAGGGCGTGCGGGGCGGGCAGGGCGTGCGCGGCGGGCAGGGCGTGCGCGGCGGGGAGGAAGTGGGCGGCGGACAGGGCGTGTACGAGGGGCAGGACGTGCGCGGCGAGCAAGGCGTGCACGACGGGCAGCACGTGCGTGGCGGACAGGGCGACGGGAGCGGGACGGGTTCCGTGTCGGCGGAGTCCGGGCGGGCGGAGTCCGCGAGGGCCGAGTCCGGACGGGTCGGGGTCGGCCGGGCGGGGAGCGGCGGCGCCGGGGCGAACCTGCTCGCCCTGCGCAGTCACAACACCGCGCTGGCGCTCGATCTGCTGCGCGCGGCGGGTCCGGAGGGGATCAGCCGGCTGGAGCTGGCCGAGCGGACCGGCCTGACCCCGCAGGCGGTCAGCAAGATCACCGCCAGGCTGCGCGAACGCGGACTCGCCGCCGAGGCGGGACGCCGGGCGTCCACCGGCGGCAAGCCGCGCACGGTGCTGCGCCTGGTCCCGGAGGCCGGGCACGCGGTGGGCGTGCACATCGACCGGGACGAGGTGCGGGCGGTGCTGGTCGACCTGAACGGAACCGTGACCGGGGAGCGGCGCGCCCCGCTGGACCTTGGGTCGGGCGCGGAGGCCGTCGTGGCGGCCACGGCGGCGGAGGTCGAGCGGCTGGTGGCGGAAGTGCTCCTGGGGAGCGGGCGGCAGAGGGCGGCCGCGCTCCCCGAGAGGGGGCGGCCGGGGGCGGCGGCGCTCCCCGAGGGCGGGCGGCCGGGGACGGCGTCCGAAAGCGGGCGGATGACGGCGGGGGCGCTTTCTGGGAGCGTACTTAGGGAGCCTTCCGGGAGCGGGCGGCTGGGGGCGGGCGCGTCCCCCGAGGCCGATCGCGAGGCGGCGGACCGGGACCGCGCCGCCCTGTCCCGCGTCGCGTCGCTGGTCGGGGTCGGCGTCGCGCTGCCCGGACCGCTCGATCACGGGCGGGGCGTGCTGCACCGGGTCACCGGGTTCCCGGAGTGGGACGGGTTCCCGCTGCGGGACGCGCTCGCGCGGCGCCTCGGCGTGCCCGTCGCGGTCGACAAGGACACCAACGCCGCGGCCTTGGGTCTCGCCGTCGCCGGTGCGGGGGCGCCCTCGGGCTCCTTCGCCTACCTGCACCTCGGTACGGGGCTCGGGGCCGGACTGGTGATCGGCGGCCGGGTGCACCGGGGGGCGCGCACCGGGGCGGGGGAGTTCGGGCACCAGGTGATCCTGCTGGACGGGCCGCGCTGCGAGTGCGGCGACCGCGGATGCCTGGAGGCCCTGTGCCTGGCGGCTGTGCGGCGGGGGCGCGTCGAGGAGGCGGCCCGCGTGCTGGGCGCGGGCGCCGCGAACCTCGTCGGCCTGCTGGACATCGACCTGGTGCTGCTGGGCGGCCGTACGGTGGCGGCGGCGCCGGAGGAGTTCACCGCCGGAGTCGGGGCGATGGTCGCCGAACGCGCCGCCCGCAACGGCGTCGCGGCGGACCGGGTACCGGTCCGCGTGGCGCCCGGCGGTGCCCGCGGAGTCGCGGAGGGCGCCGCCCAACTCCTGCTGGCGCCGCTGTTCGGACGCGGGGAGGGGTGAAGCCGCGCCGCGGTGACGGGTGAGCCAGGGGGCGGGCTGCTGCTCCGACCGGGCGGGCTCCCCCCTTGGGCGTCTTCGCCGGGCAGGGCTGTCACCCTGGCGTCTTCGTCGGGCAAGCCCGCCACCCTGGCGTCTTCGTCGAGCCGGGCCGCCACCTGGGCGCCCTCGCCGGGCAGGCCCGCCACCCCGGCGTCCTGGGCGTGCAAGCCCGCCACCTTGGCGTCTTCGCCGGGTAGGGCCGTCACCCTTGCGTCTTCGTCGGGCAGGCCCGCCACCCCGGCGTCCTCGGCGTGCAAGGCGCTCCCACCCTGGCGCTCTCGCCGCCCAGCACCGCGAGCACGCTCGCATCCGCAGCGCGAGGGAGTACCCGCAGTGCTCACCGGCTCACGAGGAAGACCGGTCGGCGCCCCCTGTGATCGCCTCTGGGCGCGGCCCCCGTCGGGAGGCGATCGAGGAGCTGCGGGCCGACGACCGCACCGTCGTGCTGAGCACGGGATTTCGCCCAGGTCACCCAGGACGCGGTCCTGGACGCGCTCGGCTGGCGCGACCTGGCGCCGCTCATCCTGTGCCCGACCGAAGCGGGCGGCGCGGGCGGCCGTACTCGGACATGGTGCTGATGGCGTTCCTGCGCACGGGGGCCGCCGCGGACGTACGCGAACAGCCGTCGTGGGCGACACGTCGTACGACATGCTCAGCAGCGTGCGGGCCGGCACCTCGTACGCGAGACGGCCGTCGTGGCCGACACGTCGTACGACATCCTCAGCGGCGTGCGGGCCGGCGCCGGCGTCGTCGCGGGCGTGCTCACCGGGGCGCACGGCGAACGGGATCTGCGCGCGGCCGGCGCCACCCATGCGCGCGCCTCCATCGCGGAGGTCCCCGCCCTGCTCAGGGCGGTGGAGGGGGCCGGAGGCGGCTGAGGCGAACGGTCCCTGCCGAACCGTTCCGGCAAGATCCGGCCACTGGTTAGGCTGGGCTCCGCAGGGGCCCGCGCACGGCAGGAGACCGAAGCACATGGCAGAACGCAAGCCCATCGAGTCGTGGCTCACCGACATGGACGGGGTCCTGATCCACGAGGGCGTGCCGATTCCCGGCGCCGACGCCTTCCTGAAGAAGCTGCGGGAGTCCGGGCGGCCGTTCCTGGTGCTGACCAACAACTCCATCTACACCCAGCGCGACCTGCACGCCCGGCTGCGCAGGATGGGCCTGGAGGTGCCGGAGGAGAACATCTGGACCTCCGCGCTGGCCACCGCCCAGTTCCTGGACGACCAGCGGCCGCACGGCAGCGCCTACGTCATCGGCGAGGCGGGCCTGACCACCGCGCTGCACGACGTCGGGTACGTGCTCACCGACCACGATCCGGACTTCGTGGTGCTCGGCGAGACGCGCACGTACTCCTTCGAGGCGCTGACGAAGGCCGTGCGCCTGATCAACGGCGGCGCCCGGTTCATCGCCACCAACCCCGACAACGTCGGCCCCTCCGCGGAGGGCGACCTGCCCGCCACCGGCTCGGTCGCCGCCCTGATCACCGCGGCGACCGGCCGCAAGCCGTACTTCGTCGGCAAGCCGAACCCGCTGATGATGCGCGCGGGGCTGAACGCGATCGGCGCCCACTCCGAGACCTCCGCCATGATCGGCGACCGTATGGACACCGACGTGCTCGCCGGTCTGGAGGCCGGGATGCGCACCTTCCTGGTGCTGACTGGGGTCACGCAGCCCGAGGACGTCGACCGCTACCCGTACCGGCCGTCCGAGGCCGTCGACTCCATCGCCGACCTGGTCGACCGGGTCTGAACGGGAGGCGGCGGCCGCCCGCGCGTGCGGGCACGCGTCCCCGGGCTCGCCCTCCCGCTTCCCCGCCGCACCAATGGGCCGTTTCTCACCCGTTCGGCGCAAGCACGGCCTGCGGCGGATGCGGGTCCGGGGCGTCCGGGGTCTGCTGGAGCCCGGAGGTGTCCCGATGGGTGCACTGCGCCTGACTGTGTGTGCGGGGCTGCTGGCGGCCGCCGCCTTCGCCTCGGTCCAGGACGCGTCCGGCGCCGCCGGTCCCGCGGACGGCGCGGAGGGCACCGGTCAGGGCCGCGTCGCCGCCGCCCCCTCCTACTCCGCCGTGCGGGACCGCGTCTCAGCCGCCCTTTCGCACTCCGCCGACTGGTACCGCGTCGCAGCCGCCCCCTCCTACTCCGCCGTGCGGGACCGCGTCACAGCCGCCCTCCCGCACTCCGCCGACTGGTACCGCGTCGCAGCCGCCCCCTCCTGCTCCGCCGTCCGGGACCGCGTTACAGCCGCCCTCCCGCACCCCGCCGACTGGGACCGCGTCGCCGCCGCCCCCTCGCACCTCGCTAGCAAGGCCCTCGTCCCAGCCGCCCCCATGCATTCCGCCGTCCGGGCCCCCCTCACAGCCGCCCCCACGCGCTCGGCCAACCGTGAGGCCACCGTCGCTCCGGCGCGCACGCATCCCGCCTCGCCGTCCTCCTCGGCGCCGCGCTCTCCCTCGCCGTCCCGCTCCGTGCACTCCGTCCCGACGACGCCCGGCATCGCGCATGAGGTGACCGGGCTGGTTCTCGCGGGAGCGGCCGCGCTCGCCGTCGTCCTCCTGCCCCGGGCCCTGGGCGCGGACCGCGGCGCGGGCGGATCCCACCGGTCCGACCGCCGAGCCGCCGAGACGGCCCCGGAAGCCTCCCGTGACGGCTCGTCACCCGAGGACGAGAGCTGACGGGCCATCGGAGACGCTGCCCTCTGGGCCTCCGTCCTCGCTCCTAGTGCCCCAGGGCTATCGCTGACACCAGAACCCTGCCCCCGGCTTCCGTCCTCGCTCGGCCGACCGCGGCGCCCCTCCGCCTGCCCGGCGAGCTACAGCGCCCCCGTCCCCTCGGCGGGCTCGGGCAATGCGAAAGCCCCCCGCAGTCGCGAGGGGCTTTGCTGTCGGTGCGCCGCCAGGGACTCGAACCCCGGACCCGCTGATTAAGAGTCAGCTGCTCTAACCAACTGAGCTAGCGGCGCCTGCTGACAGAGAGAACTTTACAGGACGCCGGGCGGTGATCCCGACCGGCGCGGGCGGTCGCGGGCGGCCTCGGGGCTCCCTTTGGGCGACTTCCTCAGATATTCGGAATGTCATACATGCTTATTTTCGGGATGGTTGGGACACTCATCACCGTGCACAGATCCGGACAAGTCCGTATGGAGTGTGACGTGGATCGCATCGAGCCCCTGGTCGTCCGGGCGAATCGTTCCGCCTCGCGGCTCATCCACAACGAGGCGACGACCGAGATCCCCGTTCACCTCCTGTTCCGCGACGATCCGCCGCCCGAGGGCCGCCGGGACGCGGTCCCCGGACCCGTCCCGGCGGTCGCCGGGCCCGCGGTGGTGAGCAGCCGGCGGGGCACGGGCGAGCAGCCGCGCTTCCGGCGCCGGGTGCCCGCGCCGGCCTCGGCCCGTCCGGCGGCCCGGACCGCGGACCGCGGGCTGCGGGAGCGCCCGGCGCGGGTGCTGCCGGCGGCGGCCGGGGTGCTGGCCGGGGCCTGCGGGGCGGCGGGCTGCGCGCTGACCTCGTGGTGGGCGGGCGCGCTGCCGCCGCTGGCCGTGCGAGCCCTGGGGCTGCCGGTCGTCGTGGACGCCGGGCTCGGGCTGCCGCAGTGGACCGCGTACGCCGGGGCCGGGGCGCTCGGCCTGCTGGGCTTCGGCGGGCTGGCCCGGGGGCGGACCGGGCGGGCCCTGGTGCTCGGGTCGCACGGCCGCTACCGGGGGACCGTCCGGGGCGCCGGCCTGATGTGGCTCAACCCGCTGGCGCCGCGCCGCCGGATCGACGTACGGCTGCGGCACTGGCGCAGCGAGCCGATGCCGGCCGCCGACGCCGACGGGATCGCGCTGCGGGCGGCGGTGCTCGTGGTGTGGCGAGTGCGCGACACCGCGCGGGCCGCGCTCGGGATCGACGACCACGAGGCGTACCTACGGGAGTGCGTGGAGGCCGCGCTCGCGCGGGTGCCGGTGGGGGCGCCCGGCGGCGGGCGCGGCTCGGCGGAGGAGACCGGCGAGCGGCTGACCCGCCTGGTGGCGCGCGAGGTGGGTCCGGTGGGGCTGGAGGTGTTCTCGGTGCGGCCCGCCCGCGTCGAGTACGTCCCGGAGGTCGCCGACGCCATGCACCGGCGCGGCATCGAGGCGCTGGACGCCCGGCGCCGGGTGGGCGCGCTGACCTCGGTGTTCGACTCGGTCGAGGACACGGTGACCCGGCTGACCACGCGGGGCCTCGTCGACCTCGACGCCTCCGCGCGCGAGGTGCTGGTGCGGGACCTGGCGGCGGCCTTCTGCGCCGGGCGCCGGGAGACCGCCCAGTGAAGCGCCGGGAAACCGCCCAGTGAGGCGCCGGGAGACCACCCAGTGAGGGGTGTGGACACGTTCAACGGGCCGCAATGCCCTGCTTCTTGGTCTAGACCAGCATCGCACGGCACGGCTCACCGAACTTCCCTACGTCACCAAGCAGGGCTGGAACGAGGGGCGCGCGCTGACCCGGGCGGACCTGAACACCACCCCGTTCCTCACGGCCCCCTACGGCGGCAAGCAGCCCCCAGCCGCCCTCAGCCGCAGCGGCGTCCTGCCCACCGGTCTGAAGGGCCACCACGTGATCCTCGCGGTGTGGACGATCGCCGGCGCCGGCAACGCCTTCCACGCCTGCTCGGACGTCGCGTTCTGACGGCGGCGCGCCGCGCTCGCGGGCGCGCGCCCCGCTCTTTCTCCGGAGACGCCGAAGGGCCCTCGTGATCGACGATCACGAGGGCCCTTCTTCTGTGCGCCGCCAGGGACTCGAACCCCGGACCCGCTGATTAAGAGTCAGCTGCTCTAACCAACTGAGCTAGCGGCGCATGACTCCCGCCGTCCGCTTCGCGGCCGACGACGAAGAAAATACTACCTGGTCCCCGGGGGTGCTCATGACCGCCGCCCGGGGGTGATCCACTCCTTGCTCGGGGGCGCCGAAGATCCGCGCTCGGGGTACCCGAAGATCCGCTCCGGCGCCTCCTGCGTGCGCGTGCCGAAGCCATGAGCGCGGGGCCGCCCGGACGCGTACGGCCCAAGTGCGGGACATTCCGGGTCCCACCGGGGTACCAGGAACCCGTAGAACCGGAAGAACCGCCGTGCAGACAGCAGGAAGGCTGGTCATGACCGCACTGGGAATCCTCTACCCGGGCCACTTCGCCGAGGACGACTATCCGCGCATCGAGCAGCTCCTCGGCAGCGACATCCGGGTGGAGCTGATCCACACCGGCATCGACGACGACGCCTACCGCCTGCCCGCGCCGCACTCGACGAACCGGGAGGAGCGGCTGGCGCGCAGCGTCGAGGGGCTGCGGCTGTCCGGCGCCGAGGCGGTGGTGTGGGCGAGCACCGGCGGCAGCTTCACGCTCGGCTGGGAGGGCGCCCACGAGCAGGTGCGCGCCCTTGCCCTGGCGTCCGGCATGCCCGCCTCCTCCACCTCCTTCGGCTTCGTGCACGCGCTGGGCGAGGTCGGGGCGCGGCGGGTGGCGGTCGGGGCGACGTACCCGGAGGACGTGGCGGCCCTGTTCGCGGACTTCCTGCGCGCCGGGGGCGTGGAGGTGACCGGCGTGCACAGCGCCGGGGTGACCGCGGCGGCGCAGGCGGCCGCCTGGGGCGAGGCGGAACTGCTGGCGCTGGCGCGGGAGGCGGACCGCGCCGAGGCGGACGCGGTGGTCCTGCCGGACACCGCCCTGCACACCGCCTCCCACGTCACGACGCTGGAGGAGAAGCTGGGCAAGCCCGTCCTCACCGCGAACCAGGTCACCGTGTGGGAGGCGCTGCGGCTCACCGACCGCCGGGTCAACGCCCCCGGTCTGGGCGCGCTGTTCACCCGGGAGCCGGTCGTCCAGGCGTGACGGCCGGGGGCGGACCCGGCGCCCGCGGGAGCCGCCCCGGGCCGCCCCCGCGGGCGGGTTGCGGGGGCGGCCCGGGGGGCGTTACCTGGAAAGGTCCGGCGGTGCGGCGGCGAACGCCCCCAGGGTCCGAGGCCCGCACCGGCGGCCCGGACTGCCCGTGCGCCCTCCGCCCCGGCCGTGGCCCGCCGTCGTCGCCGCCGTCCAGTGATCGACGCGGAGGTGACCGAGGTGAAAGCCGTCGTCTACGAGAATCCCTTCGACGTGGAGGTGCGGGATGTCGACGATCCACGGATCGAGCATCCCAACGACGTGATCGTGCGGGTCACCTCATCCGCGATCTGCGGCTCCGACCTGCACATGTACGAGGGCCGCACGGCCGCCGAGGCGGGAATCGTCTTCGGCCACGAGAACCTCGGCATCATCGAGGAGGTCGGCAGCGGCGTGACCTCCCTGGAGGTCGGCGACCGGGTCGTGATGCCGTTCAACGTCGCCTGCGGGTTCTGCAAGAACTGCCTGGCCGGGAATACCGGCTTCTGTCTCACGGTCAACCCGGGATTCGCCGGCGGGGCCTACGGATACGTGGCGATGGGCCCGTACATGGGCGGCCAGGCGGAGCGGCTGCGGGTGCCGTTCGCCGACTTCAACTGCCTGAAGCTGCCGCCGGGCGAGGAGTTCGAGACGGACTTCGTGCTGCTCGCCGACATCTTCCCGACCGGCTACCACGGCTGCGAGCTGGCCGAGGTCTCGCCCGGCGAGTCCGTGGCCGTCTTCGGCGCCGGACCGGTCGGCCTGATGGCCGCCTACTCGGCGCTGCTGCGCGGCGCCTCGAAGGTGTTCGTGGTGGACCGGGTGCCCGAGCGGCTCGCCAAGGCGGCGGAGATCGGGGCCATCCCCATCGACTTCACCCAAAGCGACCCGGCCGAGCAGATCAAGGCGCAGACGAGGGGCGAGGGCACCGACAAGGGCGTGGACGCCGTCGGCTACCAGGCGCACTCGCACCACGACGCCGACCACGAGGAACCCGCCGTGGTCCTCAACACGCTCGTCGAGACGGTACGGCCCACCGGCATGCTCGGCGTGCCCGGACTGTACGTCCCCTCCGACCCGGGCGGCCCCGACGAGCACGCCAAGCACGGCCAGCTCCTCCTCTCCATCGGCAAGATGTTCGAGAAGGGGCAGCGGATGGGCACCGGTCAGTGCAACGTCAAGCGGTACAACCGCCAGTTGCGCGACATGATCATCTCCGGGCGGGCCAAGCCCAGTTTCGTGGTCTCGCACGAGCTGCCGCTGGACCAGGCCCCGCAGGCGTACGAGAAGTTCGACCAGCGGATCGAGGGCTACACCAAGGTGATTCTGCACCCGGGGCACGGGCTGGCCGCGTGAGCGCCGGGCCGCCGGCCGTGGCGGAGGCCAGGCCGCCGGCCGTCGCGGAGGCCGGCGGATGCCGGCCCACCGGCTGAGGCGGATGCCGGCCCACCGGCCGAGGCGGCAGCCGATCCACCGGCCGCGGCGGAGGCCGGGCGGCCGGGCCGGGAGGAATAAGCGGGGACGGTCTCCTGTTGGCGCCGGAGAACTGTGCACGGCGACGACAGGAGGCACCCCGTGACCGCAGACGAGATCCGAGGCCGCGCGCAGGGGGCCGCGTCCGTCCCGCTGTCCGTCCTGGACCTGGTGACCGTGGGCGCGGGGCACACCGCCTCCGACGCGCTGCGCACCAGCGTCGCCCTGGCCCGCCTCGCCGAGCGCCGCGGCTACCACCGGCACTGGATCGCCGAGCACCACTCGATGCCCGGAGTCGCCTCGTCCTCTCCGGCCGTGATCCTCGCCCATCTCGCCGCCCACACCGAGCGCATCCGCCTCGGCTCCGGCGGCGTCATGCTGCCCAACCACGCGCCCCTGGTCATCGCCGAGCAGTTCGGCACCCTGGAGGCCCTCGCCCCCGGCCGGATCGACCTGGGCCTGGGCCGCGCCCCCGGCACGGACGGCGCCACCGCCGCCGCCCTGCGCCGCACCGACCACCTCTCCGAGGGCGCCGACGACTTCCCGCAGCAGCTCGCCGAGCTGACCCGGTTCCTCGACGACGACTTCCCCGACGGCCACCCCTACCGCCGTATCCACGCCGTCCCCGGGCCCGTCCAGGCGACCGCGCCCGGCGGCGTGCAGTCACCGCACCGGCCGCCGATCTGGCTGCTGGGCTCTTCCGGCTTCAGCGCCCGCCTGGCCGGCGTGCTCGGCCTGCCGTTCGCCTTCGCCCACCACTTCTCGGCGCGCAACACCGTCCCGGCCCTGGACCTGTACCGCGAGTCGTTCCGGCCCAGCGAGGTGCTCGACGCCCCCTACGCCCTGATCGGCGTCGCCGCCCTCGCCGCCGACGACGAGCGCGAGGCCCGCCGCCACGTGCTGGCCGGCGCGCTGAACATGGTCCGGCTGCGCACCGGCCGCCCCGGCCTGGTGCCCACCCCGGAAGAGGCCGAAGCGCACGTGTTCAGCCCGATGGAACAGGAGTTCGTCGCCTCCTGGACCGCCGACGTCATCTACGGCGCCCCGGACGAAGTCCGCTCCGGCCTCGACGACCTGCGCAAGCGCACCGGCGCCGACGAGCTGATGATCACGAGCAACGCGCACAGCGGCGACGTGCGGCTGCGCTCCTACGAACTCATCGCCGACGCCTACGGGCTGCCCGGCGACTGAGCCGCCCGCGCCCACCTGACCTGCACGGGTCAGCGGCGGCCGCAGGCGTGTCCGTCGAGCAGTTCGGAGATGCGGTCCGGCGGCACCGGCCGGGAGTACAGCCAGCCCTGCCCGGTGTCGCAGCCGATCCGCCGCAGCCGGCTGGCCTGGTCGGAGGTCTCCACGCACTCGGCGGTCACCGTCAGCCCCAGCCGGTGGGCGAGCTGCACCATCGCCTCGACGATCACCTCGTCGGCCGGGCTCGCCTCCCGCGCCGCCGCCCCCTGCCCCGCCGCCGCCTGCGCCGCCGCGTCCCGCGCCTGCTGCTCCCCGTACTGGAACCCGCGCACGAAGGAGCCGTCCAGCTTCAGCGCCGAGACCGGCAGGCGGCTGAGGTAGGCGAGGTTGGAGTAGCCGGTGCCGAAGTCGTCGATGGCGATGCGCACCCCCATGTCGCTGAGGGCCTGAAGCGCCTCCAGCGGCCGCCCCGCCGAGCCCATCACCGCCGACTCGGTCAGCTCCAGTTGCAGCAGGTGCGGCGCCAGCCCCGTCTGCGCCAGTACCTCCGCCACGTCCGCGACCAGGTCGGAGTCCCACACCTGACGCACCGCCACGTTGACGCTGACGAAGATCGGCGGCTCGTCCGGACGGGCCGCCTGCCAACGGCGGGCCTGACGGCAGGCGGTGGCCAGGATCCAGCGGCCCAGCGGCACGATCGAGCCGTCCTCCTCCGCCAGCGCGATGAAGCGGTTCGGCGTCAGCAGGCCGAACTGCGGGTGCCGCCAGCGCACCAGCGCCTCCACCCCCCGCAGCCGCCCGTCCTCCATGCCGACCAGCGGCTGGTAGTCCAGCGTGAACTCGTCCCGCTCCACGGCCGCGCGCAGGGTGGAGACCAGGGCCTGACGGGTCATGCGGTGCGCGTTGCGCTCGGAGTCGAACAGGGTCCAGCGCGCCCTGCCGTCCGCCTTCGCCCAGTACAGGGTCGTATCGGCCGCCTGCATCAGGGCGGTGGCCGACGTCCCCTCGGTGCGCCGTTCGACCACGCCGATCGACGCCGACACCGACAGCCGGCGCCCGCAGACCTCGAACGGCGCCTGAAGGGCCGTCAGCACCGACTCGGCCAGGTCCGCCACCTGCTCGGTGCCGGTGGAGTCCTCCACGAGCAGCGCGAACTCGTCGCCGCCGAGCCGGGCCACCAGCGGGGCGCCCGCACGTCCGTGGCCGGCCGCGTCCGCGCAGCCCGTCAGCCGCTGCGCCACGGCCGCGAGCAGCCGGTCGCCTGCGCGATGGCCGAGGGTGTCGTTGATCGCCTTGAAGCCGTCGAGGTCCAGGTAGCACAGGCCGACCCGGCCCGTTCCGCCGTCCTCGCGCCGGTCGGGCCCGAGCGGCGGGACATCCGGCCACGCGGCGGCTTGCGCCGCCTTCTCCGGGTTCGCTGCCCGTGCCGAGTGCGTCGCCTCCGCCGTGTTCGCTGCCTGTACCGCGTGCGCCGCCTCCGCCGCGTGCGCCGCCTCCGCCGCGTGTGCCGCCTGTCCCGCGTGCGCCGCCTCCGCCGCCTGTGTTTCCTGATCCGCCCGCTCCGCGGGTTCCGGTCGCGCCGCGTTCGCGGGATCCCTTTCCAGTGCGCTCGACAGGCGCTCGAAGAACAGCGTGCGGTTGGGCAGCCGGGTCACCGGGTCGTGCATCCGCAGGTGCCGCAGCCGGGCCTGGAGTTCGCGGCGGGCGCTGACGTCGGCCACCGACAGCAGCGCGCCCGGGGAGCCTGCACCCCCGGACGCCGCCGCGACGTCCCCCGGGGGCAGCGCGGTGACCGTCGCCTGGGCCCACAGCGAGCGGCCGTCGGCGTGCTTGAGGCGGCGGGTGCAGCGCAGCCGGGTCTTCCCGCCGCGCAGGATCTCCCGGTACGCGTGCCAAGTACGGGAGTCGGAGGCCAGGTCCACCAGATCGGCGGCCGACTGTCCGTCCAACTCGCCGGGCCGCGCGCCGAACAGCGCGCCGAAGGCGTCGTTGGCGCTGACCACCAGACCGGCGCCGTCGAGGACGGCCATGGCCAGGGGGGCGGCGTCGAAGGCCGAGCGGAACGGCCCGGCGCCGGGGACGCCGTGGGCGCCGGGCTCCGCGGGTTGCGCCAAGCCGGTGAACGCGGTCCCGGCGGGCGTCTGTTCCGCCGAACGAGTGAATGACGGCGGCCCGAGGGGCTTGCGCACGTGTGCCGGAGGCGACGGCGGGAAGGCATTGGTGCAGACGCTCAGCCGGGGCGGTGCGGGGTCCGACGGGGCGCCCGGGGCGGGTCTCGCCCCGCTGGCCTGTCCGCTGCCAGCACCCCTCACTGCTTCACTCTGGGTGACCTTAGATGGCATGAGGTCAGCCGTGGGCGCCGGGCCTTCGGACGTTCCACTCACCGCTCGCTCCCGCAGTGCACTCGGTCTTCGTATCGGTTTCGTCGGGTGGCCGGCCGGATGACGACGGCCGCCGGGCCCGGTTCCGCGCGGCGAAGTGCCAGGAAAGTGTGCCGATCATAGAGGCTCGCGGCCGACGCCTTCCAGCCGCTTGCCGTTCTCGCCGGTGGGCTGGCACGTTCGACAGATCGTTTCTGCTCGCGCCTGGCCGGGTCGTTCACTCGTCCGACCGCTTGTGACGTTGCGTGAGCGGTCCGGGGGTGTCGCCCGTCCCGGCCGCCGCGGCCCCGCGTTCCGCGTGCCCGAGCCCCGATCACCCCTGCGCTCATCGCCCGCTCACCTCCTGGTCACTCTTCCGGTGCAGACAAACAGGGCATACCTCCCAAAGCTCCCACAGGCTGGATGCGGTGTCCCCGCGAACCGCACCCGGAGGTCCCTGTGCCGCGTCAGCTCCCCCCGAAGGCGCCCCATCGCGACGCGCTCAACGGGACGGGGTCGCGCTGGACGGCGGCGCGGCGGACGGGGGCGCGCTGGACCTGGGCGCGGCCCCGACTGCGCTGCACCGCCGCGGTGTTCACCACGCTGTCGGCGGTCGCCGCCACCTCGATCCTCAGCGGCCCGTCGCTCGCCGAGCCGTTCTCCACCGCGCCCTGCGCGCTGCGGCGGACCCAGGCCCACCACTCCGAGGGCGTGGACACCTGGAACCCCGACTACACCCGGCCGACCAGGCCGCTGGACGCCGTGATGGTCTTCCTGTCCTTCCCGGACTCCGCCCCGCTCACCACCCCCAAGGAACTGGCCGCCGACCACTTCCCGGCCACCAGCACTTTCTACGCACAGGCGTCCTACGGCCAGTTCACCCTGCGCCCGCATCCGCTCTCCCACTGGATCAAGATGCCGCGCCCGTCCACGGCGTACGCCATGCACCGCGACTGGGACACCGCCGACCGGGGCGCCTACCTGCGCGACGCGGTCGCCGCCGCTGACCCGCAGGTCGACTTCTCCCGCTACGACGTCGTGTACTTCGTGGCCGACCCGGACGCGCCCGGCGTCGACTCGGACGCCACGAAAGTGGTCAACCTGGACGTCCCGCTGCGCGCCGACCACACCGACATCCGCCGGGTGGTGACGGTGTTCGAACGGCACCCACCGGACCGCCTCGTGCTCGCCCACGAGACCGGGCACGCCTTCGACCTGCCGGACCTGTACCACCGGCCGGAGGACGACAAGGGCGACTGGGACACCTACGTCGGCGACTGGGACCTGATGGGCAGCCAGTTCGCGCTCTCACCGGACTTCTTCGCCTGGCACAAGTGGAAGCTGGGCTGGCTGGGCCCCCGTCAGGTGACCTGCGTGATGGGCACGCGGCCGACCCGGCTGACCCTGGAGCCGGTGGAGGTGGGCCCGTCGGGGACGCCGGGCGCCTCGGGCGCCCCGGACGCGGCGGGGGCCGCCGGAGCGCCGGGCGGCGTCCCGGGTGCGGCGCCGTCGCGGTCCGGCGCGGCGGGGACGCCGATGTTCGGCCTGGGCGACGGGACCAAGCTGGCGGTGGTGCGGACCGGGAGCGACACCGCGCTCGCCGTCGAGGCGCGCAACTCGCTCGGCAACGACGTCACCGGTTGCCGGGAGGGCGTACTGGTGTACCGGGTGCGCGACGACGCCGAGTCCGGCGCCGGATCCATCCAGGTGATCGACGCCCATCCGCACACCCAGGCGTGCCCGGAGAACTCCGTCTACCCGCCCCTCGCGGACGCGCCCCTCGGCGTGGGGGAGAGCTTCACGGTGCCGGGCGACGGCGTCCGCGTCGCGGTGGCCGACCGTACGGCGTCCGGGGCGTACACGGTGGAGATCACACCAGGATGAGCGGGTCGCACGCGGTGGCGGTCCTTGGAGACGGACCCCGGACGCGGTGATCCGAGAACGAGGGAATGCTGGGAACAGCGGGAACAGCGGGAACAGCGGGAACAGCGGGAACAGCGGGAGCGGTGGAAACGACGAGGGCGAGACCGTTTCGCGGTGTTCCGCGAAGCTGCCTCGCCCTCGTCACAGTGCGCCGCCAGGGACTCGAACCCCGGACCCGCTGATTAAGAGTCAGCTGCTCTAACCAACTGAGCTAGCGGCGCCTGCTGACGTCGTAGACCTTAGCACCCTGGTCGGCGGGAGGAAAAATCGGAATCCGCAGGGCCGCGCGGGCCGCCCGCACGGCCGCCCAGAGCAGGATCTCGGGGCCCGGAAGCCATGGATGGCGGCCGTCCGGGGCGACCAGCCAGCGGGAGCCGGACCGCTCCGCGCCGGGGCCGCCGACCGGCGCGGGGACGGTCACGGCGTCGCCGGCGCCGTGGCACAGCAGCGGCGGCACGCCCCCGGCGCGCCCGGCGCCGGACCGCCGGTCCCGGGCGCCCCACTCCTCCCATTCGAGCAGCGACGGCAGCCGTTGCGCGGCGCCCGGCGCGGCGAACAGCAGCATCCGCCCCCGGTGCCCGGCGACCGGGCCCGAACCGGGGCCCTCCTCCCGCAGCCGGTCCAGCATCCCGCGACCGAAGACCACGGGAGCGCTCACCACGTCGAACGCCGTGCCGCAGGGCAGGACGACCGGAGCCCCCGGCCGCTCCCGCCAGAGCGCCAGCGCGCCGTGCGGGCACGGTTCGGCCGAGGCGAGCCAGGCGGCGCCGTCGGCGGTGACTCGGGAGGCGTCGCGGCGGCGTCCGGCCAGACGGTCGAGACGGTCCAGGGGGAGGTTCTCCGTGCGGCTCATGACACAGAGGTCTACCGAACGTGAGGAGTCGCCTGCGCTGGGTTGCCGAAAGCCGGGACAGAGACGCGCCGCAGGGAGTATCTTGCCCGCCTGGCATATGCCAGGCGGCTGACGTCCGGAGGGTTCCGGCGTGCCGGGCGCGGCCTCACATCGGGTCGGCCGGGTTGGCGTGCACACTGCCCTCGGCGCCGCGCAACAGGTCGCGCCCGAACTCGACCATCTTCTGCGCGTAGTCCTCCGTCCACTCCGCCCGCTCGGCGATGTCCGCGGGGCTCAGCCGGTCGAAGCGCCGAGGGTCCGCGAGCTGGGCCGCCGCGACGGCCTGGAACTCCACGGCGCGGTCGGCCGCCGCCCGGAAGGCGAGCGTCAGCTCCGTCGCCCGCGCGAGCAGCGCCCGCGGGTCGTCGATCGACTCCAGGTCGAAGAAGTGCTCCGGATCGGCGGCGGCTTCGGCGGGCTCGAACAGCAGGGGCGCGGGGCGTAGCCGCGGATCGTTCCGACGCGGCGTGGGCTCCGCCATGTCTTCTCCTCCTCGTACGGTGCGGGCGGCGCCGCCGTGCGCGGGCCGCCTTCCATTGTCCCGCGCGCCCGCAAGGCCGCGTCGGACCTCGCGACCCGGAGCATCGGGACAAGGGCAGGACATACCCGCCCGGCGGCCTTCCCAGGCCTCCGGACGCCCCGGCGTCCGCCCCGAACCGAGCGGGCGGCCCGGGTGCCGCCGGCGTCCGCTCCAGCGTGCACGACCCGCCGTCCGCGAACGCCCCGGCGTGAGCCGACCGTCCGCACCCAGATCAGGGCCGCCACGCCACCGCGTGGTTCCGCAGGCGGTCCAGGATCGCGTGGTTGGCGTCCCAAAGGGGCGGGCAGCGAATCTCTGCCTGTCGGTGCCCGCTGTGCTGCTGGACGACGAGGAGAGCTACTCCGCGTTAGGGAGTGTTTCGAAAATAGCGTCGTCCGCCCGCCGGGCAGACAAGACTTTTGATATGTGCCCTAGCCGTCTCTATCAGAAGATGAGGGAAAAGCGGCCGACCGGCCACCGTTTTCACACTCCGCGGTGCCTTTGTGGCCGGGGCTTCTTTGTTGCTTCGACTATGCGACTGGGCAGGCCAGTTCGGCGTTCGCCCGATTCGGGGAACACGTCACCACTGCCAAGGAAAGATACGAGGGACGTTCCAGGTAGAAGCCGTACGACACATCAGCACCTGAGTGCAGTCGTTCGGCAGCGGCGTTCACCAGTCGGGCCAGTCGCGTAGTGTCACGGTCCCTCTCTGACGCGAACCGAGGTGCGTACTCGGCCAGCCGCTCGCCAAGCCATGACGCGGCCTCCTTCGCCTCATCCCACGTGCCACGAACTAAGGAAGGCGGCTTGATCAGCCAGTACGCCGTTTCGATGGGCGGTAGGTCAGATGTCGGGAACTCTGCCACCACTTCCCGATAGCGCTTGAGCAGATGCTCTGCCTTCACGTCCTCATCGGACACTGGAGCCGGTGGAGGCTCGGGATGTGGGGGCCGCCGTAGCGCTTCCTGGTCCAAGCGCTCTTTCGGGCCAGTCCACAGATAGCCGTGGTGGTGCACGAGTCGTTCCCGTCCGAGAGGCGCCGGCCGGACCGGATCCAGGGACGAGGGATGGACCCGGGCCGGCCGGCGTGGGGGGAGGAGGATCAGACGTTCAGGCCGAAGCGCGCCGGGTCGATCCCGGCCGAGCCCAGTTCCTCCGTGGTGAACCGCAGCGGCTGAGCGTCGGGCCGCTTGCTGTCACCGAGGGCCCAGGCGTCGTCGCCGATCCGGGCCAGGGTCACGCACCCCTCCGTGCAGGGGCCGCCGCACGCTCGCACGAACGAGGCCCCCTTGATGTCGAGCGCGTAAAGGTCGGTTCCGTTCTGCATCACTGCACCTTCCTGCTCAACTAATCGCGGCCATGACTGACCGCCGCCGCCCGGTGCAGGCGGAAGTCCAGGTCCCCCACAACTGCGGCAGGGGCTCTACGCGCGTGAACGATCACGGCGAACGAGGTGCTGATGTTTCGGAGACCGGTGCGACTGGCACGGCCCGGGTGCCTCGTGCACTCCACGTCCTGCGCTCTGTTCTCGCCCGTCGCACCGCGCCCTCCCGATCGATTCCGCGTCGATGTGCCGACGGTAGGAAGCGGTGAGTGTCGGACTCCACAAACTTGCATAAGCTTGCACATCAATTGACTTGGCTAGTAGTGCTATTGACGTTGTCTTCGCAGTTCAAGGAACCTGATGCAAGCCTGAGCAAGCGCCTAGACCAGGGAGTCAGCCATGGCCGTGAAGTTCATCGGAATCGACCCCGACACGGATCGGGACCACTGCCCCACCGTGTGGGCGGACGCAGACGCTCAGGAGATCTTGTTGCAGGGATGGAAGCCGAACGTCGACACTCAAGCGGAGTGCGAGGCGAGCAGCCCCGCGAACGGCTCGGTACCCGATAGTGAGGCCGTCGTCAGGATTCCGGCCCGGATGATCCCGATGATCAGGGAGGCGTGTGATGCCGTCGAGCGTGCCCAGCTTCGCTGAGCTGCTTGGCCAGTGCGAGCGGTCCGCCGTTCACCTTGAACTGCGTGACTCCTACGCCCCGACGGACCGGTTCGAGGCATGGAAGCGGGGTGAGCGGATCGATTGGGAGGACCGCGCATCCTGGTGGCACTCCTACGACCAGTTGATCACGGACGCCGTGGCCCGGGGCGTGGCGATCCGCCGGGCCCGGGTGGTCTCCGAACCTGTAGCGGACTACATCCGCTGGGAGCACTACGTCACCCGCGCCAACGTCACGGCGGGCGAGGAAGTGCGGTGGCTGCCACGACGACGGGCTACGAGCATCGCCCTGCCGGGCAATGACTTCTGGCTCTTCGACGGCGCTCTGCTCCGGGTGCACCACTTCTCCGGTGATGGAGTGGTGGTGGAAGACGAGATCACGGCGGACCCGGAAGCCGTGAAGCTGTGCTCCGCCGCCTTCGAAGCGGTCTGGGAGCGAGCGATCCCGCACTGCCTGTACGAGATCTGACGAAAGCCAGCTCGATGCCCCCACACCCCTCCTCACGCGTTCAGAAGGCCCGTGAAGAACTGGCCGGCCGTCTGCGTGAGATCCGGAAGGACGCGGGGATCAGCGGGCGGGAGCTGGCCGTCCGGTGCGGCTGGTCGGAGTCGAAGTCATCCCGCATCGACAACGCCAAAACCCCTCCCTCCGACGCGGACATCCAAGCCTGGTGCCGAGCCTGCGCCGCTGGTGACCAGGCCGCCGACCTGATCGCCGCCAACAGACAGTCCGCAGATGCTCATGTGCAGTGGAGGCAGCTCCAGCGAAGCGGTCTCCGTCGTTTGCAGGAGTCCACAGGGGATCTGTACCGACAAACAAAGATGTTCAGGGTCTACGTCTCCGATGTGATCCCCGGATTCCTCCAGACGCCCGGATACGCCGCCGCTCTGCTGCCCTCCATCGCGCACTTCCGGGGCACTCCGGACGACGTGAGCGATGCCGTGGCGGCCCGTATGAGGCGTAACGAGGTGCTCGGCAACGGTGCACGCCGGTTCTCTTTCGTGCTGGAGGAGTCGGTGTTGCGGTACCGGCTGTGCAGCGCGGAGACGATGGCGGCACAGCTTGGTCACCTGCTCGGGGTCATGGATCTCCAGAACGTCGCCGTGGGGCTCATCCCGTTCTCAGCTCAACGAGCCGTGTGGCCCATGCCCACCTTCACGATCTTCGACGACGCCAGGGTGCACGCGGACACCCTGGACGCTGCCGCCACCCTCACGCAGCCCAGCCAGGTGGAGCTGTACAGCCGAGCCTTTGAACGGCTGTCACAGGAAGCCGTGAGTGGAGCGGCTGCACGTGCTCTCATAACGGCTGCGTTGGCATCCCTGGACTGACTGCTTGTGCGTCATCGCAGTTCAGGGACGCCACGCCACCGCGTGGTTCCGCAGGCGGTCCAGGATCGCGTGGTTGGCGTCCCAGCCGTCGGGGAACTTCACCGTGACGCCCAGTTGGACCGGCTCCGTGGACGGGTGGTCGTCCAGCAGCTCGCTCACTCCCTCGCGGCAGATCACGATGCAGGCGTGCCGGTGGCGCGAGGTCAGCACGCACAGGCGGCCGGTCTCCAGGTGGAACGCGGTGGCGTCGGGGCGCCCGGAGAGCGGGTGCAGCACCACCGTGACGTCGAACTCCCGGCCCTGGAGCCGGTTCGCCGTGTCGACCGTGACGGCCGCGGCGCCGCTGATCCCCAGCTCGGCGAGCGCTGCCCGTACCGCCGCCGCCTGGTCGCGGTGCGCCGTGCCCACCGCGATCCGGTCCGCGGTCAGCGGGGCCGCCTGCTCCGACGCCTCCGACACGGTGGACCCGCCCCGGGCCAGCAGCCGCGCCACGACCGCGGCGACCGCCCGGACCGCCTCCGGGTCGGTGCGCGGAGTGCGCCGGGCGGGCAGCTCCAGCAGGCCCCAGCCCGACGCGGCCGCCTCGTCGATCACCCGGTCGGGGCCGGAGCCGTCGGAGGGGACGGCGAAGCCGAGGCGTCGGTCGCCCGGCCCGGTGCCGCTGCGGAACGGCGTGTACGGGTAGAACGCGGCGGAGACCAGCGGCGCCGCCGACGCCGGGAGCCGCCAGGACACCGGCAGCCGGTGCTGGGGCAGCTCCGGGTTGTGCGCCAGCAGGGTCGTCACCGCCGAGGCCGACGGGTCGTAGGACAGCCCGGCCCACTGCTCGCCACCCACGATCGAGAACGGGTCGAGCTGGCCGGGATCGCCCACGAACAGCGCCCGTTCGAACAGCCCGGCCACGGCGAGCAGCGCGTCGGAGCGCATCTGGTAGGCCTCGTCGACGATCGCGTGCCGCCACGGCTCGTCGACCTTCACATGCGCCCACTTCGCCGCCGTGGACAGCACGACGTCGAGCCCGGCGAGGTCGCCGGCCTTGGCGGACTTCCGCACGTTCGGCAGGGCGTCCAGCGCCGGGTCGTAGGGGGCGGCGTCGCTGCTGTGCAGCCGGCCCACGGGCAGCTCCGGGTTCTTCCGCGCCAGCCGCGCCACCAGGTCGTCGACCTGCGCGTTGGTCTGCGCGACCACCATCAGCGGGCGCCCGGCGGCGGCCAGCTCCAGGGCCGCCCGGACGACCAGCGTGGACTTGCCTGCCCCCGGCGGCGAGTCGACGACGACCCCGCGGTGGGCGCCGTGCAGGGTGTCGCGCAGGATCGCCTCGGTGGCGCGCGCAGCCGCCGCGCCGGGGTCGAAGGCGGCGCGCGGGGCGGGATCGGGCGCGGCGTTCTGCCCGGCCGCGTGCTGCCCGGGGCGCTCGGGGGCGGGTCTCTGCCTGGGGGGCGCGGGAGCGGCGGGTTCCGGCCTGGGGTGCGCGCGGGCGGGTTCCGGCCTGGGGCGTCCGGGAGCCGCCTCCAGCCCGGGTCGCCCGGGGGCGGCCTCCTGTCTCGGGTGCGCGAGGGCCGCCTCCTGCCCGGAGTGCCCGGGGGTGGGCTCCTGCCCGGAGTGGGCGGGGGCAGGCTCCAGCCCGGGTCGCCCGGTCGCGGCCTCCTGCCGGGGGTGCGCGAGGGCCGCCGCCTGCGCGGAGTGCGCGGGGGCGGCCTCCTCCCCGGAGTGGGCGGGGGGCGGCTCCTGCGCGGGGGCGGTCACAGTACGTCCTCCTCGGTCACCGGGTCCTCCGCCTCGGCGGCGGTCTGCTCGTCCGGCGGGCCGCCGTGCGTCCACGGGGTCTGCTCGCGGTCGGGCAGCTTCGCGCCGCCGCGCTGCTCGTGCTCGAACAGCGTGAAGCACAGCCGGTCGCCCTTGTCCGGCACCGAACCGGCCTCGGGCTCCTTGCCGCGACCCATCTTGTCGAGGATGCGCAGGACGACCAGCGCGCCGTCCTCCTCGCGGCCGACGCACTCCGCCGACTGCGGCTTGCCGCCCAGCGAGCGGTACACCCGGCCGCGCTCGCCCAGGTGGGGCCGGTCGTCGGTGCGCACCGTCACCAGCGGGCGCGGGCTGGGGCGCTTGCCCTCGCTGTACGCCATGACCACGTCGACGACCTCTCCCGCGAACGCCTCTCCGGCCAGCCGCCGCCCGGCCATCACCATCGGGTCGTCCAGCGCCTCCTGGGCGTCCAGGCGGGCCTGCTCGCGCTCCCGCGCGGCCAGCTTGGTCGCCGCGGTGACCGCGTCGTCGCGGCGCGGCTGCGGCGGCTCCCCGGCCGCGATCCGGTCGCGGTGCGCGGTGAACGACCAGCGGTCGCGCGTCCAGCGCTCCTGCGCGTGCGCGCCCTCGGGCAGCGTCCGCAGCAGGTCCAGGCCGTCCCAGACCTTCTCCCAGGTGGGCAGGGCGGCCCGCGCGACGAGGGCGCGCACGTCGTGCTCGGCTCGGGCGAGGTCGGCGAACCGGTCGTCCGCGGCGAGGCCGTCCTCGGCGGCGGCCAGCGCGGTGCGCGCACGGTCGTAGCGCTCGACGGCGGGGGCGAGCAGCCGGTTGTCGAAGGCGGGGTCGGTGGCCGGACCGGCCGGCGGCCACGTCAACTGGCCGTCCGCGTCCCGGGCCAGTTCGGCGCGCAGCGCGGCCTCGGCGCCCGAGACGCCGGGCGGCGGGGCGATCCACGCCAGCAGCGCTCCCAGATGCTGGTCCTCCAGGGCGGACTGGCCGGTGGTCCAGTGCCGGGCCAGCACGTCGCTCATCGCCAGCAGCAGCGAGGCGCCCGGCACCCGGGCCCGCTCGGCGAAGTGGGTCAGCCACCGTCCGAGCAGCGGCACCCGGGGCGGCGCCGGGTGCGGGGCCTCGGGGTCCTGTTCGGCGGTGCGCCGAAAGCGCATGGACCGCCCGAGCAGCCGTACGAAGTCGACGCCCGCGCGGCTCGGCACGATGAGCTGGGGCGCGTCCACGCACAGCTCGGTCTCGACCTTGACGCGCTTGCCGGTCTGCGGGTCGCTCTCGCTGCGCTCGGCGGCCTCCACGCCGCCGGTGTAGGAGTCGACGTAGGGAAGCACGACGTCGGCCAGCTCGGCCAGGAACGCGAACCGCAGGTCGCGGTCGCGCGGCTGCGGCACGGCCAGCAGCCGCGGCGCCTCCCGGTCGGCGCCGACCAGCGCGCCGAGCGGGGCGCCGGTCTCGCCCGCGGTGGTGAGCGGCACGAGGACGAGCGGCCGGTCCGACAGATGCCGGTGCCGGACGGTCGCGGCGGGCTGGGCCCGTCCGGACCGCACGGCCTCCATCCGGGTCAGGGCGGCGATCAGCGACACGCGGCCTCCCGCGAGCGGTCGTCGCGACGCCCCGGACCGGCGCCGAGCGCCTCCGCGCGCAGCGCCGCCGCCCGGCGCAGCGCGGCCACCGCCGGATCGTCCGGGTCGCCCGCCTCGCCGTGGGCCGCCGCCAGCACCTCGTCCACCGTGCTCAGGCCGCCCAGCTCGGCGCGGACCGAGCGGCCCAGCGCGGTCACCGCGCCCTGCGCGCGGGAGCGCGCCCGGCAGTGGAAGGCCAGCTCGCAGGCGGCCAGGCACTCGGGCGCGTAGGTCGCGGGCACCGCCTCGACGGCGGCCGTCAGCTCCTCGGGGGGCAGCTCGGGGGCGAAGCACACGCCCGGGGGAAGCGCGTCGGCGATGTCCTGAAGGCGGGTCAGGCGCATGAGCTGCCGGGCGGTGACCGCGTGCTGCTTGCGCACGTCTACGGCGCGGGCGGCGGGCAGGTTGGAGAAGTCCTTGGGGCACACCAGAAGCACCTCGCGCCGCACGCGCAGGGCGCCGTCCGGGCGGGAGGCGAAGGCCGCGACCTTCTCCAGGGCCAGCACGTACACCGCGGCCTGCCGGGCGGCCGCGCCGACCTTGGCCGGGTCGGCGGCGCCGTCCAGCATCGGGAACGACTTGATCTCGATGACCGTCCAGGCGCCGTCCGGGTGGACCACCACCGCGTCGGGCTCCAGGAAGACGGGCGATCCGGCCACCTCCAGGGCGAGCATCGGATGGTCCAGCAGGGTCCAGGCGCCCGCCTCGGTCGCCTCGCGCAGCGCAAGCGACGTCCGCGCCACCCGCCCCTCGGGCCCGACGGCCGTCAGGTCCGGGACGTCGGCCCGGTGCGGCGGCTCGGCGCCGGGGTCCAGCGTCCGGTGGACGAGGCACAGCAGCTCCGCTCCGCCGTCGGCCTTGACCCGCGCCTCGAAGGCGTTGCCCCGCATGAAGGCGAACTGCGACTGCCCGAACGCCGACGGCGCCCCCAGCGCGCCCGCGAGCGCCGCCTTGTCCACCCCGGCGCCGTCCAGCAGCGCGCGCCGGCTGCACCCGGGGTTGGCGGCCAGTGCCGCCAGGGCGCGGGCGTCCAGCGCCCTGGCCGGGACGCCGTCCCCGCGCAGCTCAGCGAGCTGCCGCCGGAGCCCCGTCCCCGCTGTCCCGGGAGGAGGCGCCGGGCTCGGCCGCGGTACCGAGGCGTGCTTCGCGCTGCCGTGGAATTCGCTCACCCGCCGAAGTCTGGCACCCGGCGCCGACAATCGGGGATGCCGAGCGGCCTCCGAGGGCCGGGAAGCGGGCCGCCAGAGCCGTCCGGATCCGGGTCGCGGCCCTGGTCACGGAGGGTGTGAGCAGGAATCCGGCGCCCATCACGGCCACGCCCGCGACCGCGTCCAGGAAGTAGTGGTTGGCGGTGCCCATCACGACGAGCGCGGTGAGCAGCGGGTAGGCGACCGCGGCGGCCTTCGCCCAGCGCGAGCGGCCGTGCCGCCACAGCGTCACCCCGCACCACAGCGCCCAGCCCACGTGCAGGCTCGGCATGGCCGCGTACTGATTGGTCAGGCCGCCCAGGCCCCGGGGCGCGCTCGCCTCGCCGCCCCACCAGCCGTAGGAGCTGTACTGGGCCATCGTGTCCACGAAGCCGTGGTCCGGGGAGAGCAGCCGGGGCGGGCAGGTCGGCAGCAGGGTGAAGCCGATCAGTCCTATGAACGTGCACGTCATCAACCAGGTGCGGGCCGCGCGGTAATGCTCGGTGCGCGCCCGGAACAGCCACGCCAGGATCGCGGGCGTCACCAGGTAGTGCAGCGAGGCGTACCAGAAGTCGGCCGGGACGCCCAGCCAGGGCGCACTGGTGAACAGGCGGTTGAGGGGATGCTCCGCGTTCAGGTGCAGCAGCTTCTCCCAGCGCAGCAGCGCCAGGCCGTGGCCGACGGCGCTGGAGACGTCGCCGCGGGCGAGCAGCCGGCCCGCCGAGTAGCAGCCGTACACCATCAGGATCAGCGGCAGTTCGGTCCACCAGCGCAGTCGGATCCGAGGGGGCGCTTCGGTGTGCGGTGCCGGCGCCTCGGTCTGCGGCATCCGATGCCCCTCCCCGTTTCGTTGTGTCCGTCGCTGGTGTCGCTGGTGTCGGCTTGTTGTCGCTGTCTGCTGCTGTCGGGCGCCGCAGGCGGCCGGGCGGCGGGCGTCGGCCGCCGCGCGCCGCCCCCGTCCCCCCTGCGGTCCGCGGCGCGCTCGGCGGATCGTGCCACTTTACGGGGGCGGCGGCCGCCGTGGTGGAGCGCCCCCGGCCGAGGAAGACGCAGGGTCCGGCGCCCGGGTTGCCCCGGCACGGGGTGCGCGATGATGGAAGACCCCGGGGAGGACGGCGAGGTTCCGTCCTAAGATCCGACTTTTCCGGAAAGGCTCCTCATGGCTCCGCGCATCCTGCTGGCCCGGCACGGACAGACCGAGTGGTCGCTGTCCGGCAAGCACACCGGCAGGACCGACGTTCCCCTCCTGGAGGAGGGGCGGCGCGGCGCCAAACTGCTCGGCGAGCGGCTGCACCGGGCGCCCTTGGACGGCCTGCCCGGCGCCGAGGTCCGCACCAGCCCGCTCGCTCGCGCGCGGGAGACGTGCGAGCTGGCCGGCTTCGGCGAGCGCGCGACGACCTGGGACGCGCTCATGGAGTGGGACTACGGCGCCTACGAGGGCTTGAGGCCGCAGGAGATCCAGGACGCGCGGCCCGGCTGGCTCATCTGGCGCGACGGCGTCCCGCGCGGGGAGACGACCACCGAGGTGACGGCCCGCGCGGACGAGGCGGTGGCCTGGGCCCGCGCCGAGGACCGCGACGTGCTGGTCTTCGCGCACGGGCACATCCTGCGGTCCATCGGCGCGCGCTGGCTCGGCCTGCCGCTCGCCTTCGCGGCGCGGATACGGCTCAACCCGACGTCGCTGTCCGTCCTGGGCTGGGCCTACGGCGAACCGGCGATCGAGAGCTGGAACGACCTGGGGCACCTGGCCGGGTGACCCGCGCCGGTCGGCGGGTCCGTCGTACCCGTTCGGTTCCGCCCCGCCCGTTCGCGCCCTGCGCGTCGACGTCCCGCGCAGTCACGTCCCGCCCGTTCGCGCCCGGCCCGTTCACGTCCCGCGCGGTGTCGAGGCGTGCCGTTCGAGGAACGCCGACACGTCGCCGGAGCGCCGGTGCGGCGTCAGCACCCGCGCGGTGCCCGCCAGCATCGACTCGATGCGCGAGGACTGGACCTGGTCCAGCAGGTCCAGCACGCGCATCCCGGCCGCCGCCGCCTCGTCGGGGCGCCCCTCGCGCGCGAGGTCGTCCGCCAGCTCGGCGGTGTACAGCGCGATATTCCGCGTGAAGTGGGGATTCTGGAGCCGCGCGGCCCGCCGCGCGTGCCGGGCGGCGCGCTCCCAGTCGCCGAGCGCGGACCAGCACTGGGCCTCCAGACCCTCCAGTTCGGCCTCGCCGTAGAAGCTCATCCACTCCGGGTCGGCGTCGCAGGAACCCCGCCGGAACAACGCCTGCGCGCGGATGAGCGCCTGTGCGCAGGCGGAGCGGTCGGCCAGCCCCGCCCAGCCGCCCGCCTCGCGCAGCGCGAGCAGCGACAGCAGCCGCGCCGAGCCGAGGCCCCGGGCGGCGCGCTGGGCCGCCTGCGCGGCGCGCACCGCCTCGCGCGGGCGGCCCGCGTCCCGGGCCAGGAACGCCGTGTTGCAGAACGCGTGCGCCTCCAGCGCCTCGTCCCCGTTCATGCGCGCGGTGGCCAGGGCCTCCGCGTAGTGCGAACGGGCGTCGTCGAAGCGCCCCGAGTCGTGCGCCAGCCAGCCCACCGAGATGGCCAGCTCGCCCGCGCTCGAGTGCAGCCGGTCGGCGGTGGCCCGCCGGGTCGTGCCCGCGTCGAGCAGCGCGTACGCGGCGCGCAGCGGGGCCGCCGCACGGCGGTAGAGCCCGTCGGCGCCGTGCCGGTCGTCGAGCAGGCGGATCCGGCGGACGGCTTCTTCGAGGGCGCCCGCCTCGCTCGCCCCGGCGCGGCGGACGGGACGCTCCGCTGCCGAGGCGTCGACGGCGAGCCCCAGGGGGCCCAGCGAGGCGGCGGCCACGGTGGCGCCGCGGGTCATGAATGCGCGACGCAGCACGTCGCTCTCCTCGTGGTCTTCGTGCGGGCGGTACAGGTCGTGCGGGGGAAACGGGTGATGCGGCTCCCGCGGGCGGTACGGGTCGTGCCGGTGGTTCAGGTCGTGCGCGTCCGGCTCCTGGTGCGAGTCCGGCGTGCGGTGCGGGTCTGGCGCGTGGTGCGCCTGGTACCCGTCATACGGATGCGACGCCTCCGGCGTTTCATGCGGGGCGTGTTCGGGTTGCGTGGTGCACGCCGGGGGCGCGTCGGCTGGGACGCGCGCCCCGCGCCCACGGACGGACGAGCGGGGGGCGAAGCCCAGATCGGCGAGGGTCTGCCCGGGGAACATGTGCAGGAAGACCCGCTCGTAGGCGTAGTTGGGGCAGCGGATCTCACCGGCCTCGACCCGCCCGACGTAGCGCGCGTCACAGCTCACCTGTTCGCCGATCTCGCGGGCGGCACGGCGCACCGCCGCGGCGAACTCGGCCGGGGAGCGCTGGCCGCGCAGCCGCCGGAAAGCGAGATTCGGCCGCGGCGGCCGGGGGGACTGGGACGAGGTCACCGTCGACGACGTCATGGCCGGGCCCTCTCGTGCGAACCGTCGAACCGTGCCGGACGCACGGTGAGTTGTCCGGCTTACCCGAGTGACACCCTGTTCCGGCGGCCAAGAACGTACCCGCTGTGCCCGCTCCGCCACGCGGTGTTTGACCGCAAACCGGATATCTCACCCGTGATCTGCCATGAACTGCCATCCTTTGCGGCTGACTTCCTCCGTGGCCGTTGACGCGCCGCCGCGTTGAACCGGATGGACCGGGAGACGTTCGGCTCCCGACCCGCTCGTGCACGAGGAGGGGTTTTCGTGGTGGAGACCAACCGCGGCGTCGGCGCCTGTGCTCCGTCGGAGGCCGGACCCGGGTGCGACCTGGTGACGGTGCCCGCGCGGCAGGGCCTGGAGGCCGTCGACATCCTGCGCCGCGCGCCGGAGGACGCCGTGGGCCCCGTGCTGCACGACGGCGGCGGCGACACGCTGGGCTTCGTCGTCCCGGCGGGCACGGCGGCGGGCTGGGACGTGCCGGGAAGCACGTGCACCGAGACGGACGGCCGCGGCCTGCGCTTGGCGCCCGCGCCGCCGGTGGAGGGCTCGGACTGGCTGCTGCCGCCCGAGGAGGCCGACCCCGCCACCGACCCCGCCGTGCTGCGCCGCGCCCTGGACGAGGCGGCCCGCATGATCGAGGCGGCGGATAGCTGCTGCTGACGGGGCGCGGCGCGGCGCCGCGACGGCGCGGTCTGTCTACGGGCTGCTTCGGACCGCTTCTGCATTCGCCGGCCCGGCGGTCCCGCTTCTCCCCGCCCGGCGGTCCCGCGTCCGCCCGCCCGGTGCTCCCGCGTCCGCCCGTCGGAGGCCGGGGCTCCCATCTGGTGCTCCCGCGTCCGCCCGTCAGCGGCCGCGTCTCCCCGCCCGGCGCCCGCTCCGGGCAGGTCAGCCGCTGTCGCTTGCGACAATGGGGGCATGGGAAGGTCCAGGAACACCCGCCGCGAGCGCGGGTCCGTCGCAGCCGTCGTCGAGCAGGTCGACGGCGGGCTGGCCGAGCTGATACCCGACTGGGAGCGGGACCGGGCCTGGACCCTGCTGATCGACGGCGCCCCGCAGTCCCACGTCGACCTCGACGACCCCGCCTTCCTCTCCTTCGAGTACCAGCGGCGCCTGGGCCACGTCATCGACCTCGCCGCTCCCGCTGGCCGACCGGTGCACGCCCTCCACCTCGGCGGCGGCGCGTTCACCCTCGCCCGCTACGTCGCCGCCACCCGCCCCCGCTCCACCCAGCAGGTCGTCGAACGCGACGCGGCCCTCGTCCACTTGGTGCGCCGCGAGCTGCCGTTGGATCCGGGCGCCCGGATCCGGGTGCGTTCCGCCGACGCGCGCGCCGGACTCGCCAAGGCGCCGGACGGCTGGGCCGATTTGGTCATCGCGGACGTGTTCAGCGGCGCCCGCACGCCCGCCCACCTCACCTCGGCGGAGTTCCTCGACGACGTCCGCAGGGCCCTCAAGCCGGGCGGGGTCTACGCCGCCAACCTCGCCGACGGCCCGCCGCTGGCCCATCTGCGCGGTCAGATCGCCACCGTCGCCGCCCGGTTCGCGGAACTCGCGCTCGTCGCCGACCCAGCCGTGCTGCGCGGCAGACGCTTCGGCAACGCGGTGCTCGTCGCCTCCGACCGGCCGCTGCCGCTCGCCGAGCTGACCCGCCGCGCCGCCTGCGACCCGCACCCCGGCCGCGTCGAACACGGCCGCGCGCTCACCGACTTCGCGGGCGGCGCCGCGCCGGTCACCGACGCCGCCGCGGTCGCCTCGCCGGCCCCGCCGCCGTCGACGTTCCGCTGACGCCGAGCCCCGGCGGCTGAGCGCCGACCCTCGCCGAGCGCCGCCGACAGCCGAGCGCCGAACTCCATGAAACTGCGGCCGCCTCGGCGACACGACGGCCCTAGTACGTGCCCACGTCCACATGCGGCGGACCGTCGTGCCAGGCGCAGATCACCGACACGCGGTCCGCGCCGCTGGTGAACTCCACCCGGATCCAGGTCTCCGTCTTCCACACCTGCATCGACCAGCCGGCCCCCGGTGTCGCCGAGACCAGCGTCGCGGTCGAGGGCTCCAGGTCGAAGACCGCCCGGCCGCCCGCGGTGTCGTACGCCTTCACCTGGCCGGACCCGGACGGCGCCCCGGACGCCGGCCCCGAGGGGGCGGTGGAGGGGGGCGGCGGCGGGCTCGCCGGGCGGGTGCGGGCGGGCGTCGGATCGGCGGAGGGCGTGGGCTTCCGGACCGGCGCGGGGGAGGTCTCCGGGCGCCGGGTCGGCGGCGGCGGCGGCGGGTCCGTGCGCTGGGCATCCGCCCGCGCCGCCGTGATCGGCAGGGCGCGCGGCGGGTCGTAGGCCGTCCCGGCCATCACCGTGTGGACGCCCCACCACGACAACGTGGCCGCCGCGCCCGTGGCGAGCGACCAGGCCAGTACGTGTAGCAGTGCTCTGCGCATCGCGGCCCATACTGCCGTACGGAGCGCGCCGACGGCAGCCGGTCGGAGTCCTCCGCCCGCGGCGGACGCCGGCTCGCACCGCCCCCACGGGCGGCGCACCGCGGTGGTCTTGGGGCGTCCACAGGCCGGGGGGCCGCGGTCGTACTGAGTTGTCCACAGGCGACGGGCCGCGCTCGATCCGAGTTGTCCACAGGCGGCGGACCGCGGTCGTGCCGATGGCGTACGGTGCGGCGCATGGCAAGTGTGCTCGTGGTCGAGGACGACCAGTTCGTCCGCTCGGCGCTCATCCGGCATCTGACCGATGCCTCGCACACCGTGCGCAGTGTCGGCACGGCGCTCGAAGCGCTGCGCGAGGTCGCCCACGTCCGCTTCGACGTGGTCGTCCTGGACCTCGGACTGCCCGATCTCGACGGGTCCGAGGCCCTAAAGATGCTGCGCGGCATCACCGACGTCCCCGTCATCGTCGCCACCGCGCGCGACGACGAGAGCGAGGTCGTCCGACTGCTGAACGCCGGGGCGGACGATTATCTGACCAAGCCGTTCTCTGTCGAGCACCTGTCCGCGCGGATGGCCGCCGTGCTGCGCCGGGCCCGCGCCGGGACCGCCGGGGCCGCACCGCCCGCGGTGCTGCGGGTGGGCGGCCTGACCGTCGATCCGATGCGCCGCCAGGCCGAGTTGGACGGCGTCCGGCTGGACCTGACCCGGCGTGAGTTCGACCTGCTCGCCTTCCTGGCCGGGCGGCCGGGCGTGGTCGTGGCCCGCAAGGAGCTGCTGGCCGAGGTGTGGCAGCAGTCCTACGGCGACGACCAGACCATCGACGTCCACCTGTCCTGGCTGCGCAGGAAGCTGGGCGAGACGGCCGCCCGGCCCCGCTATCTGCACACCCTGCGCGGTGTGGGCGTGAAGCTGGAGCCGCCCGGGGCGGAGCCCGCGCGATGAGATGGGCCCTGGTCAAGGTCTGCCTGGCGGTCACCGCGATGGTGGCGGTCGCCTTCGCCGTCCCGCTCGGGCTGGTCGTCAGGGAGATGGCCCGCGACCGGGCCTTCTCCCACGCCGAGCGCCAGGCCGCGGCCGTGGCCCCCGCGCTGTCCATCACCACCGACCGCGAGCAGTTGGAGCGGGTCGTCGCCTCGGCCGGCTCCGACGCGCAGATCGCCGTGCACCTCCCGGCGGCCGACGGCAGAGCCGCCGCGGACATCGGCCGCAGCCGTGCCGACGGCGCGGACATCGCCGCCGTGCGCCGGATGGGCCGCGCCTCCACCACCGGGGCGCCCGGCGGGTTCACCCTGCTCCAGCCGGTCGCGCTCAGCTCGGGCGCCATCGCCGTCGTCGAGGTCTACGTCCCCGAGGCCGACGTCAGCAACGGGGTCGTCGCCGCGTGGGCGGTGCTCGCCGGGGTCGGCGCCGCGCTGGTGGTCGGCTCGGTCGCCGTCGCCGACCGGCTCGGCGTGCGGATGGTGCGGCCCGCGCAGCGGCTCGTCGAGGGCGCCCGCGAACTGGGGGAGGGGCGGCTCGGCGCCCGGGTGCCCGAGGAGGGGCCGAGCGAACTGCGGCTCGCGGCCGCCGCGTTCAACGCCATGGCCGACCAAGTCGTCCAACTGCTCGCCAACGAGCGGGAGCTGGCGGCCGACCTGTCCCACCGGCTGCGCACCCCGCTGACCGTGCTGCGGCTGAACGCCGCCTCCCTCGGCGACGGCCCGGCCGCCGAGCAGACCCGGTCGGCGGTGGCCCAGTTGGAGCGCGAGGTCGACGCCATCATCCGCACGGCACGCCAGGCCAAGCCGCAGACGGCGGCGCCCGGACCGGGCGCGGGCTGCGACGCGGCAGAGGTGGTCCGCGAGCGGATGGCGTTCTGGTCCGCGCTGGCCGAGGACGAGGGCCGCACCTGGCGGGTCGCCGGGGCGGAGCGGCCGACGCGCGTCCCGGTGGCCCGCGCCGACCTCGCCGCCGCGCTGGACGCCCTGCTCGGCAACGTCTTCCGGCACACCGCCGAGGGCACCGCGTTCGCGGTCGACGTGCACAACGCCGACGACGCCGTCATCGTGCTCGTCTCCGACGCCGGGCCCGGCATATCCGACCCCGAGGCGGCGATGGCGCGCGGCCGGGGCTCCGGCGCCGACGGCTCCACCGGGCTGGGCCTCGACATCGTGCGCCGCCTGGCCGAGTCCACCGGCGGCGACGTCCGGATCGGCTCCTCGGTGCTGGGCGGCACGGAGGTGCGCCTGTGGATCCAGCTCGCGCGGCGCCCGGTGCGCGGCGGCCGCCGGGGCACCGTGGGAAGACGCCGGCCCGGCACGCTGGTCTCGACCTTTAACCACTCCCGATCCCTTCCTTAAGCCCGCCCTAAGATCCTCGACGCCCGCCCGGATCGGCCTAGTTGCCCGGTTCCGGATCGCTAGCGTGCTGCCGAACCCACCCCCCACCGGGCAGTCCCCGGCCCCGTGAACAGCGAAGGCAGACACGATGAGCACGCACCGGCGCAGGATCAGCAGCAGGAACAAGGCGATAGGCGGCCTGGTGACCGCGGCCGTGGTCGGCGGCGGCGCCATCGCGTTCACCGCGGCCGCGCACGCGGCCGGACCCGGCGCCGTCTACACCAAGACCAGCGACTGGTCGACCGGCTACACCGCCCAGTACGTCGTCACCAACGACACCGGGCAGGCGAAGAAGGACTGGACGCTGGAGTTCGACCTGCCCGCGGGCGCCAAGCTCAGCTCGCTGTGGAACGCGCAGTCGTCCGTCAGCGGGCAGCACGTCACGGTGAAGCCGGCCAAGTGGGACACCGACGGGCTCGCCGCCGGGAAGTCGGTGACCGTCGGGTTCGTCGTCAACGGCAGCGGCGACCCCACCGGTTGCCGCGTCGACGGCGCCCAGTGCTCCGCCGACGACGGCGCCACCCCCGAGCCCAGCGGCCGTCCCACCGAGTCCACCGCCCCCGCCCCCGCGCCCGCCCCGTCCACGACCCGGCCCGCGACGCCGCCGCCCGCCTCCGCGCCGACCCGGACCGACTCGGCGGGCGGCGGCGCGGCCGGGTTCGCGCCCTACGTGGACACCTCCCTCTTCCCGGCCTTCAACCTGACCGCCGCCGCCGACGCCACCGGCGTGAAGGACTTCAACCTCGCCTTCGTCACCGACGGCGGCGGCTGCGTCCCCAAGTTCGGCGGCGTCAGCGACCTCGGCAGCGACGCCGTGGCCTCCCAGATCGGCGCGCTGCGCGCCAAGGGCGGCGACGTGCGAGTCTCCTTCGGCGGCGCCTCCGGCTCGGAGCTGGCGACCACCTGCTCCACGGCGGACGCGCTGGCGGCGGCGTACGGCAAGGCCGTGGACCAGTTCAAGCTCGCCAAGGTCGACTTCGACGTCGAGGGAGGCGCGCTGCCCAACACGGCGGCCAACACCCGCCGCGCCCAGGCCATCGCCCAGCTCCAGAAGCAGCATCCGGACCTGGACGTGTCCTTCACCCTCCCGGTCATGCCCGAGGGCCTCACCCAGGACGGCGTGAACCTGCTGGCCGACGCCAAGAGCAACGGCGTGAAGATCTCCGCCGTCAACGTCATGGCGATGGACTACGGCGCCTCCTACAACGGCGACATGGGCGACTACGCCGTCCAGGCGGCCACCGCCACGCAGGCGCAGATCAAGAGCGTGCTGGGGCTGTCGGACAGCGACGCCTGGAAGACCGTCGCGGTCACCCCGATGATCGGCGTCAACGACGTCTCCTCGGAGGTCTTCACCACTGCCGACGCCGCTCACCTGGTGGACTTCGCCCAGTCCAAGGGCCTGGGCTGGCTGTCCATGTGGTCCGCCGCCCGGGACAAGCAGTGCCCCGGCGGCCCGAAGCCGTCCGCGGACGCGACGTGCAGCTCGGTCGCCCAGGACGACTTCGCCTTCTCCAAGGCGTTCGCCGCCTTCCACTGACCCCGCGGGCCGCGCGGCCCGCACGGGATGCACGATCCGCACGAACCGCAAGACCCGCAAGACCCGCACGGGCACGGCGATCCCCCCGGAACGCCGTGCCCGTGCGGCCCTGTTCCCGCGCCCGGCTCAGACCGCGCCCGGCTCAGACCGCACCCGGCTCAGACCGCACCCGGCTCAGGCCGCGCCCAGCTCAGACCGCGCCCGGCTCAAGCCGCGCCCAGCTCAGGGTCAGGGCGTGCCCGGCTCAAGCCGTGCCCGGCTCAGGCCGCGGGCGGCTCGGGCAGAGCGCCGGTGCGCGCCGCCTCCCCGTACCAGCGCCCGCTCGACTTGGGCGTCCGCTCCAGCGTGGCGTAGTCGACGTAGACGGCGCCGAACCGCTTGGCGTAGCCGTACGCCCACTCGAAGTTGTCCATCAGCGACCAGAGGTAGTACCCGCGCACGTCCGCCCCGTCCGCGATGGCCCGGCGCACCGCCGTCAGATGCCCGTGCAGGTAGGCGATGCGCTCCGGGTCGTGCACCCGGCCGTCGCCGTCCACCTTGTCGGGGTAGGCGGCGCCGTTCTCGGTGATGTACAGCGGCAGTCGCGGCGCCTCCCGGCGGTAGCGCGCGATCAGGTCGTACAGGCCGTCCGCGTCGATCGTCCAGCCCATCTCGGTGCGGTCGCCCGGCGTCTGATGGAACGCCACGTCGTCCGCCCCTGGCCACGGCGAGTGCGCGCTCGTCCCGTGGCCGTCGGCCCGAGGGCCGCGCGGCGCGCCGTCGGCCGCCGACACCAGCGTCGGCGTGTAGTAGTTCAGGCCGAGCGCGTCCAACGGCTGGTGGACGGCCCGCAGGTCGCCGTCCTGGACGCAGGACCAGTCGGTGACCGACGAGGTCGCCTCCAGCAGCGTGGCCGGGTACGCGCCGTGCAGGATCGGGCCGTGGAAGACGCCGTTGGCCAGGTCGTCGATCTTCCGGGCCGCCGCCAGGTCCGCCGGGTCCTGCGAAAGCGGGCGGACCACCTGGGAGTTGAGGCTGACGGCGACCGTGTTGCGGGCGGGCATCACGGACCGCAGCGCCTGGACGCCCAGCCCGTGCGCCAGGTTCAGGTGATGGGCGGCGCGCAGCGCGGACGCCGGCTCGGTGCGGCCCGGCGCGTGCACCCCGGAGCCGTAGCCGAGGAAGGCGCTGCACCACGGCTCGTTGAGGGTGATCCACTGCTCCACCCGGTCGCCGAGCGCCTCGCCCACGATCCGGGCGTACTCGGCGAAGCGCAGCGCGGTGTCCCGCTCCGGCCAGCCGCCCGCGTCCTCCAGCTCCTGCGGCAGGTCCCAGTGATACAGGGTGACGGCCGGCTTGACGCCGTGCTCCAGCAGCTCGTCCACCAGCCGGCGGTAGAAGTCCAGGCCCACCTGGATGGCGGGGCCGCGGCCGGTCGGCTGCACCCGCGGCCAGGAGACCGAGAAGCGGTAGCCGGTCAGGCCCAGCTCCGCCATCAGGGCCACGTCCTCGCGGTAGCGGTGGTAGTGGTCGACGGCGATGTCACCGGTGTCGCCGTCGGCCGTCTTGCCGACGGTATGGCTGAAGGTGTCCCAGATCGAGGGGGTGCGGCCGTCCTCGCGCACCGCGCCCTCGATCTGATAGGCGGAGGTCGCCGCGCCCCAGACGAAGGCGGGGGGAAAGGTCACCGGGTTCCCCGGCTGTACGGACTCGGGCATGGAAGCGCTCCCATAGTGAGGTCGACGAGGCCGACGGAAAGGAGGAGAGGGGAGGGTGCTGGCCGTGAAGGCGGGTCTGGCGGAGGGGCGGGACGGGACGCACGACGGGGCGACGGGCGCGGGAAAGAGCGCGGGAAGGGGCCGCGGCGGCGGTGATCCGGTCCTCGTGGATCACCCCGGCGCGGCCCGGCGGACCGGGTTCGGTCGCCCGGCTCAGCCCTTGACCGCGCCCTGCATGATGCCGCCCACGATCTGCTTGCCGAAGAGGGTGAAGACCAGCAGCAGCGGCAGCGTGCCCAGGAGCGCGCCCGCCATGATCAGGGACTGGTCGGGGGTGTAGCCGCGGCCCAGACCGGCGACGGCGACCTGCACCGTCGGATTGCCGCTCTGGGTCAGCACCAGGAACGGCCACAGGAAGTCGTTCCACGCCTGCACGAACATCAGCATGCCGAGCACCGCCATCGCCGGACGCGCCGCGGGGAACACCACGTGCCACACCACGCGCCAACTGCTCGCCCCGTCCACCCGGGCGGCCTCGATCACCTCGTCCGGCAGCGCCTGGATCAGGTATTGCCGCATGAAGAACACGCCGAACGCGCTGACCAGCGACGGCAGGATCACCGCCTGCAACTGGTCGGTCCAGTCCAGCTTGGCCACCAGCATGTAGAGCGGGATGATGCTGAGCTGCGGCGGCACCATCATCGTGCCGATCACCACCAGCATCAGCGCGCCGCGGCCCCGGAAGCGCAGCTTGGCGAAGGCGAATCCGGCGATCGTCGACAGGACCACGATCGCCCCCGCCGACACGCCCGCCACGATGGTGGTGTTGAGGAACGCCTTGCCCAGGTTCGCGTCCGTCCAGGCCACTTGGAGATGGCGCATCAGGTTGGAGCCGAACCAGAACGGCGGGGGCGTCTGCGCCAGCCGCGCGTTGTCGCGCGAGGCGGCCACCGCGCTCCACACCAGCGGGAACAGCGAGCCGAGGGTGAACAGCACCAGGATCGCGTACGCCACCGGACCGGCGTGCAACTGCCCGCCGGCGCGCGCCGATCGGGGGCGCCGCACCCGCGCTGCCGGGGGCGGCTGCGGATCGGCGGGGGACTTCGCCAGGGTCGTCGTCACGGCTGGTTCTCCTAACTGCTGGCGCGCAGCCGGCGCGAGAGGACGTAGTTGACGACCCCGATCAGGATGAGGATCAGGAACATCGTCCAGGCGATGGCGGAGGCCCGCCCCAGGTGCTGGTTCACCCAGCCCTGCTCGTACAGGTAGAGGCCGAGCGTCTGGAACTGGTGCTCGGCGCCGCCGGAGGCGCCCTTGGTGGCGTCGAACAGCAGCGGTTCGCCGAACAACTGGCTCGCGCCGATCGTCGACACCACCGAGGTGAACAGGATCGTCGGCCGCAATTGAGGCAGCGTCACATGGAAGAACTGCTGCCAGCGGTTGGCGCCGTCCAGCGCCGCCGACTCGTACAGGTCCTCCGGGATCGCCTGCATCGCGGCCAGGTAGATCAGCGCGTTGTAGCCGGTCCACCGCCAGATGACGATGGTCGACACCGCGATCTGCGAGGGCCACTTGTCGTTCTGCCAGTCGACGGGGCCGACGCCGACGTGGTGCAGCGCCCAGTTGATCACACCGTAGTCGCGCCCGAACAGCAGCACGAAGACCAGGGAGGCGGCGGCGATCGAAGTGGCGTACGGCGCGAGCATCACGACCCGGTAGAAGGTCGAGGCCCGCAGCCTGTAGTTGAGGATGTGGGCGAGGCCCATGGCCATCAGCAGTTGCGGCACGGTGGAGATGACGCCGATGGTCAGGGTGTTCTTCGCCGCGTTCCAGAAGAAGTCGTCGTCGAAGATCCGGGTGTAGTTGCGCAGGCCCGCCCACTGCATGTCGGTGGGCGCGGTCAGCTCCACCGTGTGCAGCGAGGCCCACCCGGTGTAGATCAGCGGGAACAGCCCGAACGCGACGAAGAGCAGGAAGAACGGCGAGACGAAGGCGTACGGGCTCCAGCGCATGTCGCGCTGCCAGCGGCGGGACAGCCGGGCCCGGCGCCTGGCCTCTTCGGAGGAGGGGAGCGCCGCGCGGCCGGCCGGGGCCGCGCCCCCCTCCTTCTCGGGGGGCGCGGCGGTGGCGTGCCGGGAGGACATACCGGTCACTTCTCCAGGTTGTTGTCGATCGTCTTGGTGGCCGTCTTCCAGGCGTCCTCGGGCGACTTGCCCTTCGTCACGAGGATGACGCCGTTGTCGCCGAGGCCCGCCGCGATGATCTGGTCCTTCGGGCCGATCTGCTGGACCGGGATGGTCTTGGCCGCTTCGGCGAAGATCTTCCCGATTGGCGCGTCACCGGTCATCGCGTTCTTCGCGCCCGTCACCGCGGGCATCGAGTACGCGGGCGGGGCGCTGGGGAAGCTGCCCTGCACCGAGAACAGCTTGGCCTGCTGCTGGGGCGCGGTCAGCCAGGCGACCAGGGCCTGGGCCTCCTTCACGTGCTTGCCGTTCTTGGGCACGCCCAGGAAGGAGCCGCCCCAGTTGCCGGAGCTGGGCGGGGTGGCCACGTCCCACTTGCCGGCCGCGCCCGGAGACGACTTGGCCTTGAGGTAGCCGAGCATCCACGGCGGGCAGGCGATGGAGGCGAACTTGCTGTTGGCGATCGTCTGGTCCCAGGTCGGCTGGAACTGGGTCTGCGCCGGCACCACGCCGTCCTGAGCGGCCTTGGCGGCCAGGTCGAAGTCCCTGCGCACCGCCGGGTTCGTCTTGTAGACGACCTGGCCGGAGGTGTCGTAGAACTTCTCCTTCTCGCTGCTGAGCGCCGCGTTGAGCAGGCCGCCGGGGCTGTCCATGAAGTACGTGCCCTTGGGCGCCTTCTTCTTGTACTGCTCGCCGGCGTCGAGGAGCTTGTTCCAGTCGCCGGCCCACAGCTTGCCGACCGCGTCGCGGTCGACGGGCAGCCCGGCCTGCTGGAACAGGTCCTTGCGGTAGCAGATCGCCATCGGGCCGATGTCGGTGCCCAGACCGATGGTCTGGCCGTCCTTGGTGGTGGCCTGCTGCCACTTCCAGTCCAGCCAGTTGCTCTTGTTCACGCCCGAAACCTTGGAGAAGTCCGTGAACTTGGCCGCCTGGGTGCCGACCACCTCGGCGATGTTGCCGACCTCGACCGCCTGGACGTCCATCAGGCCGCTGTTCGTGGTCAGGTGGTTGACGAGCGCCGGGTAGTAGTTCTCGTTGCGCTCGGTGGAGTTCTCCTTGATCTGGATGTCTGGGTGCAGCTTCTCGTACTCGGCGTAGAGTCCGGCTTCCTTGAAGCCCATGGTGCCGAAGGTGCCCAGCGTGATCGTGGTCTTCCCGCCGCTGCCGCCGCCGTCCGACGAGTCGGACTTGTCGCTGTCGTCGCTGGCGCAGCCGGCCAGCAGACCGGCGCCCAGCGACACGGCCGCCGCCAGGACCACCGCCTTGCGGGCGGTGCGAAAACGTGCTCGCATTGCGTCCTCCTGTTGCCCTGACGTGCCGACCCCCCGGCCAACGGCTTGGTTGGGCCCCGTTGTTGACGCTGCGGCTCGGGCGGGGAACGTGCGGGTTGTGTAGGTGTCAGGTACCATGGGAGCGCTCCCACCGGTGATGTGTTGAAAGATTCGCGGCTTCCGGCGGGGGTGTCAAGGGAACGGGCGCGGCGGAGACAGTTCGGTTATCGGGCTGTTAACTAACCATCCTCGCAGGCGTCTTGGGGCTCCGGGGAGTCCAGCGCGGCCCTCGACGGCCCGGGACTGTTAGATTCCAGGCCAGCGAGTCGACGAGGGCGGAAGGCGGGACCCATGGCAGGCCACCGAGCGCGCGGCCGGGGCGGCCTGCGGCCGACCCTGGAGGAGGTCGCCGCACGGGCGGGCGTGGGCCGCGGCACCGTGTCCCGGGTGATCAACGGCTCGCCCCGGGTCAGCGCCGCCACCCGCGCGGCCGTGGAGGCGGCGGTCGCCGAACTCGGCTACGTCCCCAACACCGCCGCCCGCGCCCTGGCCGCCAACCGCTCGGACGCCGTCGCGCTGGTCGTGCCCGAACCGGAGACGCGGTTCTTCGCGGAACCGTACTTCTCCGACATGCTGCGCGGCGTCGGCGCCGAACTCTTCGACACCGACATGCAGTTGCTGCTGATCTTCGCGGGCGGCGACCGGGAGCGCCGCCGGCTGTCCCAGTACCTGGCCGCGCACCGGGTGGACGGCGTGCTGCTGGTGTCCGCGCACGCCGACGATCCGCTGCCCGACCTGGTGGCCCAGTTGGAGATCCCGGCGGTGATCAGCGGCCCGCGCTCGGCCGCGGAGGCCCTGACCTCGGTGGACTCCGACAACTACGGCGGCGCCCGGTCGGCCGTGGAGCACCTGCTCTCCCGCGGCCGGCGCCGCATCGCCCACATCACCGGCCGCACGGACGTCTACGGCGCCCAGCGGCGCGCGGACGGCTACCGCGACGCGCTGCGCGAGGCGGGCCTGGAGGTGGACGAACTCCTCGTCGAGTCCGGCGACTTCACCGAGACCGGCGGCCGGCGCGCGATGACGCGGCTGCTGGAGCACGCCCCGGACGTGGACGCGGTCTTCGCCGGTTCGGACGTCACCGCCGCCGGCGCCCGCCAGGTGCTGCGCGAGGCGGGCCGCCGCATCCCCGACGACGTGGCCCTGGTCGGCTACGACGACTCGGCCGTCGCCCGCCACATGGACCCGCCGCTGACCAGCGTCCGCCAGCCCATAGAGGAGATGGGCCGCGCGATGATCGACCTCCTCCTGACAGAGATCGCGGACAGCCGCCCCACCGCGTCCCGTTCCCCCGGCCACCATCACTTGGTCCTCCCCACGGAACTGGTGGTGCGGGCGTCGTCCTGAGTTCGGCGGGGCGCTGACCTGGGCGGACGCCGACGCGGCCGGACGCTGCCGGGTGGGCGGACCGGTCGCCGCCGGGTGACCGCGTGACCGCGGGCGGGCGAGCCCGAGGACGGGCGCCGGCAGCCCTGGACCGATGCGGCGGCCCGCCGAGGGCGAGAGACCGGTGACCTTGAGTCGACCGGAGGCGCCGGCCTCCCGGTAAGGGTGAGAGTCAAGCTCAGAGGAGGCTGTTGTACACGCCCCATCCGGCGTCGGCTGAGCCCGGCACCACCAGAGCTCGCATCGTGGACCGTGCCTCTGTCAGGCGATGAGATGCATGGTGCTCCAGGTGTTGTCGGGCCACATGGCGGGGCCTGCGGAGAGGTAGCCCTTGCCGTCGCCGGGGTAGAGGTGGACGGTTCCGTCGCCCCAGACGGCGACGAGGTCGAAGAGCCCGTCGCCGTTGAAGTCGCCGGGGATGATGCCCTGCACGGTCGTCCAGGTGTTTCCGCCGTACATCTGGACTCCCTGGGTGAGGTGGCTGTTGCCGTCGCCTGTGTAGAGGTGAAGGCTGCCGTCGGACCATTCGGCGAGCAGGTCGGCATGGCCGTCGTCGTTGTAGTCGCCGGCGCCGAGGAGCTTCATCGTGCTCCACGATTTGTCGGGCCAGATGTTGCCGGTGGCGCTGCCGATGTGGCCGTTGCCGTCGCCGGGGTAGAGGTGGACGGACCCGTCGTTCCAGATGGCGAGCAGGTCGGTATGGCCGTCACCGGTGAAGTCGGCCGCGGCGATCTGGACGATCGGGCCCCAGGTGGCTCCGCCGTAGAGCTGTCCGGCGTTGCTGAGGTGGCCGTTGCCGTCGCTGGTGTAGAGGTGCGCGGTTCCGTCGCCCCATATGGCGACGACGTCGGCGTTGTGGTCCTGGGCGTCGGTGAAGTCGCCGGCTGTCATCAGGCGGACGGCGCCCCAGGAGCTGTCCCAGATCTGGCCGTCGGGCACGAGCTGGGAGCCGGGGGCGCCGGTGTACAGGTGCAGGGTGCCGTCGGCCCATTGGGCGATGACGTCGGGGTCGGCGTCGCCGTTGAAGTCGTGGCCGTCGTTGATGTGGGCGTAGCTGGTGGGGCCCGGGTTGCCGGCCAGGACTGCCACCTGCTGTGCGGTGAGGGCTTGGGAGTAGGTCTCGACATCGGAGACGGTGCCCCAGAAGTGGCCGGTGAGCGCGTCGTTGTAGAGGTAGGCGCCCGTGGTGAGGGCGCCGGTCGCGCGCCACTTGGCGATGTGGGCGGCCTGGGCCGCGGCGACGTCGTCGACGTAGAGGGTCATACGGCCGGTGGATGCCTGGTAGGTGGCGGTCAGCCGGACCCAGGAACTCACCTGGGCCGGGACGGTGATGGCGGCGGCTGTGTCCTCGGTTGGATTGTCGGCGTCCGAGGTGGGCATTTCGAAACGCCATGACTTGGTGGCCGCGTCGCTGAAGAGGGCGAACCCGCTGGTGTGCGTTCCCTCCTGGCCCAGGACGTAGCCGCCGAGCGACAGGGGCTTGACCCAGGCGGAGACGGTGAAGTCGCTGTCGGTGGAGACGGCCTGGCTACGGGTGGCGAGGTTGCCGCTGCCGTTGAAGTGCGCGGCCGGGGAGAAGAGATCACCACTCGCCCAGGTGGCGCCGCCGGAGCCGGTGGCGTTCAGCGTGCCTGCAGAGTCGACGGCAGCGGAGATGGAGCCGCTCTGCGCGTCGTTGAGGGCCCAGGCGTGGCTCGGCGCGCTGAGGGTGTCGGTGTTCTTGGTGAGGGTTGCCGTGCTCGTCGTGGACAGGTTGGCGAACAGGTCGGCGGTCACCGTTTCGTTGGCTCCCGCTGTCCACAGGTCGGGGGTGCCGTCGGCGTTGATGTCGGCGGCCTGCAGGGTGATGTTCGCTGCCGTGTTCCAGTTGGCGGCGACCGGATAGGCGGTGTGGGCGAGGTTGCCCGTGTCGGGGTCGGCGCCGAGGTTCTCCCACAGGTCGAGCTCACCGGTGGACTTCTTCCACAGGAACATGGCGGTGCTGCTGGCGCCCCCGCTGCGGGGCAGTTGCATGGTGGCAAGAGTCCAGTTGTTCCAGTCAGCCGTACCGTCGGGCGTGTTGACGTTCAGGGCCACGGGGAACGCGTAAGCGCCGGTGATGCCCTGTGCGGGGTAGAGGGTGAGCGAGTAGCCGCTGCTGCTGTCGCCGGAGACGCCGATGAGGTCGGGATAGTCGCCGGGATTGCCGCTGGAGGTGAATCCGGCGTTGGCGACCTGAAGGGGGTCGTCGTTGTTGATGTCCCGGAGGCTCTCCGTCCCCAGTGTGGGGAGGTTGTCGGTGACGAGGGCAGAGCCGTCACCGCTGCCGTCGAGGATGGCGCCTGTGCCTGCGCGGGCGCCGGTCGGATAGTAGACGAGGACGTCCTGGAAGCCGCTGTCGGTGAAGCGACCGGAGACGGCGAGGGCCTTGTCGAAGTCCGTGGGTGAGTCGTCGGTGGTGCCGTTGGCTCCGATGTCTCTCGCGGAGGTGACGACGTGCCCGTTGCCAGAGGTCTGCCCCGCGTTGCTCTGGCCGTTGGCGAGCCACAGGCCGGAGGGCAGCCCGTTCTGGGCGCCGACGGTGAGAAGGTCGGGTATTCCGTCGCCGGTCAGATCGCCGTCGGGTTGGGCGGTCGTGGGTGCGGCCGAGTTGAAGGTGATGCTGGCGCTGTCACCGTAGTTCGCCCCGGCGGACAGGCTGCTGATGGACAGGACGTTGGTGCGCCTGGTGGGCTTGATGCTGATCGTGGCGTTGCCGCCCGAGTCGGCGGCGACGTTGAGGGGTGAGCCGCCGTTGACCTGGTACTCGTAGCTGCTGGGGATCGTGCCGCTCGGCGGGGGTGCGATGCTTACGGTCAGTGGCTGGCCGACGGTGTTGCTGCCCGGTTGCGCGACGACCGGGGCCCCGGGTCGGGTGGGGTCGAAGGAGAAGTGGCAGGTCGCCGACCAGTTGCCGGTGTACTTGAAATCGGTGACCTGCGCGTTCCAGGAGAATTCGGTGACCCTGCCGCTCGCCGCGCCCTCCAGCCATGACTTGGGGATGATGTAGACGGCGGTGCTCCCGGACTTGTTGGTCACATCGGAGGCGATGTTGCCGCTCGTGCCCGTAGGCCAGATCTGGAAGTGGGTGCCGACAGTCCCTCCGTCCGAGTCGGAGACACCTGCATAGAGGGTGACGCTTCCGTCGCCGACCACGGTGTCGTCCGCGCAGGAGGTCGTGGGAGAAGTGGTCAGGCTGGACGGTGTGTTCGGCGCGTGGTCGTAGGTGGTCGAGACGGTGACGGTGTCGGCGAACTCCTTCCACCCGTACTTGTCGGTCTCGTCCCCGGCCCGCAGCCCGAAGGTGAGGCTGGCGTACTTGTTCTTCGGGTCCGCCGCGGTCTGCATGACGCTGCTGATGTCGAAGCCGACTCCGGCGGCGGGGCAGGAGGAGTTCCAGCCGTGCGCGACGGACTGGGGGGAACCGACCTCACTGATCATGCTGGGTGGCTTGTCCCAGGTCGTGGACGAGGAGATGGCGCCCGAACGCCACAACTGCACCGGGGTGGCGGTACAGGAGGGGGATCATTCCTCGGTGAAGTTGAGCTGTGAGGAGAGCACCGTGGAGCCGTAGATCTGGGAGGGCACACCGATCTGGACGAAGGATCGCGCGGTGAAGACAGGTGAGTCCCAGTCCTGGTAGCCGACGCGCAGCAGGTCGGAAGACTTCCAGTAACTCGACGCGTGGTAATAGGAGTTGGTCTGAGTCCACGCCTGCCGGAAGCTGGGAGCGGATGGGGCGATGAAGGGATCGATGTAGACGGGGTACACCGTCTTCGCGCCGGTCAGCAGCGGAGCCGACGGCGTCAGAGTGATCGCCTTGCTCGTGGCCTCGGCGGCGATGGCGGCGTGGTGCGCGCCTTTGCCCGGACCCTGGGCCGAGGACGCGACGGGCAGGCCGCTGGCGCGGTCTGTCCTGCGGCCGGTGATCGGGTCCCTGACCGCCGCGTTGGCCGTGATGTGGGTCGGCGTGGAGTCCCACATCTGGGGCGCTGGGGCGCTGAAGACCGGGTGGCCGGCCCGGTCGGCCGCGGTGATGTTCCCGGCGTGGTCCGAGGAGACGGTCACCCCGCGAGTGTGGGTGGCCAGCGTGAGTCTTTTGAGAGCGGGGTTGGCCGCAGCCGAGGCGTTCTTGACGACCAGGACCTCGGAGAAGCCGCCCTGGGCGTCGACGGTGACGGTCAGGTCGACGCCGTGCAGGACATCGGGGTAGGTGGCGGTCGCGCCGGACAGGGTCGGGGCCGGCAGCCGCATGGGCAGGCTGACCGCAAGGGTGTGGCCTTGGCTGTTCATGGTGGCCAGCGGTCCGCTGCCGCCGCCGGAGAGAGCCAGCTCGCTGCTGGTGACGGCGGTCGTGATGCCGCCGTCCGGATTCTTGTGCAGCGTGGGATCCAGCGTCTTCTATGCGCCCTTGACCCACTTGCGTTCCGGAGCCAGGGACTCGTCGACAGTGAAGGTGCCGTTGGGGTGCGCTGTGAGCGTGCTGATAGGCGTTGTCGCGCCCGTGGCCTTCACGTCTTCGCCGGTCTTGTGTGACTGGGTCAGCGCCTGCTCGGCGGTCAGTCCGTGCGCGGGTGCGTTTCCGCCCGTGGGTGCTTTGGGGTAGCCCGAGGCGTGCGTAGAGGCGACGGCCGGAGCGGTGGCGAGAAGGCTCACGGCTGCGGCGAGCATGCTCGTCACCGATGTGACGCTGACGGCTCGCCATATGGCCCGTCTGTGAGGAAGAGATGGAGACACGAAGGAAAGCCCTTTTGTGTGATGGCCGGGCGACTCCCGGACGTAGGTCAACGTAGAGGGGCCGTCACATGTGCTACTCATGGTGTGATCCATGCCATATGCCCCTTAGTTGCGCTTGCCCGGGTTCTCACCCCCCTCTTTGCGATCTTCTTGCGGATTCTTTCTTCGTGCATATGGGCGTCTCGTGGGAATCTCGGCATCGCTTGTGAAGAACGTGAGCGAACTGGGCCGGTAGTGCGCGGCCTGCGGCGCTTTTCTGATAGAGGGGCAGACAGATGTCGACGCGGGGTGGGAAACGGCGCAACAGCGGCCTGAGCAGACCCAGATGGGCTGCTCTCCTCGCGGTCGGAGCGCTTCTCGCATCCGCGGGCACGGCCAGTGCCGATGCGGTGAGTTCCCAGCCGAAGCGTGCTTCCGCTCCTCACGTGCCCGCCACGCCGTCGGTGAAGGACGTCAAGCCTGCGGCGATGCACTTCTCCAAGCCGCGTAACCAGGCCACCCGGACCTACAAGCCCACCGCGACCTCGCTGCCGAAGGCCGTATCCGCCATCGTCGCGGTCACCGGCGCGAAGACGCGGCCGTCAGCCAAGACGGCGTCGGCTTCGAGCGGCATGCCCATATCCGTGAATGCGGTCGCGCCCAAGCGCGGCTCCTACGCTGGGCCCTCGTCCGTGGACGTCACGGTCAAGTCCCCTGCGGCAGCCGCGAAAACAGGCGTGCGCGGTGTCCTCTTCACGGTCGTGCCCTCCAACGCCGGCCAGGGGAGAGCACTGCTCAGCTTGGACTACTCCCGCTTCGCACAGGCATATGGCGGCGACTTCGGTTCTCGGCTCCGTCTGGTGCGGCTTCCGGCCTGCGCCCTGACCACGCCGCAGAAGGCCGCGTGCCGGCAGCAGACTCTGCTGGGATCGAGAAACGACCCGACGCGCAAGTCGCTGACGGCCGCCCTGGACCTCGGCACTTCATCGGTCGCCCAGCAAGCACCCCTCACCGGTAAGGCCTCCTCCGGAGGCCCGGGTTCGGGCGCATCTGCCGGAAAGCGTCCCATGACGGCCTCGGCCAACGCCGCCGGCTCCTCGAAGATGGTGATCGCTGCCGTGTCCGGATCGGGCGGTGGGGACGGCGGGGCCCCGTCCGGTTCCTATGCGGCCACGACACTGAAGCCGTCCGGCTCCTGGTCCGCGGGTGGCTCGACCGGGTCGTTCACCTACTCCTATCCGATGTCCGCGCCGTCGTCGGCGTCTTCCCTGACCCCTCACCTCTCGCTCGACTACGACTCGGGATCGCTGGACGGGCAGACCGCCGCGACCGAGGCCCAGTCCTCCTGGGTGGGAGACGGCTGGAGCACGCCGCAGTCGTTCGTCGAGCAGTCCTTCGTCTCCTGCAGTGACAGTCCCGAAGGGAGCGCATCGCCGGTCTCGACTTCGGACGAGTGTTACGACGGTCCGGTGCTGACACTGGCGCTCAACGGGTCGACGACCGCTCTGGTGTGGGACTCCTCGAAGAGCGTGTGGAAACCGCAGCAAGACGATGGCACGGTCGTCAAGCACGTCACCGGCTCCAACAACGGCACCGGCACCTACAACACCGACTACTGGAAGGTGACCTACCGCAACGGCACCGTCTATTCCTTCGGCCGCAACGAGCTGCCGGGCTGGACCTCGGGCAAGCCCACGACGAACTCGGTGGACTCCGAGCCGGTGTACTCGGCGCACTCCGGCGACCCCTGCTACAACGCGTCCGGGTTCACCTCCTCGGTGTGCACGATGGCCTACCGGTGGAACCTGGACTACGTCACCGATGTGCACGGCGACGCGATGTCCTACTACTACAAGCAGGACGCCAACTACTACGGCGAGGACAACGGCGCCCACAACGTCTCCTACGTCCGCGACTCGCACCTCGACCACGTCGACTACGGCTTCACCGACGGAGGCGCCTACGGCACGGTGCCGGCCAAGGTGCTGTTCGCGACCGGGGACCGGTGCGTGTCGGGCACCTGTGACCCGCTGAACTCCACCACCAAGGCGAACTGGCCTGACGTTCCCTACGACCTGGTGTGCAACTCGGGCGCCACGTGCGGTTCCCACAGCCCGTCCTTCTTCTCCACCGTGCGGCTGACCTCAGTCACCACCGAGCAGTACGCGCCCGCCTCCTCGGCGTACGCGAAGGTGGACACCTGGGCGCTGACCCAGACGACGCCCACGTCGGGTGACGGCAATGCGACGCTCTGGCTGTCCAGCATCGCCCGCACCGGTCAGGACACCGCGGGCGGCGGCAGCACCTCACCCGTCAAGCTGCCGAATGCGTCGTTCGCGGCGGTGGATCTGCAGAACCGGGTGGACACCGCCACTGACGGTCTGCCGCCGCTGTACCGGTTCCGCATCTCGTCCATCACCACCGAGACCGGTTCCGTGATCGGCGTCGAGTACGGGCGGACGAACCCCTGCTCCGCCCCGGTCACCGCCACCCCCTCGGCGAACACGTCCTCTTGCTACCCGGTGTACTGGACGCCGCAGGGCTACAGCGCGCCGATCCTGGACTGGTTCAACAAATACGTCGCCGACAAGGTCACCCAGACCGACCCCACCGGCGGCGCGCCCACGACGGCCACCTCCTACCAATTCTCCAAGCCTGCCTGGCACTTCGACGACAACGCAGTCGTCCAGAAGAAGTACCGCACGTATGGGCAGTGGCGCGGCTACGGGGACGTCAAGACGCTGAACGGCGACGGCGTCAACGACAAGCAGACGCTGGACGAGACCACGTACTACCAGGGCATGTCGGATGACGACGACACCACCACCGTGACGTTGACCGATTCCCAGAGCGGCGCCCACGAGGATCTCGACCAACTGGCGGGCCAGACCCTTGAGTCCACCTCCTATCTCGGCAACGGCGGATCGGTGGACCACTCCTCGATCACCTCGTACTGGGTTTCTCCCGCCACCGCGACACGCACCCGACCGGGGCTGCCGGACCTCACGGCCAACGCGGTGCAGCCGGTCGAGACGTGGACACGGCAGGCGCTGACCGACGGCGGCGCCACGAGCTGGCGCATCACCGAGACCGACACCGCCTATGACGCCACCGCCGCGGACGCCGGCTTCGGCCTGCAGACGGCGCAGTACACCCACACGGTGCCGGCGAACGCGGCGTACAACCGGTGCACCACGACCGCCTACGCCGCCCCCAACACCACCGAGAACCTGGTCGGCCTGACAGCGAGCACGGAGACGGACTCGGTGGCCTGCGGCGGGTTCACCGAGGGCAGCACGAGCAGCGTGCCCGGTTCCGTCAACACCCTGACCGCCCCGCTGAGCGTGAACCGCCCTGCTCAGGTCGTCTTCGCCACTCGCACGTTCTACGACGACAAGACCTTGGCGACCACGTGGCCGCAGCCCGGCTCCCCGACGTTCCCGCAGACCACCGCGCCGACCAAGGGCGACGCATCGGTCACGCAGACCGCATCCGACTACAGCGGCGGCGCGTTCGCCTGGCAGACCGGCAAGGCCCAGGTGTTCGACTCCCGCGGCCGCATCATCGCCGCGTACGACGCGAACGGGAACAAGACGGCGACCGCCTACACCGACGACGCTTACGGCTCGACGACCGGCACCACCGTCACCAACCCGCTGAACCAGGCCACCTCCACCACCCTGGACCCGGCCCGCGGCCTGCCCCGTACCACGACAGACGCCAACGGCGTGGTGACCACCGTCCAATACGACACCGTGGGACGGACCACGAGTGCGTGGCTGAACTCCCGGGCCACCACCAGCCAGGCGGACTACACCTACGACTACACCGTGTCCAACAGCGGCATCACCGCTGTGACCACGAACAAGCTGAACGAGTCGCTGACCTACACGACCACCACGACGCTCTACGACGCCCTGCTGCGGGTACGCCAGACGCAGACTCGCACCCCGCTCAGCGCCGGTCGGATGGTCACCGACGCCTTCTACGACACCCGTGGCTGGAAAACGGCCGCTTACAACGGGTGGTACGACTCCACCAGCCTCCCCAACACCGTTCTGGTCTCCGCAGCCAACCTCAAGGACGAGGTCCCCAGCCAGGACTACTTCACCTACGACGGCCTCGGCCGCACCGTGATCGACCAGTCCGAGAAGGACAACGTGGAGGTCTCCCGGACCACCACCGTCTACAACGGCGACCGCACCACCGTCATCCCCCCGGCAGGCGGCGTCACCAAGGCCACCGTCACCGACCCCCTCGGCCGCACCTCGGAACTCGACGAATACACCAGCGCCCCCGCCCTGACGACCCCGGCCAGCACCTTCACCGGCATCTGGTACGTCACCGGCGGCGCCACCCAGGCCACCGCCTACGGCTTCGACGGCCACGGCAACCAGAGCACGGTCACCGCGGGCGGCAGCACCTGGACGAACACCTACGACCTGCTCGGCCGCGTCACCGCCAAAAACGACCCCGATGCCGGCTACAGCACCCTGCAATACGACAACGCCGGCGACGTCACCCAGACCACGGACTCCCGCGGCAAGACGATCAGTTCTGCCTACGACGCGTTGGGCCGCAGAACCGGCGAGTACGACGCCCCGAGCACCGGCCAGTCGTCGTCGAACGAGATCGCCTCCTGGGTGTACGACAACGCCAACAACGCCGTCACCGGCATGAAGTACCCCATTGGCCATGTGACCACGGAGACCGCGTACTCAGGTGGCGCGGCCTATGTCACCCAGTCCAAGGGATTCAACGTCTTCGGCGAATCCGTCGGCGAGACCGTCACGATCCCCTCCTCCACCGAGGGGACCACGCTCGGCACCAGCTATACCTTCCAGCACACCTACACCGCGATCAAGGGACTGCCCTACCGCGACGTCTTCCCGGCGGCCGGAGGCTTGCCCTCCGAGACCGTCTCGCACACCTACGTAAGCGTCCTGGACCTCCCGTCCGGCCTGGGCAGCACCTCCGGCTATGCGAACGCCACGGCCTACGACGCCTTCAGCCGGGTCCAGCAGGAGACCATCGGCGCAGGTTCCAACGAGGCGTGGATCACCGACGCCTACGACCCGCACACCAGCGACCTCACGGACCAACTGGTCACACGATCCACGGCCACACCCACGAACGTCGACGAGCAGGCCTACACATACGACCCGGCCGGCGACATCACCAAGCAGACCGCCACCCGGCTGGGCTCTGCCTCGTCCACCGAAACCCAGTGCTACCAGTACGACACACTGGACCGGCTCACCCAGGCATGGACCGCCACCGACTCCTGCGCCGCCACCCCCACCACGAGCAACTTCTCCATGGTCGGCGACGCCCTGGACGCGAAGGGCGCTTACTGGACTAGCTGGAGCCTGGACGCCCTGGGCAACCGCACCGGCCAGGTCCAGCACTCCACCACCGGCGGCCCCGACACCACGAGCGGCTACGCCTACGACGGCAACAACGCCAACCAGCCCCACACCCTCACCTCCACCAGCACCACCGGCGGAACGACCTCCTCCACCAGCGCCGTCTACGACAGCGCAGGCAACACCACAACCCGCACCACCCCCGCCGACGGCGCCCAGACCTTCGTCTGGGACGACGCCGGCCGCCTCACCGGCATCACAGGCGGCACCGCGGGCGACAGCCACTACCTCTACGACGCCGAGGGCAACCTCCTGCTCCAGAAGGGTCCCTCCAGCACCACCCTGTATCTGCCCGGCGAGCAGCTCACCCTCAACACCGGCAGCGGCGTCGTCAACAGCGTCCGCCACTACGCCCTGCCCGGTGGCGGCTCCGCCGTCCGTACCGGATCCACCGCCACCGGCAGCACCAGCACCTACACCTTCGAGATACTGGACCAGCACGGCACCGCTGGCCTCGCCCTCGACTCAACCGCGCAGACCCCCACATGGCGCGAGTTCACCCCCTACGGAGCATCCCGAGGCGCCACGGTCACCTGGAGCGACAACCGCGGCTTCCTCAACGCCGTCACCGACACCACTTCCAGCCTGACCATCCTCGGCGCCCGCCAGTACGACCCCACCCTCGGTCGCTTCATCAGCCTCGACCCCCTCATCGAGGCCACCAGCCCTCAGCAGCTCAACGGCTACAGCTACGCAGCCGACAACCCGGTGAACGAGGCCGACCCCAGCGGCCTGTGCCCCGCTGACCTGTGCGGCGTCGGCTACCCCATAGGCGGCACCGGCACCAGCCCCAGCAACCCCACCCGCTACGTGGAGACCGGACCCGTCGACCCCGGCAACGACAGCGCCGGCTACTGCCACAACGGCTCCTGCGGCCACACCCACTACTACAACGACAGCGGCAGCGGCTACAGCAGCAGCGGCCACAGCGGCAGCGGCTACAGCGGCAACGGCCACAGCTCCACACCCCAGGGGCCCCACAGCAAGGGCACTGCGTGGTGGAAGAGCGGCCTGGACTTCCTCGGCGACGCGGGCAAGTTCGTCTATCAGGCGTCAGGAGCCGCCGACGCCGTCGGCTGCATCGAGAACCCGAGCTGGGGCGGCTGCACCAAGGCCGCCACCATGCTCGCCCTGACCATAGGCACCGGCGGCGAGGACGAAGTCGCCCTCCTCGGCGCTCGCGCACTCGAAGACGGAGCCGAGGCAGGCGCCACCGACCTCGCGGCCGGAGGAGAAGACCTCCTCGGCGTCGGCTGCAAGCTCAGCTTCAGCCCCGGAACCCGTGTGCTGATGGCCCATGGCAAGACGAAACCCATCGCCGCCGTCAAACCCGGCGACCGAGTCGAAGCCGGCAACCCCGACACCGGCAGACATCAGGGCGCGCATACCGTCCTCGCACGCTTCATCAACCACGACGACGACCTCGTCGACGTCGCCGTCCGAACCAGCCCCCACCACACCGCCGTCCTTCACACCACCTCCAAGCACCCCTTCTGGGACGACACCCTCCGTACCTGGATCCCCGCCGGCCGCCTCAAGCCGGGCCACGACCTGGAAACCGCTGCCAACGCCCAGGTCCGCATCCTCACCGTCCGCCCCCGCCCCGGCGCCGCGGACATGTACAACCTCACTGTCCAGAAGCTTCACACGTACTATGTACTCGCCGGAACCACCCCGGTCCTCGTTCACAACTGCGGAAACGCAGCAACTGGAGAAGGGATCACCGGCGCTGAGGCCAAGGCCCAGGCATTGAGTGATGCCGGTGTCCCTGAAGGTGCAGAGCCGCTAGACGTTCGCCAGGTTCCCTCGACGACGCCCCGCGGTAAGCAGATCATGGATGCGAATCACCAGCCTGTATTCTTCACCGAAGAGGACCATCTGACAGAGTCCGGTGACTTGGTCACTTACCAGGACCACTACACCGGTCATAGCTTCGGCGATGCAGACGGCGTCGGCGACCAGGCACCGCATGTTCACGTCCGTCCGTTCGATGATCCTCGGCATGGGCTCATCCCAGGCGTCGAGCCCCACTACTATTACGATCCAAGTTTGGCAGGGCGCGCAGGCTAGTCAATGGAGTTCGGGGGGTGCGGGCTACGGCGCGAGCACACTTCAGCGGAAGTGCGCGGTTGGCAGCGTGATTTCCCGCGCCCCTGGTCTGCTTCATCTGTCACTCTTGCTACCGGCGCCGTCTCGACGGAAGCTGAGGTGCTGCTACATCTATTTAGCAGGCAGCCAAGAAAGGAATCTTATCATTTTCGTTCCCGTATGGTCGGATCTTCTGGTCGATGCCGAACGATTGACTTCCCTGTATACCAATCTTCCACCCTTGGAAGGATTGTTGCTCAGGTCTGTCCATTTGAGTCCTTATGGTCCTGGCCTCAAATTGCGGGTAGAGCTTTCTCGTTTCCCGGACCGAGCTCCCACTACCTGGACTGAGGCGGGTTGCGATCGGCTTGAGGCTCAGATCCACTTCCTGGCCGTAGGCGAAGACCTGCAGCTGAGGGGAGTACCAGATCAGACCGTGACTGATATCCGGCTCGGGTCGATCGCGCAACGCCGGCTCCGGGTTTCAGTACAAGGAGCTGGCTTTGCGCTCGAATTCACGGCCGCGGACGCGCTCCAGGTTAGCCACCTTAACGCCTACCGTTCTGGAGGGGAGAGTCCATATGCTGCGCGGCGTTTCTTCGAGAATCGCGTAGACCAGCGCCTGTATCAACTCCTGCCTCCCATGACCAAAAGGCCATTCTATGACCATCCGTGACTGGTCGTTCAGTATTTCCGACCCGCGCTCGCTTCGCGAGGTTCTTGGCACACCGCCTCCACCATTGACCGAATATGAACTGGTTTCCTTTCATATTGACGAGAGGGAGGCATCGGTCGCCCTTGGGTTTTTCTCTATTGGCCAGCCGGCGGGTGCTGCGATCACGTGGCAAGAAAAAGGACACAATGCAGTCGAGTTTTTCTTGGTCTGCACCGGGGTGGAACGTCTCTCAGTAGAGGGCTGGAGTACCGAGCCGTTCACCTCTGTTTCGCTCACTAGGTCGCATGTGGAGTTGAGCGGCGAGGGAAAAAGGATCTCCTTCGACGTTGCCGAGATCAGAGCTGATGCTCCGATTGGGCGTTTGGCCAGCCGGGCTCCGTAGGCGGAAGACCCGGTGGCACTTTACTGCCCCGAGAAACTCGGCTGGAATCCTTGCGGTGCGCGGAGAGGTTTGATGAATTGCTCGATGCGTACTCCTGGCGAGAGCAGTACATGCAACCCAATAGACCCCACCGGATATTCTCCGGCGGGGCCTATTAGCCGTCTGACGGCAGTAGTTGACGGCAACGTCAGCGGACGGGGGCTGCACAAACGGGTGGTTCGTCGCCGTCGTCGGGTCGGGCGATGGGCTGGGCGGGGTTGCGGAGGGCGTTGCCGAGGAGGTCGATGGCGTCGCGTTGGAGGCGGAGCCGGACGTGGGCGTACACCGTCGCGGTCACGCCGATGTGGGCATGGCCCAACAGCTCTTTGATGACGACGAGTTCGACGCCCTGTTCCAGGAGCAGCGTCGCCGCCGAGTGCCGGAGGTCGTGGAAGCGGATGCGGCGGAGGGTGGCGCGGCGGAGCAGGGTGTTGAAGTGCCGGGTGAGGGTGGCTCCTTCGATGGGGGAGCCGTCGGGCCGGGTGAAGACGTAGCCGCTCGCCTTCCAGCCCGCCCCTGCCGCCTCGCGTTCCTCGGCTTGCCGTTCGCGGTGCTGTTCGAGTGAGCGCAGGCACTCGGTAGGCAGCGCAATGCGCCGCTCCGAGCTCTGCGTCTTGGTGGGCAGGGCCGTCAGGCCGCCGCTGTTGGTGCGTTGGAGGGTGCGGCGGATGCTGGCGGTTCCGCCGGCCAGGTCGAGGTCTTCCCAGCGCAGGCCGAGGAGTTCGCCCTTGCGCAGGCCGGTGCGCAGGGCGAGTTCGAACAGCGCGCTCAGCCGGTGCCCGTCCGTGGCGGCGAGGAAGTCGCGCGCTTCCTCGGCGGTGAGGGGTTCGAATCGGCGGGGGCGTGGTGTGCCCATGCGGACGTTGCGGGCGACGTTGCGGGGGATCTCCTCCTCTCGGACGGCGTGCTCCAGGGCAGACTTGAGGACGGAGTGTACGTAGGCCAGGGTCAGCGGGGAGAGCCGCTTGCGGCAGCACTTCTCGAGCGTGCAGCACTGGGGCTGGTCGCGGGCGGTGTCGAGGCCACGTGTGCAGCATTGGCAGGTGGTGCGGAGTTGGTCGAGCCAGGTGCGGACGTCCTTGGCGGTGAGTTCGGCGAGCTTCTTCCGTCCCAGGCCGGGGAGCAGGTAGAGGCGAACGCAGGCGGTGTAGCGGGTGTGGGTGGTCTCGCGGAGCCGGTGGACGGCGACGGTCTCCAGCCAGTAGGTGAGGAACGCTGCGACGCTGCCCTGCGCGGACGGTGCCGGGACGCCCTTGTTGCTGGCGGCGATCTTCTCGGTGAGTTTGGCCAGGGCCTCTTTGCGGGTGGTGCCGTAGACGCGAATGCGGCGGTGGGCGTTGCCGGGGGCGAGGACGCATCCGGCGGCTTCCCAGCGGCCGTCTTTTCGCTGGTAGACGGTTCCGTCGCCGTTGGCGCGGGTCCGGCGGGAGGCGGGGGTGTCCCGGGGTGTGGTCATCAGGCGGCTTCTTGTTCTAGTCGGGTGCGGATGAAGTCGGTGAGGGCGTGGGTGGGGATGCGGCGGGCCCGGCCGAGGGTGATCGAGGCGAGCTGGCCGGAGCGGAGCAGGTCGTAGACGGCGGAGCGGCCGAGCTGGAGACGAGCCATGACCTGGGGGACCGTGAGCAGATCCAGCACCGGCGCCCCCTCTGTGCGGAGGACGGCGAGCGGAGGTGAGGCCATCAACAGCCCCCTTCGGCCGAGAACTGCCGTTCCAGTTCTTCGCGGTGCCAGACGTTGGCGGCGAGGCGTGCGGCGCCGGGGCTGTAGCCCGAGCCGAGGTAGGCCCAGTGGCCGATGACGAGCGTGGTCGTTGGGTCGGGTTCGGGTAGGCCGGCGCGGGCGCGGGCCTGTTCGGTGCGCCAGGTGCGGCGGGCGTCGCGCAGGGCGCTGAGGGTGGTGGAGTAGCGGCGGGATTTGGTGGAGAAGTGGCCGCGGAAGCCGAGCATGTGCGCCCACTTCCAGAGCTTGAGGGCGGCGAACTCCGGGCGTTTGCCGAGCTCCCAGCAGGTGCGGATCATCTGCCGGACGTGGCGTGCGACGGCGAGCCGGGGTAGCGGGCGGGCCTGGCCGGTGCCGCCGCAGGCGGTGCATGGGAGCGGGGTTCCGTGGGGTAGGAGGGTGGCGCCGTGGCCTTGGCAGGGGCGGCAGAACAGGGCGTGGTCGAGGGTGCCGGAGGCGTCGGCGGATTTGGTGGCGTACTTGGCCACGTAGGCGGCGACGGCCTGGTCGGTGAGTTCGGTGTCGGTGCCGAAGGAGGCGATCTCGCGGACGTCGAGCTGTTCGCCCCAGGCGAGTTCGCGTTCCCCGACAGCGTCCGACTCGACCGTGACGCGGGCGCGGGGGACAGCGGCCCGGATGGCGTCGGTGAGTACAGCGACAGTGGCGTACGGAGGTGGCGGCTGGGTGCTGCCCTCGGGGCCGTCGAGCCGGATGACGGCGTGGAAGTGGACCAGTCCGCGCTTCTGGTACTCGGCGACCTTCGCGAAGGAGACCCGCAGCACGGCCCGGGCGGCCTTCTGCGTCATGCCGAGCCGGGCGGCGATCTCCCGGCGCAGGTAGGTGGTGAAGCGGGCCCACAAGGCTCCGGCGTGGGCATTGAACAGCACTGCGCCCGCGTAGTCGTACGTCGCGGGGTTCAGCGGCGTGCCGAGCAGCGGGTCCGTGGGTTCGTGGAGCTTGCGGCAGCGGCAGGGCCGGGTGTCGCCGCCGGGGGCGGTTGTGGACGGGGCCGAAGGAGGGTGCGGTGAGGGTGGCGAAGACGCGGGGGTGGGTGCGGACGGTGTCGGGGACGGTCTTGCCGCCGGAGAGGCCGGCGCGGATGAGGTGGTAGGTGTCGGCGGCGTAGAGGCGGGAGCAGGGCGGGCAGCGGGAGGCGCGGCGGTTGCCGCACGTGGTGAGCAGGCTGCCCGTGGGTTCGTCGGACGTGGTGTAGGAGCGCAGAACTTCGCCGGTCGTGGTGTCGACGGTGGCGGTGCGGCCGGTCAGGCGGACGGGTTCGGTGCAGCCGCCGAGGCGTTCGATCTGCTGCTGTGCGCGGCCGAAGTCGGGGTGGTTGACCAGGTGAAGCAGGTCCCGTACGGCGGGGCTTGCCACCTGGCGCGGGTCCAGGGTGACCATTCGGGGCGTGTCCCTTCAGTTCGGGTGGGTGGCCCCGAGCAGCGACCAGCCGGTCAGGGAGGCGTGTTGGCGCTGCTCGGGGCATGACGAATCAGGCCCATGGGCGGGCGTGGTTTCAGCGAGGGGGATTCGGCCGGTGAGGGCCGGGGCTCAGAGGCGAGCGAGCGCGGCGGTGGCGACCGGCAGGGCGATGCCCATGCGGGTCCCCAGTTGTGCGGCGGTGATGGGCTGGCCGTGCTCGGCGTGGTGGGTGTCCGCGATGCGCCGGGCGGCGTTGAGCAGGGCGGCGGGCAGGGCCGGGCGGCAGGCGGTCGCGTTTGTCTTGGCGATGGCGACCGGGGCGGTGGCCTGGGACGGAGCGGGGTTGGGCGGCGGTGCTTCGATGGTCGGGGTGACCGGAGCTGGATCAGGGGCCGGGGTGGGGTCGGTGACCGGTGCATGGGTTGGTGATGGTGCGGCAGGGGCGATGACCCCAGCGGGCACCGTCTCAGCGGCGGGGATGTGGACAGGTTCAGTGGCGACTTTCAGGGGTCGCTGGGTGAGGGTGTGGAACTGGGCCAGGAACGAGGGGCCGACGCGGCCCCAGCCCAGCAGCAGGAGCGGTGCGACGGTATCCAGACAGGCACGTCCGTAGCGGCCGGTCAGCAGCGGCTCGACGGTGTTCAGTGCGAGGGTGAGCAGCCCGCACAGATGCAGCAGGCGCGTACCGGCTTTCACCTCGTTCTCGGGGACGCTGTGCAGGGCGAGGAATCGCAGCGCGACCAGCAGCCCGACGACCGACAGGTCCACCATGGGAGCGACCAGCGGCGCGATCAGGTGCGGAACACCGAGGCGCAGGGCGAGCGCCCAGACGTTGCCGAAGGAGAAGACGAAGGCCAGGGCCGCGATGACCGCCATGACCACGGTCACGGTGCGCCGGGTGAACCGTTCCTCGGTCATGTGTGGGGCCTCCTTCCGGGGTGGGGTTCGGGGGTGATCACGGCCGTTTGGCCAGGGGCACGACGGTGCCGTCCGCCGTCGCGGCGTCGGCCCAGCCGCGCGGGCCGGGGACGGATTCCAGGTACAGGCCTGGGTCGATGGCCAGGTGGGCGGTCGCTTCCGCGATGCGGGCCGCGTCGGCGTCCGGGACGTACGGGGTGCGGATGCGGGTGAAGCCGGGGCGACCCTGCATGGCCATGACGGCGACGCCGACGTAGGCGGGGTCCTGCAAGGTGACCGGGCTGGCGTCGGGCCAGTTGCGGATGTCGTCCCCGAGTGCGGCCACGGCGGCTTCCGCCGTCTTCTGGGCGAAGGAAAGCCCGACCGGGCACACGTCGCGGATGAAGGTGGGGATCGCGTCGCCGGTCACTTTCTGGCTGACCAGGATGACCAGGAAGCCGACACTGCGGCCCTTCTTGACCAGGTCTTCGACCAGACGCGCGTTGTCCGCCGTCAGCGCTGCCAGGCGCTTGGTCTGCGGGTCGTTGCCCTTGTAGTCGCGGGAGTAGGTGTGGGCCTCGTCGATGATCAGCACGGTCAGCGGCCAGACCTCCGAGGGACCGACGTGCCACATGTTCTTCACACCGAGCACGTCACGGATCGCCGAGGACCGGGTACGCCGCAGCGCGACCATGCGCTTGAACAGTGTGTTCGCCTCGTCCAGGTCGTCGCCGACGAAGGCGAACAGACGGCTCCGCAGGTCGGCGTAGTCACCCTCACGGGCGGCCGACACCTTCCCGTCGGCCACCGCGAGCTGCACCGCGCGCGATGGTGCGAGGTCGCAGACGAGCCGGTTGATCAGCGAGGTCTTGCCCGCGCCGGGGGTACCGGCCACGGTCACGCCGGGCACGTTGGCCAGCGAGACGGACACGGCGGCGGCGTACTCGTCCACGCCCAGCTCCCACCGCGACAGGTCGGCCGGCGGGCGGCCGGTGGGACGATGCTCGATCTGCATGACCAGCGGATCCAGGCGAACACCCCGATCACCACCCGGCCGGAGCCGTCCGGCAGCACGGACACCCGCGTACACCGCCACGAGTCGGCCAGGAACCGGGCCGCGCGCTGGAACTCCTCCAGCCCGACCTTCGGCAGGCACGTTGCCCGCACGACCACCCCGAACTGATTGGCCGTCACCTTATCCTGCACACAGTTTCGCCCTCATGTCTCAGCACATGCTCGCGCTGGAGCGAGCCCGCGAGCAGGAAGACCGCGAAGCCGTCGCCCGGAGCGGCAAGACGGACGACGAGACGGATGCCGAGATCCAGCAGACACGGACGGAGCTGGAAGCAGCACTGGCCAACGTCGAAGCGATCAAGGCCAGGCTCAACCTCATGGTCGCAGACCAGAACCGTCGGAAGCGACTGCGCGGCGAACGCACGCCAGAGGACGATGCCAGGCTGGAGAGGCTCAAAGACAAGCTCCGCCGCGAATAGACTCCCGCGACCACGAGCGGTTCCCGACAGCCGAAGCAGCCCAGAGCGAGCCAGCCACGACAGCGCGTTGGAGCTGTTCAGAGTTTCTTTACTTGATCAAGGGCGGCCCGCTGACGCGGGCCGCCGCGCGCCGGCGGTCGGTGACCGCCGCCCGCTCCTGTCTGCCGCCCCGCTGGCGACGGCCGCCGAACCCTCGGCGCGCAGAGCCCGGGAGCGTAGGCCCGATCCCAGCCGGAAGCCCCTCGGCCGATCGCTCAGCAGGTCGGGCGCGTACCTGAGAAGTGCCCGGCGGGATCGCGTCGTCCCGGACGCCCATGCTTCTTGCCTGGCTGGGGGCCGTGACGATGGAGATAACTGGGCTGATGCCGGTACGGTGTTGAGCGAGACACACATGGCGGGTGGCCGGTCGTCGCACCCGCCGTCGTGGCTGACTTTCTGTGGCAGAGGCCAAAACCCTAACCCTCACAGTCATGGGCGCGGCACGCATATGAGGGCCCGTCCCTGCCGGGGCTGACGAGGACGGGGGAGCCTCGATCGGCTGCGCCCGGCAGGGACGGGAGTCGGGTGGGCAGCGCGGTGCGGGTCACGTCTGGCGCCAGGTCCGCCAGGGGCGGGTGATGATCTCCCGGTAGGTGTGGTGGGACGGGTTCTGGCCGCAGTGCCGCAGTACCCAGTCCTGCGGTTCGGCGAGGTCCTCGCTCGTCGGTGAGGTCTCTTCGTCCACGGCGCACTGCATCGCGTACAGGACCGGCTCCGCATCGGGCTCGCGGTCGGGCTGGAGCGTCCAGGTCTCGTAGCGCAGGACCGAGCGCGGGTTCACCGCCCCCACCCCCGGTTGGCCACGGCCACCTTCGCGCCCAACTCCTCGGCCCGGGTCGGCGGACGCACATCCCCGGGTGGCACGTCCCACTCCAGGCCACCGTGCGGTGGCCGAAGCTGCACGTACGGCCCCACGCGCCCCATCACCACGCCCACCTTGCCGTTCCGCCGGTCGACCACCAGGGCGCCGGCATCGGGCGAGACGGTGTGCCCGTCGGCATCATGGGTGGGGGCCGTCATCGTGACCACCTCGGCGAGGCGGCCCGCGACCAGGCGTCCAGTCGCAGGGGGGAACACATAAGGTGGCGCTCATTCGCACGGTGCCGCTCCTCGGCGGCGTTGATGCGTGCCCCTGGGCCTGATGGTGCCGCAGGGTCGGCACCGATCCTCACGCCGGTCACCGGGACGAAGGAACCTCCACCAAACCCCACTTCGGGACGTCCTGCACCGTGCAGAACGTCCCTGGTGCCGTCCTGAGACGAAGGGGGAGACTCGTGCCGAACGAGAGACTACGAGCCGTCATGGCGGCGGGAGGCTGGACGTACGCCGCACTCGCTCAGCAGGTCGAGGTCGACCCCAAGTCGGTCGAGCGCTGGGTGAACCTCGGGCGTATCCCACGTCGTGCCACCGCCCTCCAGGCGGCCAAGGCCCTGGGAGAAGACGTGCACGCACTCTGGCCGGCGCTCCGCCAGGCCCGCCCCGCCCGCGCCATCAGCCCCGAACTGGTGGCGCTCTACGAGCAGCGGGCCGACATCCCTGTCTCGGCGTTCACCGACCTGATGGCCCAGGCCCGGGAACGGATCGACATCCTCGTCTACGCGGCCGTCTTCCTCCACGAGGCATACCCGCGGCTGAACGAACTCCTCACCGAACGCGCCGCCGAAGGCTGCACCGTCCGCATCGCGATCGGGGACCCCGACAGCGACACCGTCCAGGCCCGCGGCCAGGAGGAGCGGTTCGGCCACGGCATCGAATCCCGCTGCCGCCTCGCACTCATGCACTACAAGCCGCTCGCAGACACCCCCGGCATCGAAGTCCGCACCCACGCCACCACGCTCTACAACTCCCTCTACCGCGCCGACGACCAGCAACTCGTCAACGCCCACGTCTGGGGCGTCAACGCCTACGCCGCCCCCGTATGGCACCTTCGCCGACACCAGGAGAGCGGCATGTTCGACACCTACGCCGACAGCTTCGACGCCGTGTGGGCGACCGCCACCCCCGTAAGAGAGGAAGGCTGACCGTGGCCCGCACCGAGTACTACGACGACCCGAACGCGCCCAAGCCGAACAGCATGGTCGTCGCCGCCTCCGCCGTCGTCACCGACGACCACGAGCGCATCCTCCTCCAGCGCCGACGCGACAACGACCTCTGGGCACTGCCCGGAGGCGGCATGGACCTCACCGACTCCCTGCCAGGCACGGCCGTCCGCGAGGTCAAGGAAGAAACCGGCCTCGACGTCGAGGTCACCGGCCTGGTCGGCACCTACACCGACCCGAAACACATCATCGCCTACACCAACGGCGAGGTCCGCCGCCAGTTCAACGTCTGCTTCACCGCCCGCATCACTGGCGGCCAACTGGAGATCTCCGACGAGTCCACCGAACTCCGGTTCGTACCGCCCGAAGAGATCGGGCAGTTGCCGATGCACCACACCCAACACCTCAGGCTCCAGCACTTCCTGGAACAGCGTGAGAAGCCGTACCTGGGCTGAACCCACTGACGGCAGTAGCGACGGCAACAACCCCGCACAACCACGGACACCCACGCACTTCACCGGACCAGCAAACTGCGCTTGACCTGCGAAAAAGCAGGTAGAGGGGTCCGCGTAGCACACGTACTATGTGCTGGCTGGTGCCACTCCGGTCCTCGTTCACAATTCAGGACCGAACTGCGGGGTACCGCTTGGGGGTAAGAATGGTGACCACCTTGGCGGGGAAGACTTCCACGGTAGTGAATACTCCTTGGACGAGATCACTGAGTTCGTGAATGGGCATACGGGTGATGGAAATCCGGCGATGGGTAGACCTTCGGCGGCTGAGGTGGAAACCACGTTGAGGCAAGCTGGGCCCCGTCAGCTCGAAGGGCAGAATTCATCACAATTTGACCATGATGGAGTTCGCGTCATCGTGAACTGGGATATGCCATGGAAATCGACGGCCTACTACCCCGGAAGGTGATGTCATGTCGGAAGTTCAAGCCCGTGAGTGGCTTAATCGCCACCTGGGAGTCGCTGAAGCCGATCAACTCGATCGGACTGTGGTCAGTGTGGCCCCTGGTCGATCGTTGGGCCTGGTCGCGCTGCTACTTGGTTGGTACGAGCACGTGACGCGGATGGAGAAGGAGCTCGACCTCCCCGATTCCGACAGGTCCGTCTGGGGTGCGCATGACTTGATTGCGGCCGATTCCCTGCGAGATTTCATCGCCAGAGGGTTGGAGAGCATCCCGGAGGGAGGGTCGAGAAATTACCTCGTCGCCCTCGATGAGGCGGATTCGAGATTCCTCTCCTATGCGGAATTCGACGAACTGGGCGCCCTCCTTCGGCTTGATGGTGGTGAGTCTAAAGTGCGTGGATGGTGGTGGACGCGTATTCCGTGCTCTGGGCCGATCCGTAGAGATCTAGATCGGTTCTCCGCGTCGTTCTAGAAATTAAGTACGCCCCCCCTTGGGTGGCCGGGAAACGCCAGAGTGCCCCACCAGCGACTGTTGCTGGTGGGGCACTTGGGGCTCTTGACGGCAGTAGTTGACCGCAACGTCAGCGGACGGTGGCTCCGACGAGGGGAGGTTCGTCGCCGTCGTCGGGCTTCCTGGTGGTCTCGGTGGGGTTACGGAGGGCGTGGCCGAGGAGATCGATAGCGTCGCGCTGGAGGCGGAGTCGGACGTGGGCGTACACGGTGGCGGTGACGCCGATGTGGGCGTGGCCCAACAGCTTCTTGATCACAATGAGTTCCACCCCCTGCTCCAGGAGGAGCGTGGCCGCCGAGTGACGAAGGTCGTGGAAGCGAATGCGGCGGAGTGTGGCGCGGTGGAGCAGGGTGTTGAAGTGCCGGGTGAGGGTGGCGCCCTCGATCGGGGAGCCGTCGGGCCGGGTGAAGACGTAGCCGCTCGCCTTCCAGCCCGTCCCCGCCGCCTCGCGTTCCCGGACCTGCCGTTCGCGGTGCTGTTCGAGAGAGTGCAGACACTCGGTGGGCAGGGCAATTCGCCGTTCCGAACTCTGAGTCTTGGTCGGGAGGGCGGTCAGACCGCTGGAGTTGGTGCGCTGGAGGGTGCGGCGGATGCTGGCAGTTCCGCCGGCCAGGTCGAGGTCTTCCCAGCGCAAGCCGAGAAGTTCGCCCTTGCGGAGCCAGGTACGCAGAGCGAGTTCGAACAGCGGCTGCAACCGGTGACCGCTGACGGCGGTTAGGAAATGGCGGGCTTCGTCGGCGGTGAGGGGTTCGAAGCGGCGGGGTCTGGGTGTGCCGGTGCGGACGTTGCGGGCGACGTTGCGCGGGATTTCCTCCTCGCGCACGGCGTGCTCCGGTGCGGACTTGAGGAAGGAGTGTACGTAGGCCAGGGTCAGCGGGGAGAGTCGCTTGTGGCAGCACTTCCCAGCCGCGTAACACTGGGGCTGGTCGCGGTTGGTGTCGATGCCGCGTGCGCAGCACCAGCAGACGGTCCGCAGCTCGTTGAGCCAGGTGCGGACGTCCTTGGCAGTGAGCTTCGAGAGCTTCTTCGAGCCCAGCCCCGGTATGAGGTGCTGATGGACGACGGCTGTGTAACGGGTGTGGGTGGTCTCACGGAGGTGGTGGACGGCGACGGCCTCCAGCCAATAGGTCAGGTACGCGGCCACGCTGCCCTGCGCGGACGGGATGGGAAGGCCGCGGTTGCTGGCGGCGATCTTCTCGGTGAGCTTGGCCAGAGCTTCCTTGCGGGTAGTGCCGTAGACACGGACACGCCGGCGGGTGTTGCCGGGGGCGAGGACGTATCCGGCAGCCTCCCACCGGCTGTCCTTGCGCTGATAGACGGTCCCGTCGCCGTTGGCACGCACGCGGCGGGAGGGGCTGCTGTCTCGGGGCGTGGTCATTACGCGGCTTCCTGGTCGAGGCGGGTGCGGATGAAGTCGGTGAGCGCGTGGGTGGGAATGCGGTGGGCGCAGCCGAGGGTGATCGAGGCGAGTTGGCCGGTGCGGAGGAGGTCGTAGACGGCGGAGCGGCCGAGCTGGAGGCGGGCCATCACCTGGGGCACTGTCAGCAGATCCAGCACTGCTGCCGCCTCCGTGCGGTGGGTGGTGGGCGGGGGAGAGATCATCAGCAGCCGCCTTCGGCCATGGACGGCATCGCCGCCACCGCACGACTGCGCGCCCTGCCCCACCCGCCGAAGATCATCATCCTGACCACGTTCGACCTCGACGAATACGTCTACGACGCACTGGCCGCAGGCGCCGACGGCTTCCTCCTCAAAGACACCGACCCCGCCGAGATCCTGCGCGCCGTCCACCTCGTCGCCGCCGGTTCCGCCATGCTCCACCCCGCCGCCGCACGCCGCCTCATCGACCGCTACCACCGCACCACACGCCCCCACGCCGCCGACGCTCAAAGCCGCATCGCCTCCCTCACCCCCCGCGAGCAGGACGTCTTGGCCCTGCTCGCTCAGGGCGACACCAACGCCGACGTCGCGCAACGGCTCGGCATGCGGGAGAGCACCGTCAAATCCCACGTCAGCCGCATCCTGACCACCCTTGAGGTCACCAACCGAGTGCAGGCCGCCCTCCTGGCCCGCGACGCCGGCCTCACCCCGTGAGACGGAGACAACTCAGAAGACGGAGAAAACTCAAAAGACGGAAAGGAGTCAGACGACGGAGGGGCTCAGAGGGCGGAAAAGGCTCCATGCGAACCGGTGTGCCTATTGAGCCGGTCGGCTAGCCGTCGCCGTGTCGGATCGGGGAACGGCCCCGGGCGACGGCGCCGACCCGCAGAGTGCCAGTGATCATGAAGCGAGGCGCTGCCGCGTCTCCCTCCGAGAGGAAGAAGAGAATGCGTCGTGGCATTCCCTTGTCGGTGATGCTGTGCACCCTGGCGGTTCTGGCCTCCCCCACGTCGGCCTCCGCCGAGGACACCCCGGTGACCCTGGAAGTGACGGGTGGCGGACTCGGCATCACCGTGCCGGCGGGACCGGTCGACCTGGGTTCGACCACCGTCAGCTCCAGCCCGCAGACGGTCACCCACCAACTGGGCAACGTGACCGTGACCGACCAGCGCGGCGGCACCGCCGGCTGGACCGCCACGGCGCAGGCGGTGGACTTCATCGGGCCGAACAACACGACCATCTCGGTCTCCGCGCCGAACTCCAGCAGGTACTACACCCCTCAGGCGAGCGTGATCGGCGTCGCCACGGTGACCCCGAGCGACCTGAACCCCATGTACCCGCCCGGCCCCGTGCAGGTCGCCACCCAGGTCTCCGGCTCGAACTCGGCCACCTGGAACCCGACGATCTCCATCACGGTCCCCGCCAACTCGCTCGCGGGCACCTACACCTCGACCATCACGCATTCCGTGGCGTGACGTAGCACGATCCGAGGATTCTTCTGGTGCACAAGTACATTCCGGCCGGAGCGCTGTGCCTGCTGGCGCTGGCCGGGACCATCAGCGCCCCTCCCTCCGCGATCGCGGCGCCCCGCGTCGCGGCGGCGGGGGGCGCCAACGGCTACGGCAGCTTCTCCGTACGGCTTCTCGACGTTCCCGCGGACTTGGCCGACGACACGCGCGCACGGCAGTACGTCATCGACAATGTGCGCCCCGGCGTCACCGTCCGCCGCCGCGTGGAAGTGGCGAACACCTCCGGCGAACCGGCACGCGTGACGCTGTATCCCAGCTCCGCGACGATCAAGCACGGGTCGTTCATCGGAGCGTTCGGAAGACACGGAGACGAACTGACCTCTTGGACTTCTCTGGACGAGCCGCGGCTCACCGTTCCGCCCCACTCCGCGGCCCGTACGGCCGTGATCATCCACGTGCCCAGGGACGCGGCCCCCGGCGAGCGGTACGGCGTCGTCTGGGCGCAGATGTCCGGAGGAAACGGCCCCGGTGTCACCCTGGTCAACCGCGCCGGCATCCGGCTGTATCTCTCCGTCGGCGGTCATAACCCGCCGCCGACCAGATTCACCGTCGACACGATGACCGCCGAACGCGACCAGGCGGGCCGCGCCGTGGTGAAGGCGCAGGTCCACAACACCGGCGGCCGCGCCCTGGACCTGAGCGGGACTCTGAACCTCGCCAAGGTGCGGGGGAGCGTCAGTGCCGGCCCCTACTCCGTCCAGCTCGGCACCACCCTCGCCCCCGGCCAGTCAGAGCCGGTGACGGTCCCGGTGACCGACCAGGTGGCCGACGGCCCCTGGCAGGCGACCATCCACCTCAAGAGCGGCCTGTACGAGGAGACCTACCGCGCCGCCGTCACCTTCCCTCGCCACCCGGGCCAAGGCCGCCCGGCCAGGGCGAGCGCCGTCACCAGCAGCTCCCTTGCCCCGTACGCGGGCGCGGCCGGACTCCTCCTGGCGGCCGCCGTCCTGCCGGTCACCATGATCCTGCGCCGGCTGAGGGCGTCGTCACAGCGCCCGTGAGCCGCGGCCGCCGTGCGGCGGCCAAGCCGGACGAACGAGAAGCCCCTGACCGGTGTTTTCCCAGGTCAGGGGCCTCTTGTGCGAGGGTGAGTGACGGGACGGGTCGCTTCGGCCAGGCCCATCCCGTGACCGGAGGTTCCGCCAACGTCTACGACTACGTGAGCTAGAACCCCGTCAGCGAAATGGACTTGGACGGCACTTAGCGCTGCCCTGAAATGATCTCCGCATGTCGTCGGGCATGGCGGGCTCAGGTCGCCCGGTTCTCCGCCTCGTCTCCGGATCCCGCTGGTCGGCCTTCTGTAATTGCGGATGCATGGACGAGCTGAGACGTTCGGGTTTAACCAGACAATTAAAGTGACTCCGCACCCGTCGGTAGTGGCCGACCATTGTTTTAGCGAAGTCTTTATTTTTCCTGCGTTTCAGCAGCAGCGGCACAGTCGCCGTATCCCTAACAGTGCCAACCAGGGGTACCTCAACCTGAACGCGGCGACCAACTTGCTCACCACGCACATCGACCTGAATGACGGGCACGTGAGAGGGGCAGAAGGGTCGGTACGGGAAGACCGACGTCATACGGGTTGTCGAATTCAAGGGCATCCTTTCCGTGCAGCCTGAGTGACTTATCGTCCGGTCGAACTCACCATCACGATCGCTCTTCGGTCTGTGTGAGAAACTCTGCGAGGTGCATGTGCCAAACCTCGGCTGCATGCAGCGTCTGGTGTCCCCGCGTCTCAGGGCCGGCCGGGATTGTGTGGGCACGCCCATGAGGAAGCTCTGCGACGGCACGCTCAAGTCCGCCGAGTGCAACGGGGTTCAGTTCATCGTCTGCGAAGTTGACACCGAGAAGTGGCGCCCGGATCTCACGCAGGCCTGGTGCCGGGTTGTAGTCCCTGGAGGCATCAAACTCCCAGATCACGTCATTGGCGTCTTCGTTTTCTCGTGCATGCAAGTCGATTTGCTTTATCTGGGTGTCGACTGCATTTATTGAGCGCAATGTGGAGTGCATGTGCTCCGCGCCGCCAGTCATGAGCTGAAAAAGTGCCATTGCTTTCCCGAGCCCAGCCGGTTGTTTCCCGTAGTGGCCGTCCGCATACTCGGGATCGGAGCGTATGAGCTCAATGAGCATCCGCCGCCACAGCAAATTCCTACCGGTAATTTGCTCTGGAAGACTAGCAATGGCCATCAGTGCTTGCTGATCAGGGTACTTTTGGCCCCACATCCACGTCTGCATCCCACCCATGGACGTTCCTAGTACCAGCCTGAGCCGGTTGATGCCAAGGTGCTCCGCGACCAACCGATGCTGCCCCTCCACCATGTCGGTGTAGTCGTAACGAGGGAAGTCCGGGCCAAGTCCGTCGCTGGGTCGACTAGACCTGCCGTGGCCAATGGCATCCGGCATGATGACGAAGTACTTGGTCACGTCGAGGGGCTGGCCGCGACCGTAAAGGTAGTCCGCTATGGACGGTTGCAGGAATTGGCTGCCGGATCCGGTTGTGCCGTGCAAAGCCAGTACAGCGTTGTCTGCGCGTGAGTTCAGGGCTCCCAGCGTATGGTAGGCCAGGGTGATGTCGAGCTTGCGCCCGTCATCAAAATGGAAGTTGCTGAGACTTTTGAATTTCGTCTCTGATCTTGATTCCCAGTCCTTCATCACGGACCTCTAGTAGAAAGAGAGTCTTTCGATTCCGACGCCTGCTTGGACGGTGCGCAGAACTTCACCACGCGCGAGGTTACACACTGCCAAGGATCCTTCATCATGGTTCGCCATTATCACTCCCTCCCCATCAGGAGACATACCTATACCAGCAGAACCGTTCGGCAGATGCCGCCATGAGGACCGGCTCCTTTTGCCGCGCGTGCTACTGACTAGATTTCCTCGCCGCAATCAGTTTCTACTTCGATGCCAAACTGCTCGCCGGTTGTGCGTACTGCCGCTTCTCCCATATCGTTGCCGTCCAGCGCGCGGAATGGGCTGCATGTGGTTCGGTAGTATTCTTCAATCCCGCCGGGGACAGTGAGGTTGAACAGCCGCACCACTTTGTCACTACTATTTTGGATTCGGTGGCGGACACCCCAGGGCACGAGCACCAACGCCCCAGTGGGGGCTTCGAAAGTCTCCCCGTCGAGCATCACCATTACAGTTCCTTCCAAGACGTAAAAAGCCTCCTCGTAGCGCGCATGGCGATGCGTCGGCAAGTTGCTACCTGGAGTCAAAGAGATTTCAATGACTGTGTAGGCGTTGGCGGCTGCGAGACCTGCCGCTTTTATGTTGTAAACGACGCCATCCGCGTAGCGATAGTCACCCTCACCTGACAGCACCAGGGTCGGTCCCCGTCCCGTACTGATCGGAAGTGGCGTGTCACTTCCGTTCTCGAAATACGTGACTCCGTAACGCGGAGTTCGTGCATTGATTTCTTGCAACGGCATTGTCTTTCGCTCTCCCGGAGGCTCATTTCCTGGCTTGCCGAGTTCGAGGAAGAAACCTTCGTTACCTCCCGGAGAAGTGAAGGTCAAAAGCGCCGCAGTATCCTCCCCGACGTTTCGCCACTCGTGAGGGATCCCGCGCGGCGCTGCGAAAAACGCTCCGTCACTCACTGTGGCTTCCACAGCGCCCGCCTTGAGCGCGATCTTTCCGTGTATCAGATAGAACCCCTCTTCCTCACGTGAGTGGACATGCTTAGGTGGGCCAGTTCCTGCCGGTGGGCAATCGAGCTAGAAAGCATACTCGCCGCCTGTGTCCTCACTGACAGCCGAGAAGGTGATTCGGTCATCACCCATCCACCAGATGGAGATGCCTTCACCGGGCTGCACGACTCCTCCCCTCCTGAGTAGCGGCGAGTCATGCTGAATCGACTCGTTCAGGATCTGGTCCTCAGCTTTTCTCATTGCCCGACCTTCTTGACTGAGCTGCTCCCTGGACGAAGCGCTACCGTCCGTCTGCGTTGCTCAACGTGATGGGTCCAGAGGGGGTATTGTGTCGTTCCTCTCCATGTTCGTACTTCAGCGGCAGTTGTCAAAACGTAGAGGGCAACCCGTCCGTCGATCGCTGTGGCGGCGGATTAAATCTGCCGCTTGCGGCTGAGTGCGTGGCATCAATTCCCCTTGGTGCGAGGTGAGTTACATGGATTATGGGGAGCGTCTTGCCGGATGTTCTGGCCCCCCATGATCTGAGAGACGATCTCGATGGTGGCGTCTTACCGCAAGAATTTGATCATGATAAGTCGCGAGGCGTTTGTGGAGGTATTCGGCAGTCTCGAAAAAGGTGAGCGGGCGGGCCGGCGTTCCAGATCCTGGATCTACGTCGGGGCGCCCTTCTCCATGACCCGGCTTGGTCAAACGGCGGCCGAACGCGGCCGGATTTTCAATCTACTGTGCCGTCCCATGGCGACCATCAGGAATCGGATCCGAAGGACGGCAAGGCGAGTTTCCAGGTTCGCTGGCTCCAGAGAGGGCGCGGCGGATCGTGGGAGTCTGAGAGGTTCGGAGAACTGGCCGAGGCGGAAGCCTTCAGGGAATTCGTTGACGTCCGCGGTCAGCAGTGGCCCTTCGGCTGGGTCCCCGGCCAAGGCTTCGTCGAACCCGAGCAGGACACTGACGACGCACCATTCGTCGAATGGTCCCGCCGCTGTGTAGAGCGCCTCACCGGCGTCGACAAACGGACTCGCGACGACTGCCTCCGCGAGGTGGGCCGCCATTTCTCCATCTTCGTGCGCACAACGCGGGCGGGACAGGCCATGGCCGCCGCCATCGGCCACATCACGTCGGACGACGTGCGGGACTGGATCCGCCTCCAGGAGGCCGGCCAGCAGGATCCGGTGACGGGGCGGTGGATCCGGCGACCTGTCGCTCCCAAGTCCATAGCAGTGACAGCGGCTGGAGGCGGAGCTGACGCGTGGGCCGCTGGTGCACAGCTTGGACGAGGAAGACCAGCGGTGGACGCTGAAGCGGATCAAGACGCTGATCGGCTGGGTGTTCTCGGGAACCCAAAAGCCCCTGACCTGCGTTTCCGCAGGTCAGGGGCTTCTCATGTGAGGGTGAGTGACGGGACTCGAACCCGCGGCATCCTGGACCACAACCAGGTGCTCTACCGACTGAGCTACACCCACCATGACCGGCGATCGTTTTCGCGGTGTCTCCGACCGGCCGAGGAAAAGTGTACAGGGTCCGAAGGGGTGCTCGCGCACGCGTTTCGCGGCGCCCCTTCGCGAGACCCCGCTATGCCTGCTGAGCAGGCAGGACGTGCTTCGCCGCGAGCGTCTTGGCCGTGTCGGAGTCGGGGCCGGGCTGGGGGACGAAGACGGCCTCGCGGTAGTAGCGCAACTCCGCGATGGACTCCCGGATGTCGGCGAGCGCGCGATGGTTGCCGTTCTTCTCGGGGCTGTTGAAATAAGCCCTCGGGTACCACCGCCGGGCCAGCTCCTTGACGGAGGAGACGTCGACGATCCGGTAGTGCAGGTGGCCTTCCAGCGTCGGCATGTCGCGCAACAGGAAACCGCGGTCGGTGCCCACCGAGTTTCCGCACAGGGGCGCCTTGCCGGGCTCCTTCACATGCTCCCGCACGTAGGCGAGGACCTGCTCCTCGGCGTCCTGAAGCGTCGTGCCGCCGGGCAGCTCGGCGAGCAGGCCGGACGCGGTGTGCATCTGACGCACCACTTCCGGCATCGTCTCCAGCGCTGCGTCCGGCGGGCGGATGACGATGTCGACTCCCTCGCCGAGCACGTTCAGCTCGGAGTCGGTGACGAGGGCGGCCACCTCGATGAGCGCGTCGTCGGACAGCGAGAGGCCGGTCATCTCGCAGTCGATCCACACCATGCGATCGTTCATGCGTCTCACCTTACGGCGCGTGGCCGCGAGCCGAGCCGACCGTGCGCCCCCGGGGAGCGGACGCGGGAGCGGGCGGGACGGCCCTCGCCGTCCCACCCGCCCCCTGGGTGCGCGCTCAGCCCCCGCCTGGTGCGCGCTCAGCCGCCGCGCTGGCCCGGCAGCCCGGCCGACAGCGCGGCCGGAGGGCGGCGGGGCGACTGGTGCGGCACCGTGCCCTCCGGGTGCAGCGCCGGCGGCAGCGGGCCCGAGGGCTGCGGCATGCCCAGCGGACCGGCCTGGGCCGCCGCCGGGACCGCCGCGAAGCCGGATCCGTTCGCCTGCGCCGGCACGCCCGGCTCGCCGTCGCCGAGCCGCTCGCCCTGCGGCCTGCGGGCCCTGTACGCCGCCCGGTAGGCCGCCGGGGACGACCCGAGCTGGCGCCGGAAGTGGCCGCGCAGCGCCACGGGGGAGCGGAAGCCGCACCGGCCCGCCACCTCGTCCACCGAGTAGTCCGACGTCTCCAGCAGGCGCTGTGCCTGGAGCACGCGCTGCGTGATCAGCCACTGGAGCGGCGCGCTCCCGGTGAGCGAGCGGAACCGCCGGTCGAACGTGCGGCGGCTCATGTACGCGCGGGCCGCCAGCGTCTCCACGTCGAACTGCTCGTGAAGGTGCTCCAGCGCCCAGGCGACGACCTCGGCCAGCGGGTCGGCGCCGATCTCCTCGGGTAAAGATCTGTCCAGGTAGCGCTCCTGGCCGCCGCTCCGGCGCGGCGGCACCACCAGGCGGCGGGCCAGCGCGCCGGCCGCCTCGTTGCCGTGGTCCGAGCGCACGATGTGCAGGCACAGGTCTATCCCGGCCGCCGTGCCCGCCGACGTCAGGACGTCGCCGTCGTCGACGAACAGCTCCCTGGGGTCGACGTGCACCGACGGGTAGCGCTTGGCCAGCGTCGGCGCGTACATCCAGTGCGTGGTCGCCGGGCGGCCGTCCAGCAGCCCGGCCGCGGCCAGCACGAAGGCCCCGGTGCACAGGCCCACGATGCGGGCGCCCTCCTCGTGCGCCCGGCGCAGCGCGTCGAGCGCGTCCTCCGGCGGCGGCGAGGTGATCGAGCGCCAGGCGGGCACGACGACCGTGCCCGCCCGGGAGATCGCCTCCAGGCCGTGCGGCGCCGTCAGCTCCAGGCCCCCTGTGGTACGCAGCGGGCCGTCCTCACCGCCTGCCACCAACAGGCGGTACCGCGGCACTCCGGCGTCCTGGCGGTCAATCCCGAACACCGACAGCGGTATGGAACTCTCGAAGATGGGGCCGCCGCTGAACAGCAGCACCGCGACGATCTCCTTGCGGCGTCGCCCGGACAGCTTCCGGGCCGCGGCTTCCGGCGCGGCGGCGGAGTCGTGGCTCATACTGCTAAGCCCCCCTCGGTGGTCGCGGCTCCTCGGTTGTGTCGCTCCTGCACGTTTCCCCTTGGTCCTGCACGAGTCCCCCGCCGTAAAGACAGTCAAGATCGAATCTACTGCGTCCTGCCGCGCCGCGGTGACTGGTTCTGCACCCAGTGCATTGTCGACATGGCAACTTGGCGTGAAGCATTCGATCACGAAGCGTCGCACTCGCCGGGCGCGCAGGGAAGTGCGCCTCGTGGCAGTGGCCAAACCCCGTAGGGTGCCGGGGGCTCCCCAACGCCTTTTCTCGCAGGTCATACCGGGGGTGGGGGGTACTTCGGGACGACGATGCGCGCGGCCGGGAAGTTGGCTGAAAAGATACGGACGCGTGCGCGGAAACCGGTCAGTCGACCGGAGTCGTGCCCCGGGCGGCGTTCGTTCGCCCCGGCGGGTATCGCAGCCCGTCTGCCGTCTGCCGTCTGCCGTCTGCCGTCTGCCGTCTGCCGTCCGCGGTCCGCGGTCCGCCGTCAGCGGTGGCGGGGGCGGCCGCGGTGCGGGACGCGTCGCTCGGCGCGGCTGGCCCTCCGCTCGCACGGGGGCGGCAGCGCCCGGCAGTCCCGGAGACCGCCGCCGGGCCCGGCGCCGCGACGACCGCGCCGGAACGGCGCCGCACCGCACCCGAGGAGCACCCCTGGCGCCGGGACGCGACGGAGGGTCGCCCCCGGACCGCCTCGCCCGCGCTGTCCCCCACCGTGCCACACACCGGGTCCCGTCCGCCGCCGCCCCCGCGGCGCGGCGGCGAGGCGTCCCCCGAGGACGTCCCGGGGAGGCGTGGGGACGGCACGAGGACGGCACGAGTACGGCGCGGGGACGGCGCCGGGTCCGGACGCGCCCTGCTCCCGGCGGCGCCGGGTGTGCTCCCGCCGATGCAGGCTCGGTGAGCGCGCCGAGCGGCCCCCCGGCCGGTCGCCGCAGGCTGTCCGCGCCGACCGGCCGCGCGATCTAACCAGAGACCGCCCCGCCTCGGGCCGGTCTCCGGGCGAATCACCTGTACAGGGCAGCGACCATTGCATTCCGGTGGGCCGTCGTGCATGCTCCGGGGAACCGCGGCGAGGGGGCTCCGCTTTCCGAAGGCGCGGGGAGCGCGTGACCCGGGCCGCGGAGGAGTGCCGCCGTACCCTTGGGGTAACCGCCCGGGAAGACGATTCCCGGACACAGCTTCGCCGCAGACTGTCGTTCCCGACAAAGGATCACACAGCCGAGACAGCCATGGCCGGTCACGAATTCTCCGAACCCGCGGACCGCAAGCGGCCGGTCGCCGATCCCACGGCGGCCGACCTTCAGGCGGCGCCCGCGTCACGCCCGTGCGACCCGGCGTTCCAGCACGGCGTCGTCGTCGGCTTCGACGGTTCCACCTCCAGCGAGCGCGCCCTCGCCTACGCCATCGGGATGGCGTGCCGCACCCGGTCCGGGCTGATCATCGTGCACGTGGCCAACCGGCTGCCCACCACCGTGTGGGCGGGCTGCGAGCCCCCTGTCTTCGTGGACGTCCCCGACCACCGCACCGAGGTGCTCGGTCTCGAACTCGCCTGCGCGGAGTACCTCTCCGAGGTGCCGTGGATCCTGGTCGAGCGCGGCGGCGACATCTGCCACGAACTCGAGGAGGTCGGCAAGGAGTACGCGGCGGACGCCATCGTCGTCGGCTCCTCGCACGGCATCGTGGGCCGCCTGTTCGGCTCGGTCGCGGGCCGCCTCGCCAAGCGCGCGCGGCGGCCGGTCGTCGTCATCCCCTGACGCGAGCACGCCGTCCGCTGACGCAAGCACGCCGTCCCCTGACGCGAGCACGCCGTCCGCTGACGCAAGCACGCCGTCCCCTGACGCGAGCACGCCGTCCGCTGACGCAAGCAGGCCGTCCGCTGACGCGAGCACGCCGTCCGCGAAACGGCGCGAGCCCGCCGTCCGCGCGCCGCGCCGCCCGCCAAGTCGCCCCCGCGGCAAGCGTCTACGCAGCACACGCCCCCATGACGAAGACCCCCCGTGCGGACCGCGCACAGAGGGTCGTTCAGGTCGTCAGACAGGGGGCGGCTACTCCACCGTCACCGACTTCGCCAGGTTGCGCGGCTTGTCGATGTCCCGGCCCAGCGCCAACGCCGTGTGGTAGGCGAGCAGTTGCAGCGGGATGCCCAGGAGGATCGGGTCCAGCTCGTCCTCGTTCTTGGGCACCACGATGGTCTGGTCGGCCTTCTCCTGCTCCCGGTGGGCGACGGCGAGGATCTTGCCGCTGCGCGCCTTGATCTCCTCCATGGCCGCGCGGTTCTTCTCCAGCAGGTCGTCGTCCGGGACGATCGCCACCGTGGGCAGCGCCGGCTCGATCAGCGCCAGCGGACCGTGCTTCAGCTCGGAGGCCGGGTACGCCTCGGCGTGGATGTAGGAGACCTCCTTGAGCTTGAGGGAGGCCTCGCGGGCCACCGGGTAGCCCCGCACCCGGCCGATGAAGAGCATCGAGCGGGCGTCCGCGTAGCTCTCCGCGAGCTTCTTGATCTGCTCTTCCTGCTCCATGATCGCGGAGATCTGCTCCGGCAGCCTGCGCAGCCCCTCGATGATCCGCTTGCCGTCGCGCACCGACAGGTCGCGGATGCGGCCCAGGTGCAGCGCGAGCAGCGCGAAGGCCACGGTGGTGTTGGTGAAGCACTTGGTGGACACCACGCACACCTCGGGACCGGCGTGCACGTAGACGCCGCCGTCCGCCTCGCGGGCGATGGCCGAGCCGACCACGTTCACCACGCCCAGGACGCGCGCGCCCTTGCGCTTCAGCTCCTGCACGGCCGCGAGCACGTCGTAGGTCTCACCGGACTGGGAGACGGCGATGTAGAGGGTGTCGGGGTCCACTACGGCGTTGCGGTAGCGGAACTCGGAGGCGGGCTCGGCGTCGGCGGGGATCCGGGCCAGCTCCTCGATCATCTGGGCGCCGATCATGCCCGCGTGGTAGGAGGTGCCGCAGCCGAGGATCTTCACCCGGCGCACCGCGCGGGCCTCACGGGCGTCGAGGTTGATGCCGCCGAGGTGCACGGTGGCGAACCGGTCGTCGATCCGGCCGCGCAGCACCCGGTCCACGGCCTCGGCCTGCTCGTGGATCTCCTTGTGCATGTACGTGTCGTGGCCGCCCATGTCGTACGACTCCGCCTCCCACTCCACGGTGGTCGGCTCGGCCGTCGTCCGGGCGCCCTCCGTGGTGTACGTGCGGAAGTCGTCGGCCTTGAGGGTGGCCATCTCGCCGTCGTCGAGGGTGACTATCTGCCGGGTGTGGGTCACCAGCGCGGCCACGTCGGAGGCGACGAACATCTCCTTCTCGCCGATGCCGAGCACGACGGGCGAGCCGTTGCGGGCCACCACGATCCGGTCGGGGAAGTCGGCGTGCAGCACGGCGACGCCGTAGGTGCCCTCGACCAGGCGCAGCGCGGCGCGCACCTTCTCCTCCAGCGTGGCCGCGTCGGAGCGGGCGACGAGGTGGGTGAGCACCTCGGTGTCGGTCTCGGAGAGGAACTCGACCCCGTCCGCCTCCAGTTTGCGGCGCAGGTCGCCGGCGTTGTCGATGATGCCGTTGTGCACGACGGCGACCTTGTCGTCGGCCGACATGTGCGGGTGGGCGTTCTCGTCGGACGGGGCGCCGTGGGTGGCCCAGCGGGTGTGGGCGATGCCGGTGGTGCCCTTGAAGCGCGCGGGGACCTTCGCCTCCAGGTCGCGGACCCGGCCCTTGGCCTTGACCATCCTGAGACCGGGCGTCTTCGGCGAGGTGACGACGATGCCCGCGGAGTCGTAGCCGCGGTACTCCAGGCGCTGGAGGCCCTCCAGGAGCAGCGGGGCGACGTCGCGCTTACCGATGTATCCGACAATTCCGCACATATGAGTCCCTTTTGTCCCCGAGGAGGCCGCGTCGTCGGCGGCCTGCGTCCGTCAAGTCGCCGTCGGTCAGCCGTAGACGATCCGCCGCAGTTGCCGGAGCGACAGCTCCGGGGGCGCTACGGCGCGGTATCGCAGGTCCGTCCCGATCCGTTCGAAGATCTCCGCGTTCACCAGGCCCTGTGCCTGGAGTTCACGGTGGCGGCGGCGGACGAACTCCTCGGTCGTCTCGTCGAAGTAGGCGAGCACGTCCTGGACCACCCGCAGCGCCTCGCCCCGGCTCAGGGGCGTGGACCGCGTCAGATGATCAACGAGTTCGTCGTGCACCCGGTAGATCCTGAAGTACCGGAGTGGCTTTCGCAAGAATCCTGCCCGATTTCGGGCATGCGCCTGTTCAGGCGTCAGTGCGGCGCTGTTCGCCCGCCGGTCACCCGGTGTCCCGCCGCCCGTCTCGCGCGTAGACCATTTTCAGGCACCATGGACATTCCACGTATGGGAGTACCCGAGAAGCTGGCCGAGCGCATGAGCATGGCCGAGCAGCACGCGTACCTGCGGTCGAGGTTCTCACGGCGCACGATGGTCAGAGGCGGCGCGGTCACCCTGGGGGCCGTCGTCGGTGGCGCGTTCGTGCCGGGCGCCGCCGCCCAGGCCGCCGTCCCCGCCGCCGCCCCGACACACGTCCCGTCCCCGGCCGCCGAGACCGTGGACGGCGCCCACGTCGCCCCGTTCGGCCGCCACCTCGCCTTCGGCAACGACCCGCGCACCGAGATCACCGTCTCCTGGCAGGTCCCGGTCGCGGTGGAGAAGCCCTTCATCCGCGTCGGCGCCCACCCCTGGGACCTGTCCCGGAAGATCCCCGCCGAGGTCCGCACCCTCTACACACCGGCCGGCGTGGGCGCGAGCGGCGACCACACGCAGTACTACCTGCACGCCAAGCTCACCCACCTGCGCCCCGGCAGGACGTACTACTACGGCGTCGGACACCAGGGCTTCGACCCGGCCGAGCGGCGCCTGCTGGGCACGCTCGGCACCTTCACCACCGCGCCGGAGTGCAAGGAGCCGTTCACCTTCACCGCCTTCGGCGACGAGGGCGTCGGCTACCACGGCCTGGCCAACAACAGCCTCCTGCTCGGCCAGAACCCGGCCTTCCACCTGCACGCCGGCGACATCGCCTACGGCGACCCGGCCGGCCAGGGCAAGACGACCGACACCGGGTTCGACTCCCGCGTCTGGGACCAGTTCCTCGCCCAGACCGAGTCGGTGGCCAAGTCGGTCCCGTGGATGCCGGCCTACGGCAACCACGACATGGAGGCGTGGTACTCGCCCAACGGCTACGGCGGCGAGGAGGCCCGCTGGAACCTCCCGGACAACGGCCCCGACCGGACGAACCTGCCGGGCGTCTACTCCTTCGTCTACGGCAACACCGCCGTCATCTCGCTCGACGCCAACGACATCTCCTTCGAGATCCCGGCGAACCTCGGGATCTCCGGCGGCACCCAGACCACGTGGCTGGAGGCCCAGCTCAAGAAGTACCGGGCGTCGCGCGACGTCGACTTCGTCGTGGTCTTCTTCCACCACTGCGCCTACTGCACCTCCACCGCGCACGCCTCGGAAGGCGGCGTGCGCCAGGAGTGGGTGCCGCTGTTCGAGAAGTACACCGTGGACCTGGTCATCAACGGCCACAACCACCAGTACGAGCGCACCGACGTCATCAAGGGCGGCCAGGTCGCCAAGAAGCTGCCCATCGGCGGCACGGCCTACCCCGAGACCGACGGCGTGGTGTACGTGACGGCCGGCGCGGCGGGCCGCAGCCTCTACGCGTTCAGCGCCCCGGTCTCCTACGAGGGCCACGAGAACGAGGTCGACTCCGTCGCCTCGTTCGTCAACTTCAAGGAGGGCAAGCAGAACGAGACGGTCGCCTGGTCGCGGGTCCGCTACCTCGACTACTCGTTCCTGCGCGTCGACGTCGCGCCGGCGCCCCGGGGCCGTACGGCCACGCTGACCGTGCGCGGCATCGCCGAGACCGGCGCGCAGGTCGACCACTTCACGGTGGCCCGCCGCGCGAAGTGACGCCTGCCTGGCGACGGCGGGCGGTCCTCCGGGACGCCGTCACAGGCGCCGCCGCACCGCCCGCTCGGCCAGCGTGGACTTCTCGTCCGTGAGCACGGCGGCGCGGTGCGGCGCGCCCAGGTCGCGCGGGCGCCGCAGCAGCGCGTCGTGCGCGACCTCGGCGGCGGGGACGGTGGGTGCGGCGGGGACTGCGGCGGCAGGCGCGGGGGCGGGTGAGGCGGCGGGCACGGCGGCGGGTGAGACGAGCGGGTCGGCGCCCTCGTGTAGCCGCAGCCGCAGCCGTAGCCGCCGCCTGAGCCGTCCCGTCCGGGATCAGCCGCAGGGCGTCGCCGTCGCACGTCCATGTGCCGTCCTTCTGGATGATTTCCGCCGCGGGGCGATTGTTTCACCGCACCTGCGAGAGAGTGCTCTATACCGTCGGGGCTCGACAGGTCCCGATCCGCGTGTGAAGGGAGCGCATGTGAGACGGCATGACGGCACGACTCCCCGCAACCCCCGAACCGCCCGGCTGGCCCGCGTCCGCAGAGTCCTCGGATCGCTGCTGCTGGTCACGGCGGCCGGGGCCTTCGCCACCGGGGCGACGCCCGCCGGGCCGGCGTCCGGCGGCCAGGCCGGTGCCGCGACGCCGCTGGGCCGGTTGGTCCCCGCACCCGCCTCCGCCCAGCCCGGCGGAGCGCCCTACCGCATCACCGCCGCCACCCGCATCCGCGTGGACGGCTCCCGCGAGGCCCTCCGGGTCGGCGGCTACCTCGCGGACCTGCTGCGCCCCTCCACCGGCTACCGGCTGCCGGTGACCGCCCACGGCACGGCCGGGATTCGGCTGCGCCTGGCGAGCGGCTCGTACGGCGCCGAGGGCTACCGCCTGGACAGCGGCCCCCGCGGGGTGACGATCACCGCCCGCGAGCCGGCCGGCCTCTTCCACGGCGTGCAGACGCTGCGCCAGCTCCTGCCCGCCGCCGTGGAGAAGCGGTCCGCGCAGCCCGGCCCCTGGCTGGTGGCGGGCGGCGTCGTCCGGGACGCCCCGCGCTACGCCTACCGCGGCGCCATGCTCGACGTGTCCCGGCACTTCTTCACCGTCGGCCAGGTCAAGCGCTACATCGACGAACTCGCCCTCTACAAGATCAACAAGCTGCACCTGCACCTCAGCGACGACCAGGGCTGGCGCATCGCCGTCGATTCCTGGCCGCGCCTGGCGGCCTACGGCGGCTCCACCGAGGTCGGCGGCGGACCCGGCGGCCACTACAGCAAGGCCGACTACCGGGAGATCGTCCGCTACGCCGCCTCCCGCTACCTGGAGGTCGTCCCGGAGATCGACATGCCGGGCCACACCAACGCCGCCCTCGCCTCCTACGCCGACCTGAACTGCGACGGCGCCGCGCCCCCGCTCTACACCGGCACGAAGGTCGGCTTCAGCTCGCTGTGCGTGTCCAAGCAGCGCACCTACGACTTCGCGAACGACGTGATCCGCGAGCTGGCCGCCCTGACCCCGGGCCGGTACCTGCACATCGGCGGCGACGAGGCCCACTCCACCAGCCACGACGACTACGTGAAGTTCATGGACCGGGTGCAGCCGATCGTCGCGAAGTACGGCAAGACGGTGATCGGCTGGCACCAGATCACCGCCGCCTCCCCGGCCAAGGGCGCCCTCGCCCAGTACTGGGGCCTGGACTCCACCAGCGCGGCCGAGAAGGAGCAGGTCGCCCAGGCCGCGCGCCACGGCACCGGCCTGATCCTGTCCCCGGCCGACCGGGTCTACCTGGACATGAAGTACACCAAGGACACCCCGCTCGGCCTGGCCTGGGCCGGGTACGTCGAGGTGCGGCGGTCCTACGACTGGAACCCGGGCGCGTATCTCGCGGGCGTGCCCGCCTCCGCCGTCCGGGGCGTCGAGGCCCCGATGTGGTCGGAGACCCTGTCCACCTCCGCCCAGGTGGACACGATGGCCTTCCCCCGGCTTCCCGGCGCCGCCGAGCTGGGCTGGTCGCCGGCGGCCGCGCACGGCTGGGACGCCTACAAGGCGCGGCTCGCCGCGCAGGCGCCGCGCTGGGACGCGCTGGGCATCGGGTACTACCGCTCGCCGCAGGTGCCCTGGCCCGCGGGCTGACCGGCACGCGGAACGACGGGCGCCCCGGAGGACCGTACTCCGGGGCGCCTGCCCGTGCGGGGGCGCGGGGATCCGCGCCTGGGACGCTCTACCGGCCCGCGAGGGGGTTGGGCAGGCTGCCGACCAGTTGCAGTGCGCCGGAGGGGTCCGCGAGGTCCACCATCTGCCGGTTGTCGCGCAGTTGGAGCCGGTTGAGGCAGGACAGCGCGAACTCGGGGGCGAACAGGTCGTACTCGCGGAACTTGTCGGCGAGTTCGGGCGTCGACTCCTGGTACTCGCGCGCCACGTCCGCGACCGTCTGCCAGAAGCCGTCCTCCGCCAGGACGCCCTCGGCGGCCAACTGGGCGGCCAGGAAGCGGAAGAAGCAGTCGAAGACGTCCGTGAAGATCGACAGCAGCTTCTGGTCCTCCGGGACGCGCACCCGGATCCGGGCCGCCTCCGGCGGCAGCGCGGCGTCCGGGTCCATCACCACGATCTCCTCCGCGATGTCCTTGTAGATCGCGCGCCGCACCTCGCCGTCCGCCAGGACCAGGATGACGTTCTCGCCGTGCGGCATGAAGGCCAGGTCGTAGGCGTAGAAGCTGTGCAGCAGCGGGGTGAGGTAGGCCCGCAGGTAGCCGCGCAGCCACTGCCGGGGCGCGAGGCCGGAGCGGGCGATGAGCGCGCCCGCGAACGACGCGCCCTCGTGGTCCGTGTGCAGCAGCGAGGCCATGGTCGCCAGCGACTCGCCCTCCTGGAGGGAGGGCGCCGGGCTCTCCCGCCACAGCGCGGCCAGCATCTTGCGGTAGGGCGAGGAGCGGTCCGTGGCCGCCTCGTACTCCAGGTGCCGGTAGCCGACGGCGGCCCGCTCCCGGATGATCGACAGGCCGGTGGACTTCAGCACCGGGTCGCCGTCGACGAGCTTGGCCAGCCAGTCGTTGATCGCGGGGGTGGCCTCCATGTAGGCGGCCGAAAGCCCGCGCATGAAGCCCATGTTGAGCACCGACAGGGCGGTCTTGACGTAGTGCTTGTGCGGGGCGCTGCGGTTGAAGAAGGTGCGCACGGACTGCTGCGCCAGGTACTCGTCGTCTCCCTCGCCGAGGCAGACCAGGAGGCGGCGGGCGACCTCGGCGGCGAAGGTGACGGCGAGCTTGTTCCGCCACTGCCAGGGGTGGACCGGTATGAGGAGGTAGTCGGCGGGGTCGAGGCCCTGGCCGGTCAGCACGCCGTGGAACCGGCGCACCGTCTCCTCGCCCAGCTCCGCGCGCAGGAACGACTCGTACGCGACGCCGGCGCCCGCGGTGAACGCGGCACGGGAGCGGTGCGCGGCCAGCCACACCAGCCGGACGGGCTGCGCGGCCTCCGGGGCGTAGGCCAGGTAGTCGTCGACGCCGTAGCCGAGCCGCCCGTTGTTGGCGACGAAGCAGGGGTGGCCCTCGGTCATGCCGGTCTCGACGTCCTGGAAGGACGACCGGGCCAGTTCGGCGGAGGTCACCTGCGGCTTGGCGAGTTTGTAGCACAGGCCGGCCAGGGTGGAGGAGATCTCCTCCAGGTAGACCGGGAGGACCTCGTCGCTCAGGCCCAGCGTCCGCCGCAGCTCGACGAAGAAGTCCAGGGCGGCGGGCTCCCGTTGCTCGACGCCGTCCCGATGGCGGGTGACGGAGGCCGCGTCCACCTGCCAGTGGTCCAGGGCGTGGCGGGTGGCGGTGAAGCGGTAGGCGGTCCGGCCGTCGTCGCTGCGCACCAGGTAGCCGCCGTCCTCCTGCGGCTCGGGGACGAGCAGCCGCTCGTGCGCGAACTCGGCGAGCGCCTTGCGGATCAGGTGCCGGTTGGCCCGCTCCCAGCGCTCGGGGGAGAGGTGGGCCACGGCGGCGGCGTGCCGCGCTGCGGTCGTCACGCGGTCACCGCCTTCTCGAAGCGCTCGCGGGTGCAGAAGCTCAGCAGCGCCCTCTTCTCCGGCTTCTGGATCTCGCGCTCGGGGACGAATCCGACGGCCTCATTGAGCGCGTGCACGGCCTTGTTGCGCACGTCGGGCTCGACCACGACCCGCCGGGTCGCCGGGTCCGCGAACAGCCGGCGCATCACGGCGGTGATCACGGACCGGGTGAACCCGTGCACCGGTGAGTCGGTCGGCGCGACCAGGAAGTGCATGCCGACGTCCCCCGGTTCCGGCTCGTAGAGCCCGGCCAGCTCGCGGCGGGCGGGGTCGTACGCCTCCATCAGGAAGACCGGCTCGCCGTCGTGCAGGCCGAGGAAGGCGTCGTGGTGCTCGTCGGCGGCGATCTCCATGTAAGCGCGCTCGACGTCCTGGAGCCGGGCGCCCTGCATCATCCAGAACGCGGCCTTGGGATGGGTGACCCAGCCGTGCAGCAGTTCGGCGTCCTTCAGCGGGTCGAGCGGGCGGATCGTGAAGGTCATACGGCGAACTCCTGGAAGGCGATCGACTTCTCGACCGGGTAGTACTCGGCGCCGAGCAGCTCGCGGACGATGTACGCGTTGCGGTACGCGCCCATCCCGAGGTCGGGGCTGGTGATGCTGTGGGCGTGGACGCCGGCGTTCTGGAGGAACACCCCGCGCCCGGTGACGTCGATGGCGTAGTTGCGGCCGATGTCGTGGTTGCCGCGCGCGTCGTAGCGCAGGCGGTGCCGGACGGGACGCAGGAACTCGGGCTCGGCGTACCGGTATCCGGTCGCCAGCACCAGGCCCTCGGAGTCCAGCGCGTACTCCTTGTCCTGCTCCTCCTGACGGAAGCGCAGGGTGTACGTCCCGTTCTGGTACGAGGCTTCGGTGAGCGCGGAGTTGGCGAGCAGCCGGGTGGGGACCGGCCCGGCGAGGTTCTTCTGGTAGAGCAGGTCGAAGATCGCGTCGATCAGGTCGCCGTCGATGCCCTTGAACAGGCCCTTCTGCTGCTCGGTGAGGCGGTAGCGGGTCGGCTCCGGCAGCGCGTGGAAGTAGTCGACGTACTCCGGCGAGGTCATCTCCAGCGTCAGCTTGGTGTACTCCAGCGGGAAGAAGCGGGGCGAGCGGGTCACCCAGTTCAGCCGGTAGCCGTGGACGTCGATCTCGCCGAGCAGGTCGTAGTAGATCTCGGCGGCGGACTGGCCGCTGCCGACCAGGGTGATCGACTCCTTGCGCTGGAGCGCGGCCCGGTGCTCCAGATAGCGGGAGTTGTGCAGGAAGTCGCCGCCCAGACCGCGGCAGGCGTCCGGGACGTGCGGCGGGGTGCCGGTGCCCAGGACCAGCCGGCGGGCCCGGTACGTCTCACCGGCCCCGGTGCGCACCGCGTACAGCTCCTCCGCCTCGTCGTACGTCACCTCGGTGACGGTGACCCCGAAGCGGACGCTGCTCAGCTTGTTCGCGGCCCAGCGGCAGTAGTCGTCGTACTCGACGCGCAGCGGGTAGAAGTTCTCCCGGATGTAGAACGAGTACAGCCGCCCCCTGTCCTTCAGGTAGTTGAGGAAGGAGTACGGGGAGGTCGGGTCGGCCAGGGTGACCAGGTCCGACATGAACGGCGTCTGGAGGTGGGCGCCGTCGAGGAACATCCCCGCGTGCCACGCGAAGTCCGGCTTGGACTCCAGGAAGACGCCCCGGAGTTCGTCGATGGGCTCGGTGAGGCAGGCGAGGCCGAGGTTGAAGGGGCCGAGCCCGATCCCGACGAAGTCGTACGGCTCGGCGGGGGCTTCAGGACGCGCGGTCAAGGGACTCTCCCAGGTACTGCTCGGCGTGGCCGGCGATCAGGTCGAGGACGGCCGCGAGATCGGCCGCCGTCGTCTCGGGGTTGAGCAGGGTGAACTTCAGGTAGTGGCGGCCGCCCGCCTTGGTGCCCGCGACCACGGCGTCGCCGGAGGCGAACAGGGCCTTGCGGGCGTAGAGGTTGGCCCGGTCGATCTCGGCCGGGTCGGTGACGGCCGCCGGGACGTAGCGGAAGACCAGGGTGGACAGAACGGGCTCGACGACGACGTCGTAGCGTGGGTCCGCGGCGAGCATCCGCCAGCCCTCGGCCGCCAGGTCGCACACCTCGTCGAAGAGCTGCCCGACGCCGTCGGCGCCCATCACGCGCAGGGTCGTCCACAGCTTCAGGGCGTCGAACCGCCGTGTGGTCTGGAGGGACTTGTCGACCTGGTTGGGGATGCGCTCGGCGACCATGCGGCGCGGGTTGAGGTACTCGGCGTGGTAGGTCGCGTGCCGCAGAGCAGCCGCGTCGCGCACCAGCAGGGCGGACGAACTCACCGGCTGGAAGAAGGACTTGTGGTAGTCGACGGTCACCGAGTCGGCGCGCTCGATGCCGGTGAGCAGCGCGCGCCGGGTCGGGGAGGCCAGCAGACCGCAGCCGTAGGCGGCGTCCACGTGCATCCAGGCCCCGAACCGGGCGCACAGCTCGGCGATCTCCGGCAGCGGGTCGATGGAGCCGAAGTCGGTGGTCCCCGCGGTGGCGACCACCGCCATGGGGACCAGCCCGTCGCGGCGGCAGCGCTCCAGCTCGCGGGCGAGCGAGACCGTGCGCATGCGCTTGGCCTGGTCGACGGGGACGCAGACGACCGCGTCGGGTCCCAGGCCCAGCAGCTTCGCCGACTTCTGCACGCTGAAGTGGCTCATCTCGGAGGCGAAGATCCGCAGCCGGTCGAGCGAGACCGTCCCGTCCGGCCCCGGCTTGGCCTCCTCCCGGGCGAGCAGCAGCGCCTGGAGGTTCGACTGGGTGCCGCCGGAGGTGAACACGCCGTCGGCGGCAGGGCCGAGGCCGATGCGGCCGGCCGTCCAGTCGACGAGCTTGCGCTCGATCAGGGTGCCGCCCGCCGACTGGTCCCAGGTGTCCAGCGAGGAGTTGACGGCGGACAGGACGGCCTCGCCGAGCACCGCCGGGATGACGACCGGGCAGTTGAGGTGGGCGACGTAGCGGGGGTGGTGGAAGTACACCGCGTCCCGCAGGTAGACCTCTTCCAGCTCGTCCAAGACCGCCGCCGTGTCGCCCAGCGGCTGGTCGAGGTCGATCCGCTCGATGCGCGGGGCGAGGGCGTCGACCGTGACGCCGCTGAACGGGCTTTTGGTCGCGACGAGTTGGGCGGCCACCCGCTCGACTCCTTCGGTCACGGAACGGCGGTAGTGCTCCGCGGTTCTGTCGTTGAGCAGGTGGGAGCGCATCAGGAGGTCCTCCGGGAGGTGGGGGGTCCGTGGCAGAACGAGGGCGAGGACGGGAACGGGAGCCGGGCGAGGGGACGGGAGCGACGGCAACCGCGGGCGAGCCCGCGTCTACTTAGGTAAGCCTAACTTAACTTACCCCCCCTTGTCCGCAGGGCCCTGGTGATCGCTGCGAGGGCTGTGAGGCGGTGGGGCGGGGAACTGGGCAGGGTGTTCGCCCAGTTCAGGGGAGATGCGGGGGGTGCGGGGGACGCGCCGGTGGCGCGGGGGCGCTTTGCCGGGCGTGTGGGTGCGCGGTGGGGCGCTCGGGCGCGCGGGGGGCGAGGGCGCGACGGGGGGGGGGAGGGCGCGACGGGGGGCGGAGGGCGCGAAGGGGGGGCGCGGGGCGCGGCAAGGGGTGTGTAGGAAGAGCGCCTAGGGGGGTGCGCCGGAGAAGGTGCGGCGGCCAATGCCCTTCAGGGCTGCGCAGTGAGCCGGAGCAGGGCATGTCGCACCTGCTTGGCCGGGTCCTCCGGGGGCCCGCGCCGGGTTCGGCGGGGCCGAAGAGACGCTCGGGCGCGCAAGCCGCTCTCTGCGAGGCCGACCCAGCAGCCAGCGGCGGGTGACTCAGCGCGATCCGACCCAGCGCGATCCGACCCAGCGCGCTCCGGGCCCAGCGGGACCCGCGCCCCAGCGCACCCTAGGGCCGGCGCGCCCCGCGCCCAGCGGGACCCGCGCCCGGCCCACCCCGGGACCGACGCGCCCCGCGCCCAGCGGGACCCGCGCCCGGCCCACCCCGGGACCGACGCGCCCCGCGCCCAACGCGATCAGGGCCCGACGCGATCCAGACCCAGCGCGATCCGGGCCCAGCGCCGACAGCGGCGCCGGGCCCGGACGCGGGGGAGGCGGAAGGCGGGGGAGGCGGGAGGAGGGGAGTCCCGGTCGGCGGGACTCCGGGTCAGGAGACCTTCTTCGCGTTCTCGATCGCCTTGGCGAGGTCGTCCAGAAGCGGAGCGCACTTGTCGTAGGACAGGATCGGTTCGGGGTTGCGGGCGACGACCTGCCGGGCCGTGACGGCGGGGAGCTTCTTCCAGGTGCCCTGGGTGATGTCGCCGGGCTGGAGCGCCGAGGAGCGGTTGTCCAGCATGATGACGTCCGCCGGGTACTTGTCGACGTTCTCCCAGCTCAGCGACTCGAACCAGCCGCCGCCCTGCGCCTTGGCCTTCTCCGGCGGCTCGACGAAGTTCACCCCGAGGGCCTTGAAGTACTCCAGGTCGACGGAGAGGTGGGAGCCGGAGACGTAGAACAGGTCCTGACTGGCGGAGCCGGCCATCACCTTGATGTGGGGCTTGGCCTTCGCGGCGGCGCGCAGCCGGGCGGCGGCGGCCTCGAAGCGCTTCTTCGCCTGCGTGACGCGGTCGGCGCTCACATCGCCGCCGAGCGACTTGGCGAGCGCGAGCATGCGTTCCAGCGGCTGCGTCAACTGGCGGTCGTAGACGGAGACGCCGACGCTCGGGGCGCCCACCGCGAAGATCTTCTTCTTCGACTCCTCCGGGACGTACCAGAGGGTGCCGGCGGTGTCGAACATCGTGGAGACGAGGAGGTCGGGCGCGAGGCCCGCGTACTTCTCGATGTTGAACTGGCCCCACTCGTTGCCGAGCACCGTCACCTTGGAGACGTCCAGATCGCCGGCCTGGACGTCGGGCTTGCCGTCCTTGGTCGTCGTGGGGCCGAAGACGCCCTTGACGCCCACGCCGTAGTCGTGGAGCGCCGCGGCCGCGCCGACGAAGGCGACGATCCGCGAGGGGACCCGGTCGGCCTTGGCGGTCTGCCCGCGGTCGTCCTCGAACGTCCACGGGCCGGACGCGGCCGCCTTCTTCGGGCTGCCCGAACCGCCGTTTTTCGCGTCGCCGTCGCCGCAGGCCGCGAGCGCGGCGCCGAGGCCGAGGGCGCCGCCCGCGGCGAGGACGCCGCGACGGGAGAGGTGGGGGAGACGGGCGTTGGGCATGGAGGCGACTGCTTTCGAACGGGGCGGAGGAGCCCGCCGGACAGGTTCGAAGATAGGTTAGCCTAACCTTGCTTCTTGTCCAGGGGCGGCCCGCTCCCGTCCGCCCTGCTCAACGGCCCGCGCGCCGTGGGCAGATCAGCCTGCCAGGCCCAACTCCCTTGCGATCAGCATCCGCTGGACCTCGCTGGTGCCCTCGCCGATCTCCAGGATCTTGGAGTCGCGCCACATCCGGGCGACCGGGTACTCGTTCATGAAGCCGTAGCCGCCGTGGACCTGCGTGGCGTCCCGGGCGTTGTCGACGGCGATCGTCGACGAGTACAGCTTCGCCACCGCCGCCTCCTTCTTGAACGGCTCGCCGGCCACCAGGCGGTAGGCCGCGTCACGCCAGGCCAGCCGGGAGGTGTGGGCCTTCATCTCCATGTCGGCGATCTTGAACTGGATCGCCTGGTTGGCGCCGATCGGCCGGCCGAAGGCGCGGCGCTCCCTGGCGTACTTCACCGACTCGTCCACGCAGCCCTGGGCCAGCCCGGTCGCCAGGGCCGCGATGGCGATGCGGCCCTCGTCCAGGATCCGCAGGAACTGCGCGTAACCGCGGCCCTGTTCGCCCAGCAGGTTCGCCGCCGGTACGCGCACGTCCTGGAAGGACAGCTCACGGGTGTCCGAGGCGTTCCAGCCGACCTTGGAGTAAGCGGGCGCCACCGAGAAGCCGCGCGTGCCGGAGGGGACGATGATCGCCGAGATCTGCGGCCGCCCGTCGGCCTTGCGGCCGGTGACCGCCGTGACCGTGACCAGTCCCGTGATGTCCGTGCCCGAGTTGGTGATGAAGCACTTGGTGCCGTTGATCACCCACTCGTCGGTGTCCGGGTCCAGGCGGGCCGTGGTGCGGGTGGCGCCCGCGTCCGAGCCGCCGTCCGGCTCGGTCAGGCCGAAGGCGCCGAGGATCTCGCCCGCGCACAGCCGGGGCAGCCAGGTGCGCTTCTGCTCCTCGGTGCCGAACAGGTGGATCGGCATGGCGCCCAGGGAGACGCCCGCCTCCAGGGTGATGGCCACGGACGAGTCCACCCGGGCCAGCTCCTCCAGCGCGATCCCGAGCGCCAGGTAGTCGCCCCCCATGCCGCCGTGCTCCTCGGGGAACGGCAGCCCGAACAGGCCCATGCGGCCCATCTCCCGCACGATCTCGTAGGGGAACTCGTGCCGCTCGTAGAAGTCGCCGATCTTGGGCGCCACGACGTCCTGCGCGAACTCCTCCACTGTGCGGCGGAGTTCCTCCAGCTCGGGGGTGAGGCGGTGGTTCATCGTCGATCACTGCTCCTTGGGGGACAGGGCGCGGAGGGTGCGGGAGGGGCTGGGGCGGCCGAGCCGCTCGGCCATCCACGCGCTCGTGGCCGCCAGGCGGTCCAGGTCGACCCCGGTGTCGATGCCGAGGCCCCGCAGCATCCACACCAGGTCCTCGGTGGCGAGGTTGCCCGTGGCGGACTTGGCGTAGGGGCAGCCGCCGAGGCCGCCCGCGGAGGCGTCCACGGTGGTGACGCCGTGCTGGAGCGCGGCCAGGGTGTTGGCCAGGGCCTGCCCGTAGGTGTCGTGGAAGTGCACGCCGAGGGCGTCAGTCGGCACGCCCGCCTCGTTCAGCGCGGACAGCAGCTCCTGGACATGGCCCGGGGTGGCCACGCCGATCGTGTCCCCGAGGCTCAGCTCGTCGCAGCCCATGTCCCGCAGCGCGCGGCACACCCGGACGACCTGGTGGACGGGGACCGCGCCCTCCCACGGGTCGCCGAAGCACATGGACAGGTAGCCGCGTACGTGCACGCCCGCGTCCTTCGCGCGCCGCACCACCGGCTCGAACATCGCCAGCGCCTCGGCCACCGTGCGGTTCAGGTTGGCCTGGGCGAAGGACTCGGTGGCGCTGGCGAAGACGGCGACCCGGGACGCGCCCAGCGCCAGCGCCCGCTCCAGGCCGCGCTCGTTGGGGACGAGAACGGGCAGGGCCGCCGGCAGGTCGCGGACCAGCGGGAACAGCTCCTCGGCGTCCGCCAGTTGGGGGACCCACTTGGGGTGCACGAAACTGGTGGCCTCCACCGTGGTCAGGCCCGCGTCGGCGAGGCGGCGGATGAACTCCGCCTTCACCTTGGTCGGCACGGTCGCCTTCTCGTTCTGCAGGCCGTCGCGCGGGCCGACCTCGTGGATCCGCACCCGCGCGGGCAGACCCGGGGACGGGACGGCCATCGGCAGCGCCGGGCGGGGGCCGCTCATGCCGTCGCCGCTCATGCCGTCACCTCCCGCGCGTCCTGAGCGCCGTGGGCCTCGGACGTGTGCTGCGCGCCCGGCGCTTCCCGCGCGTCCCTCGCCGCCGTGCCGTCCGGCGCGTCCTGCGCCTCGGCCCCGTCCTGCGGCTCGTGCGGCGCGATGACCGCCAGCACCTGGTCCATCGCGACCGCCGTGCCCGGCGCGACGTCCAGCTCGGCGACCGTGCCTGCGTGCGGGGCGGAGATGACGTGCTCCATCTTCATCGCCTCCACCACCAGCAGGCTCTGACCCGCGGCCACCTCGTCGCCGACGGCGACCTTCACCACCGTGACCGTGCCGGGCATGGGGGCGGTGAGGGAGTCGGCGCCCGCGTGGGCCGCGCGGCTCAGGGACGCGGCCACCGGGTCGTGGTCGCGCACGTGCCAGGCGTCGCCGTCGCGGCCCAGCCAGTCGCCGGCGCGATAGAAGGAGTGCCGCACGCCGTCCAGGGTGACCGCGACCGTGTCGCCGTCGACGACATGGGCGCCGCGCGCGACGTGGTGCACCGGTTCGGTCACCCGCAGCGGGAAGGCCACCGGCTTCGGCTCGCCGCCCAGCCGCCAGCCGCTGGGCGCCGAGAACGGGTCCGTCCAGCCCCCGCCCCGGGGGCGCAGCGCCTCCAGCCGCACGGCCGCCGCCGCCTCGTAGACCTCCTCCGGCACCTCGTCGGACACCAGCTCACCGGCCACCCGCTCCACCAGCCCGGTGTCCAGCTCGCCGGAGACGACGGCGGGGTGGGCCAGCAGCCGGCGCAGGAACCCGGCGTTGGTCTGCACGCCCAGGGTGACCGTCTGCGCCAGGGCCGCGCGGAGCCTGCGCAGCGCCGTGGCCCGGTCCGGGCCGTACGCGATCACCTTGGACAGCATCGGGTCGTAGAGGCTGCCGACCTCGGCGCCCTCGCTCAGCCCCGAGTCGGTGCGCACGCCGTCGCCCTGCGGCTCGCGCAGCAAAAGCACCGTGCCGCCAGAGGGCAGGAAGCCGCGCGCGGGGTCCTCGGCGCACAGCCGGGCCTCGACGGCGTGCCCGGTGAGCGCGATGTCCTCCTGGGCGAACGGCAGCGCCTCGCCCGCCGCCGCCCGAAGCTGCCACTCCACCAGGTCCAGGCCGGTGACCAGCTCGGTGACCGGGTGCTCCACCTGGAGCCGGGTGTTCATCTCCATGAAGTAGTACGACGACGGGTCGCCGCCGGGCACGATGAACTCCACGGTGCCCGCGCCCCGGTAGCCGCAGGAGCGGGCCGCCTGGACCGCCGCCTCGCCCATCGCCGCCCGGGTCGCCTCGTCCAGGAGCACGCTGGGCGCCTCCTCGACGATCTTCTGGTGGCGGCGCTGGAGGGAGCACTCGCGCTCGCCGAGGTGGATCACCCGGCCGTGGCCGTCGGCCAGGACCTGGATCTCGATGTGCCGGGGGGTGTCCACCCAGCGCTCGACCAGGAGCGTGTCGTCGCCGAAGGAGGCGCGGGCCTCGCGGCGCGCGGCGGCGATCTCCTCGGCGAGCAGCGCGGCGTCGCGGACCAGCCGCATGCCCTTGCCGCCGCCGCCCGCCGACGGCTTGAGCAGCACCGGCATGCCGATGGCGTGGGCCGCCTCGGCGAGCTGCCCGTCGCTCAGGCCCGAACCGGTGGAGCCGGGGACGACCGGCACGCCGGCCGCCCGCACGGTCTCCTTGGCGCGGATCTTGTCGCCCATGAGGGCGATGGCGTCGGCCGGGGGCCCGATGAAGACCAGCCCGGCCTTCTCGCACGCCCGCGCGAACTCGGCGTTCTCCGCGAGGAAGCCGTACCCGGGGTGGACGGCCTGGGCGCCGGTGCGCACGGCGGCCTCGATCAGCCGCTCGGCGGACAGGTAGCTCTCGGCCGCCGGGGCCGGGCCGAGCCGTACCGCGGTGTCGGCCTCCCGGACGTGCCGGGCGTCGGCGTCGGCGTCGGAGAAGACGGCGACGGAGCGCACCCCGAGGGCGCGCAAGGTGCGGATGACGCGCACGGCGATCTCGCCGCGGTTGGCCACCAGAACTGTCTCGAACATCGTCACGAGGTCCCCCTCACATCCGGAAGACGCCGAACTGGGGGTCGCCCAGCGGGGCGTTGGCGCACGCGGTCAGGGCCAGGCCGAGCACCTGGCGGGTCTCCAGCGGGTCGATCACGCCGTCGTCCCACAGCCGGGCGGTGGCGTAGTAGGCGTTGCCCTGGCGCTCGTACTGGGCGCGGACGGGGGCCTTGAAGTCCTCCTCGTCCTCCGCGGCCCACTCCTCGCCGCGCGCCTCGATCTGGTCGCGCTTGACGGTGGCGAGCACGGAGGCGGCCTGCTCGCCGCCCATCACCGAGATCTTCGCGTTGGGCCACATCCACAGGAAGCGGGGGGAGTAGGCCCGGCCGCACATCGAGTAGTTGCCCGCGCCGTAGGACCCGCCGACCACCACGGTCAGCTTGGGGACCCGGGTGCAGGCCACCGCCGTCACCATCTTGGCGCCGTGCTTGGCGATGCCCCCCGCCTCGTAGTCCCGGCCCACCATGAATCCGGAGATGTTCTGGAGGAACAGCAGCGGGATGCCGCGCTGGTCGCACAGCTCGATGAAGTGGGCGCCCTTCTGGGCGGACTCGGAGAACAGGATGCCGTTGTTCCCCACGATGCCCACCGGGTGGCCGTGGATCCGGGCGAACCCGGTGACCAGGGTCTGGCCGAACTCGGCCTTGAACTCGGCGAACCGCGAGCCGTCGACCACGCGCGCGATGATCTCGCGGACGTCGTAGGGCGTGCGGGAGTCGACCGGCACCGCGCCGTACAGCCCGTAGGGGTCGACCTTGGGCTCGACGGCCTCGGTCACCTCCCAGGGGAGCGCCCCGCGCGCGGGCAGGGTGGCGACGATGTTCCGCACGATGCGCAACGCGTGCGCGTCGTCCTCGGCGAGGTGGTCGGTGACGCCGGAGGTCCGCGCGTGCACCTCGCCGCCGCCCAGCTCCTCCGCGGTCACGACCTCGCCGGTGGCCGCCTTCACCAGCGGGGGGCCGCCCAGGAAGATGGTGCCCTGGTCGCGGACGATCACGGCCTCGTCGCTCATCGCCGGGACGTAGGCGCCGCCGGCGGTGCACGAGCCGAGCACGGCGGCGATCTGCGGGATGCCCGCGCCGGACATCCGGGCCTGGTTGTAGAAGATCCGCCCGAAGTGCTCGCGGTCGGGGAACACCTCGTCCTGGAGGGGCAGGAAGGCGCCGCCGGAGTCGACCAGGCAGAGGCAGGGCAGCCGGTTCTCCAGGGCGACTTCCTGGGCCCGCAGGTGCTTCTTCACCGTCATCGGGTAGTAGGTGCCGCCCTTGACGGTGGCGTCGTTGGCGACGATCACGCACTCGCGGCCGGAGACCCGGCCGACGCCGGCGATGACCCCGGCGGCCGGGGCCTGTCCCTCGTACATCCCCTCGGCGGCCAGCGGGGCCAGCTCCAGGAAGGGCGAGCCAGGGTCGAGCAGCGCGTCCACCCGGTCGCGCGGCAGCAGTTTGCCGCGCGCGGTGTGCCGGGCCCGCGCCTTCTCGCCGCCGCCGAGCCGGGCCGCGGCGAGTCTGCCGCGCAGCTCCTCGACGAGCGCGCGATGCGCCGACTCGTTGGCCCGCCAGGCCGCCGACGCGGGGTCGGCCGCGCTCGTCAGCTCCGGTGCCTCGTGCATCCGTGCAGTCCCCTCACCCTGTGGTCGACGTGGTCTGCGGTTAATGAGCGTTAACCCACGCCCTTCAGGTTAACGAGCGCTAACGTCCCTGTCTAGAATTGTTTTCATGGCCACCCGAACCGACGCCCCCACCCGCCGCGAGCAGATCCTCAACGAGGCCGCGCGGCTGTTCGCCGAACGCGGCTTCCACGGCGTCGGCGTCGACGAGATAGGCGCCGCGGTGGGCATCAGCGGGCCGGGCCTGTACCGGCACTTCGCGGGCAAGGACGCGATGCTCGCGGAGCTGCTGGTCGGCATCAGCGGACGGCTGCTGACCGGGGCGAAGCGGCGACTGGCGGAGGCGGACGGGCTGCCGGGCCCCGAGGCGGTCCTCGACTCGTTCATCGAGGGGCACATCGACTTCGCGCTCGACGACCGTCCCCTCATCACCTTGCACGACCGGGAGCTGGACCGCCTGCGCGACAGCGACCGCAAGCTCGTGCGCCAGTTGCAGCGACAGTACGTCGAGCTGTGGGTGGAGGTGGTCCGCGAGGTGCATCCGCACCTCGCGGAGCCGGCCGCCCGCTCGGCCGTCCACTCGGTCTTCGGCCTGCTCAACTCCACCCCCCACCTCGGCCGTCGCGGCGTCCTGCCGGGCCGCGGCGCCACGGCGGAGCTGCTGCACCGGATGGCCAGAGGCGCGTTCGCCGCGGCGGCCCCCGCGACGGACTGACGCCGACCGGACCGGGACGGCGTCCAGCGGGGCGCCGCCCGCGCCCCACCGCGCCCGCACGTCCACACCAGTACCCGCCCGCGCCTCACCGCGCCCGCGCGAGCACACCCGCGCCCGCCCGCGCCCCACCGCGCCCGAGGTGCCGCACCCGCCCCCGCGCGACCGCTCCCGCCCCCGATGCGCCGTTCGCGTGACGAGCGTTACGGCCGCCGGGCTTTACGCGTCCGCTTACTCGCCGGTACGTTGATATGAGCAAGCGCTTAGACAGCCGAGGTCGTGGAGGTGGCGGCGTGCGCCGTACGGTGTTCAACGAGGATCACGAGGCATTCCGGGAGACCCTTCGCGCCTTCATCGAGGCCGAGGTCGTGCCGGTCTACGACGCGTGGTTCGCCGCCGGTCAGGCGCCGCGGGAGTTCTACTACAAGCTCGGCGAGCTGGGCCTCTTCGGCATCAACGTCCCCGAGGAGTTCGGCGGCGCCGGCCTGGACAGCCACAAGTTCGAGGCCGTCCTGTACGAGGAGACCGCCCGCGCGGGCGTGCAGTTCGGCGGCTCCGGCGTGCACGTGCTGCTCGCCCTCCCGTACATCAAGATGCTCGCCACCGACGAGCAGAAGAAGCGCTACCTGCCGAAGTTCGTCAGCGGCGAGGAGATGTGGGCCATCGCGATGACGGAGCCCGGCACCGGCTCCGACCTCGCGGGCATGAAGTCCACCGCCAAGCTGTCGGAGGACGGCACGCACTACGTGCTCAACGGCGCCAAGACCTTCATCACCGGCGGCGTCCACGCCGACCGCGTGATCGTGTGCGCCCGCACCTCCGCGCCCAGCGCCGAGGACCGCCGGCACGGCATCTCGCTGTTCGCCGTGGACACCAAGTCCGAGGGCTACTCCGTCGGCCGCAAGCTCGACAAGCTGGGCCTGCGCACCTCCGACACCGCCGAGCTGGCCTTCGTCGACGTCAAGGTCCCCGTCGAGGACCTGCTCGGCGAGGAGAACAAGGGCTTCCGCTACCTCGGCCACAACCTGGCCTCCGAGCGCTGGGGCATCGCCTTCGGCGCCTACGCCCAGGCCAAGGCCGCCGTCCGCTTCGCCAAGCAGTACGTGCAGGACCGCACGGTCTTCGGCAAGCCGGTCGCCCACTTCCAGAACACCAAGTTCGAGCTGGCCGCCTGCCAGTCCGAGGTGGACGCCGCCGAGGCCGTCGCCGACCGGGCCACCGAGGCCCTGGACGCCGGCGAGCTGACCCCCGCCGAGGCCGCCTCCGCCAAGCTGTTCTGCACCGAGGTCGCGCACCGCGTCATCGACCGCTGCCTCCAGTTGCACGGCGGCTACGGCTACATGAACGAGTACCCGATCGCCCGCCTGTACGCCGACAACCGCGTCAACCGCATCTACGGCGGCACCAGCGAGATCATGAAGTCGATCATCGCCAAGGACATGGGTCTGTAGCACCCGTGAGCCAGGCACTCCAGTCCCTGCTCGATCTGCTCGACCTGGAGCGGATCGAGCGGGACATCTTCCGCGGGCAGTCGCGCTCCGCCGTCGTCCCGCGCGTGTTCGGCGGCCAGGTCGCCGCGCAGGCGCTGGTCGCCGCCGGGCGCACGGTGCCCGTGGACCGGCACGCGCACTCGCTGCACGCCTACTTCCTGCGTCCCGGCGACCCGGGCGCGCCCATCGTCTACACGGTGGACCGCATCCGCGACGGCCGCTCCTTCACCACCCGCCGGGTGGTCGCCGTCCAGCACGGGCAGCCGATCTTCCACCTCTCGGCGTCCTTCCAGACGGACGAGGAGGGCCTTGACCACCAGGCTCCTATGCCGTCCGCGCCGGACCCGGAGACCCTGCCCACCGGGCAGGAGCGGATGCGCTGCTACGACCACCTCGCGCCCGAGGTGGTGGAGCGGTTCCTGGAGGCCCGGGAGGCTGTGGACCTGCGCTACGTCGACGAGCCGCCGTACGGCAGGTTCGGCGAGCCGCGCGAGCCGCACTCCCAGGTGTGGTTCCGCACCAACGGCAAGCTCGACGGCGCCGTGGACCAGCCCCTGCTGCACGTGGTCCTCGCCACCTACGTCTCCGACATGACGCTGCTGGACTCGGTCCTGCTCGCGCACGGCCGGGGCGGCTGGGCGGTCGGCGACGTCGTGGGCGCCTCACTGGACCACGCCATGTGGTTCCACCGGCCGTTCCGCGCCGACGAGTGGCTGCTGTACGACCAGCAGTCCCCGTCCGCGTCCGGCGGCCGCGGTCTCGGCCAGGCCCGCATCCACACCCGGGACGGCCGGCTGGCCGTCTCGGTGATCCAGGAGGGCGTGGTCCGCGTCCCCCGCCGGGACCTGTAGCCCCGTAGACGCCTAGCCCTGTAATCCCGCTGGCCCCGCGTCGGCAACCAGCCCCCAGCCCCAGGCCGCCTGGGTCCGGCCTCCCGGCGGGGCCGTCAGGCGCTCGCGAGACCGGCCTGGTCCAGCAGGTACGCCGTCATCGGGTCGTAGTGGCGGGGGCTGATCACGTGGTCGTCCAGGGGGACCGTCACCTGGACCGTGCCCTCCGCCTCGGCCAGGAAGAGGGCCGGGTCGTTGCAGTCGGCGTAGCCGACGGAGTCCACGCCGTACTGCCCGGCGCGGCCCGCCCAGCCGTGGTCGGCGACGACCAGGTCGGGCAGCGGGCGGCCCTCCCGCTCCAGGCCGGTGAGGATCGCCCGCATCGGTTCGCCCGAGTGGGTGTGCCACAGCGTGGCGCCGTGCTCCAGGACCGCCACGTCGGCGAACTGCACTACATAGCCCTCGTCCGTCCGCAGCCCCTCCGGGATGACGACGATCTCGCAGCCCGCGGCGCCCAGCGCGGCGGCCGTGGCGCGGTGCACGTCGAGCAGGCCGCCGGGGTGGCCGGTGGCGAAGAGCACCCGCTGCCTGCCGTCGGCCGCCTTGCGCAGCCGGGCGGCCAGCCGCTCCAGGGCGGCCACGGTCAGCTCGGGGTCGATGGTGTCCTGGCCGTGGCGGTGCTCCGGGTCGTCGTGGACGCCGACCCGCTCCGCCATCACCGCGAGCACGTCCTGCTCGTCGCTCCAGCGGTCGCCGAGTTCCAGGCCGAGCCAGTAGCCGCGGTCGCCGTTGGACAGCCTGCGGTAGTGGGCGAGGTTGTTCTCGCGGGGGGTGGCGACGTCCCCGGCGATGCGGGTCCGCACGAGGTGGTCGAGGAGTTCGGCGCGGCTGGGTGTCCCGGATATCGGCATGCTGCCCATTGTGAGGCAGTGATCCGCCGCCGTCTGCGGTGTCCCGGCCGCTGGGACACGGGTCACGCCGCGTTGCGGGGCGTACGCCGCAGGCGCGGGGCGCGGCTCGCCGCGTGGGCGGACCGGTTCGGCAGGCACCTCCCTCTGTCCACCGCGCTTCTTGTCGACGCCCATATCCGAAATGGCTTCGCCCACAGGTGAGACTGTGCGAACAATGCCCCTCTCGCCTTTGCCTGCGAAGAGGAGAATAGTGGCTGGAATTCATGTTCACGGGGAGTGGTGGGAGAACGGCTGAGTAACCCCACGGCGTCAGCGGTGACCGCGGGAAGTTTTCGTGGATAATGACGCGGCAGAGGCTTTCGTGAGGGGGAGGGGTGGACGTGGGCCGAGGGATGCGTCCTTTATCGCCTGAAAGTGGGCCAGTGGCGCGTTTCGCGTGTGAATTGCGCGCTTTGCGCTCTCTGGCGGGCGATCTTCCTTTCTGGAAGATGGCGCGTCGCTGTGCGGTTTCCAAAAGCGCGCTTGCCGCGGCCGTAGCTGGCCGGAATATGCCTTCCGAAGCGGTGACCAGAGAGTTCGTGCGGGCGTGCGGGGGAGACTGGGACTACTGGCAAGAGAGGTGGGCGCACACGAAGGCGGAGGTCGTGCGGAGCGCTCACGTGCCGGGCACGGCGCTGGTCGAGCGTCGTCCCGGGCTGGTGGACGTCCTGAGCAGCCGACTTCCGGCTCGGGTGTCCGAAACTGACCGGGTGCGAGGCGGTGAGGACGCCGTGCTCGTCACGGAGGCTCTGGGGTGGCGGCGCCCCCGGTGGAGATCCGCCCTCGCACTGGCGCTCGCGGCGGCGCTCGCCGGCTTCGGCCTGTCCTGGATAGCCGATTTCCACCGCACCGATAAGGCCGTGAACGCGACCTTGCCGCCGACCGACGGCACTGACCCGCAGTTGGCCGGATGCGGAAAGGACGCGGAAAACCTGGACGTCGCGGCAGTGCGGCTTCAAGGCCCGCTCACCCTTCGCGGCCGCCGACTTCTGAAAGGAACTCGGGTCGGCACGGTGACCTTGCGTTATTCAACGCGCTGCGCGGGGGCCTGGGCCCGCTTCGACCCAGCTCCGGTGATCGACACGGACCTTCAGGACAGCAGCGCCGGGGCCACCACCGTATGGACGCGACGCCCAGCCGACAGCACTCAGGAAACCTGGACGATGGGACACGTCGACCAGTCGTACTCCGGGTTTCTGCTGGCCGGTCTCGGCTGCGTCGTCGCCGGTGCGCGCTTCGAGGCGACCAACGAGAGCATGTCCGCCGAAGGACAGACCCCTTGCCTGCCCATCCTCTCCACCGACCGCCGCTCGTCCCCGCCCCCACCGGCGCGGTGAGCCGGGCGCGGCCGGAAGCTCGGCAGGCGTCCGTCGCCTTGGGCGGGCCGACGCCTGTCTTTCGCGGGACCGTGTGGAGTTCGAGGTCGGCCGGGCAGTCGTTCGACGACTCGATGCCTCGCATCGTGTGTCGGTTCACGCCCTGCCTCGCCGTACGGGCCCCTGCACGGCGCCGATGACGCTGGTGCAGGGGCCCTGAGTCCTGATCCGAGCCGTGCGGCAGCGCACAGGGCCGGCCTCGTGACCGTACGGCGGCCCCTCATGTTGTGGATCGCGGGCGGGTTCCTACTGGTTGGCCTGGATCTGCTTGAGGAAGTGGTGCGAGCGGTCCCAGACGCTGAGGAGCGCCCAGGTGTAGTGGTGGCCGTCGACCATGTCCGTCCACGCCGGCCATCCGGTCGCGCCGTAGTACTCGGTCCCGTTGCATTCCTCCCAACTGCTCCCGGTGTTGCTCGGGCCAGGGAAGCAGGACTTCTGCAGCGCCGAGGCGTTCGGCTGGTTGCTGCTCATGGCGAAGATCGAGTGGTCCTCGCCCCAGCCGGCCTGCTGCGCCGCCGAGTTCTCGACGGCTTCCGCCCAGTTGCTGTTGCAGGTGCTGGAGTACCGGTTGTACAGCGTGACGGTCGCGGCGCCGCTGGTGTAGGTGGCGGTCGTCGTGGACGTCACGGGGCAGCCGTACGTGTACGGGTCGTGGCCCACGCAACTGCCTCCGTTGCAGCCCGCAACGGCGGCCGAGGCTTGGCTGGCGCCGCTGAACAGGCCGAAGCCGGTGGTCAGCAGCATGAGACTCGCCGCAGTCAGGGCTGCGGCGTGGCGGTTCCTGGGCATGGCGTCTCCTTGTCCGAGGACGATGTCGCTTTACCGGTGGAGCGGGCGTCGCAGCGACGGCGATGCGTCCTCCGAATGCTGCGAAGGGGCTACCGCGCCTTGGCCGTCGTCCCGATTGCCGGTGAGCACGTCAGTTTTTAGGCGCGGCATTGTCCAGGGCCAAGGCTTGTGGACAATCGGAGGAACGTGATTGTCCACGGCGGCGGGGTGGGCCGACGCATGCGGCCACTCGCCCCCGCGGGCACGGCGGAGCAGTCGGCTGAACAGGCATCCTGTGCCCCGGCCTTCGCGCCGCCCGGTGTCCGGGCCCCGCCCTCGCGCGGGGAGACGACCTCGCCGGGGCCGCGGCGGTCAGCTACGCCGCAGTGCGAACCACAGCTTCCTGCGCACGTCCGGGGCGTCCAGGTCCTCCCGGGCCAGCAGGGCCGACAGCGGCACGGGCGGGGTGGGCGGCGGCGCGAGGGGCGCCGGGGTCCGGGCGTCCGGCATGGTGTGCGTTTCTTCCCTTCCCGGCGCGCTCGAATGGACGAAACGTACAGTTCGCAGTCGCTCTCCGACCACATAAGGTCGGTCGGGTCCGGACCGGCGGCCGCGGGACGGGCGGACGTCCCCGTCCGCCGCAGCCGCGGGTACGGGCAGACGGCCCCGCGCGCCGCAAGCCGTGGGTACGGGCGGACGTCCCCGCGCGCCGCAGCCGCGTCCCGCTCACTGGCAGGCACGCGGCCCGCGGCGCCGTCCCCCGGCGACCCGGCCCGCCGACGAGGGCCGTCCTCGCCGTCCGGAGGGAACGCCCCGCCGGGCGCGGCGCCGAACTCGTGTCCGAACCGGTCCCGGCGCACCAGTAGAGTCGGTCGGAAAGCAGTACACGCGCGACGAAGCGTGAGAAAGAAGGCATCGCCCATGAGCACCAACGAGACGCCCCGCGGCCCCGTCGACTCCTCCCGCATCCCGCGGTACGCCGGCCCCGCGACCTTCGCCCGGCTGCCCCGCCTCGACGAGGTCGGGACCGCCGACGTCGCCGTGGTGGGCGTGCCGTTCGACTCGGGCGTCTCCTACCGGCCCGGCGCCCGCTTCGGCGGCAACGCCATCCGCGAGGCGTCCCGGCTGCTGCGCCCCTACAACCCGGCGCAGGACGCCTCCCCGTTCGCCCTGGCCCAGGTCGCCGACGGCGGCGACATCGCGGTGAACCCGTTCGACATCAACGAGGCCGTCGAGACGATCGAGGCCGCCGCCGACGACCTGCTCGGAACCGGCGCCCGCCTGATGACCCTCGGCGGCGACCACACCATCGCGCTGCCGCTGCTGCGCTCGGTCGCCAAGAAGCACGGCCCGGTCGCCCTGCTGCACTTCGACGCCCACCTCGACACCTGGGACACCTACTTCGGTGCCGAGTACACCCACGGCACCCCGTTCCGGCGCGCGGTGGAGGAGGGCCTCCTCGACACCTCCGCGCTCTCCCACGTCGGCACCCGCGGCCCGCTGTACGGCAGGCAGGACCTCACCGACGACGAGAAGATGGGCTTCGGCATCGTCACCTCCGCCGACGTCTACCGCCGCGGCGCCGACGAGGTCGCCGACCAGCTCCGCCAGCGCGTCGGCGACCGTCCGCTCTACGTCTCCATCGACATCGACTGCCTCGACCCGGCGCACGCGCCCGGCACCGGCACCCCGGAGGCGGGCGGCATGACCTCCCGCGAGCTGCTGGAGATCCTGCGCGGCCTCGCCTCCTGCAACCTGGTCTCGGCCGACGTCGTCGAGGTGGCCCCCGCCTACGACCACGCGGAGATCACGTCGGTGGCCGCCTCCCACACGGCGTACGAGCTGACGACCCTCATGAGCCGCCAGATCGCGGCGGCCCGCACCGCCTGACCGCGCGACCCCAGGGAGACTGAGCCCCGTGACGCACGACCACGACCTTGTGCTCCGCCCGACGCCCGCGCAGACGGAGGCCGCCCTCCATCCTCCCGCCGGCCGCACCGGCGGAGACCTGGTCGTGGAGACCCTGGCCGGGCTCGGCGCGACGACCGTCTTCGGGCTGCCCGGCCAGCACGCGCTCGGCGTGTTCGACGCCCTGCGCCGCTCCGGCCTGCGCTACGTCGGCCTGCGCGTGGAGAACAACGCGGGCTTCGCGGCGGACGCCTACGGCCGGATCACCGGCGAGGCGGCGCCCCTGCTGCTGTCCACCGGTCCCGGGGCGCTCACCTCGCTGGCCGCGCTCCAGGAGGCGGCGGCCGCCTCGGCGCCGGTCGTGGCGATCGGCAGCCAGGTCCCGGCGGCCGGGCTCGGCGGCGGACGCCACGGCTACCTGCACGAACTGCCCGACCAGGCGGCCTCCTTCCGCGGCGTGGTGAAGTCCGTGCACACGGTCCGCACCCCGTCCCAGATCCCGTCCGCCCTCGTGGCGGCCTGGAAGTCGGCGCTCACCGCCCCGCACGGCCCGGTGTGGGTGGAGATCCCGCAGGACGTCCTGCTCGCCGAGACCAGCCTTCCGCAGGTCACGGCGGTGGACGCCACCCCGGACGAGCTGGTCCCGCGCCCCGAGCTGACCGCCGTGGCCGCCGACCTGCTGGCGCGCGCCGAGCGCCCGGCGATCATCGCGGGCGGCGGCGTGGTCCGCGCCGACGCCTCGGGCAAGCTGAGGGCGCTGGCCGAGCGGCTGAACGCTCCCGTCGTCACCACCTTCGGCGGCAAGGGCGCCTTCCCCTGGGAGCACCCGCTGTCCCTCCAGTCCTGGCTGGAGGACCGCCACACCACCGACTTCCTGGAGGACGCCGACGTCCTGCTGGTCGTCGGCTCGGGCCTGGGCGAACTCTCCTCCAACTACCACACGTTCGCCCCGCGCGGCCGGGTGATCCAGATCGAGGCCGACCTCGGCAAGCTGGAGTCCAACCACCCGGCCCTCGGCATCCACGCCGACGCCCGCCTCGCCCTCCAGGCGCTGCGGGAGACGGCGCCCGAGCGCGCGGACGCCACCGCGCCCGAGCGGGTGCGCGCCGTGCTCGCCCGGGTCCGCGAACGGATCGCCGCCCAGGACCTCACCCTGGAGCAGGACGTGCTGGCGGCCGTGCGCCGCGCCCTGCCCGCCGGCGCCCCCTCCTTCTGGGACATGACGATCCTCGCCTACTGGGCCTGGTCGGCCTTCGACCCCAAGGGCGCGAACACCATGCACTCCGCCCAGGGCGCGGGCGGCCTCGGCTACGCCTTCCCGGCCGCTCTGGGCGCGGCGGCGGCGGACCCCACCCGCCCGGTCCTGGCCGTCTCCGGCGACGGCGGCGCCCTGTACTCGATCGCCGAACTGGCCACCGCCCGCCAGCACGACCTGCACGTCACCTGGCTGATCGTCGACGACGGCGGCTACGGCATCCTCCGCGAGTACATGACCGAAGCCTTCGGCCAGCCCACGGCCACCGACCTCACCCGCCCCGACTTCGCCGCCCTGGCCGCCTCCTTCGGCGTCCCCGGCGCCCACACGACCCCGCAAACCCTGCAATCCGACCTGACCAAGGCCCTCACCACCCCGGGCCCGTCAGTCATCGTCCTCCCGGCGGTCCTCCGCATGTTCGCCCCGACGCACACCGGCTGAGGCGACAGCCGACTGAAGCTCACCGGGGCAGTCGCAGCTCGGCCCACGTCGCCTTGCCGATGCCGTTGCGGCGGGGACAGCACCCCCACCGCAGGGCGAGTGCCTGAACGAGGGCGAGACCGCGCCCGTGCTCGTCCTCGGCGGTCGGCTCCCTCAACTCGGGCCGAGCGGCGTTCGCGTCGGATACCTCCACCCGCAGCAGCCCGTCGTACCGGGCGATACGCACCCCGATCTCGCGCCCGGCGGGCACCCGCGCATGCAGCAGCGAGTTGGTGACCAGCTCGGAGATGAGCAGTTCGGCCACAAGCGACACGTCGCATCCGATGCCCCACTCCACGAGCTGGTGGCGAAGGAGCGCGCGGGCGCGCTGCGGGCTGCGCGAGCTGCGCGGTAACTGGCACTGGATTTCTGCCGGCTCCCGGCCCGAGGCGTCCGGTGAGGGTGCGGAGTACGGGGTCACAGTTGCCTCCAGCGCGAGTCAGCGGGGGATGATGCAGCCACATCTCTAGAGATGTGGCACTGAGTAAAGCAGCTCAGGCCGATCTCCGTGTGCATCTCTAGAGATGTGAGCGGAATCGCTCGGATCGAGTCGTTGTACGGCTGTAGGGCGTGACCCGCGGCGCCTAGGATGCCGGGAGATGATCAGAGGAGAGGCGCGGATGAGCAGCCGGGAGTCGGGGCGTCAGCCCAAGTACCAGCGCATCGCGGCTGAGCTGCGGACGGCCGTCGAAGCGGGCGCGTACGGGCCGGGTGAGCGGCTTCCCGGGGAGAACGACCTGATGGCGGCGTACGGCGTCGCGCGGATGACGGCCCGGCAGGCGCTCGGCGTGCTCCAGGCCGAGGGCATCGTGGAGGCCCGCAAGGGCGCCGGGGTCTTCGTGCGGGACTTCCGGCCCGTCCGGCGGCGCGGCGCCGAGCGTCTCGCGCACGCGCGGTGGGGCGCGGGCCGGTCGGTCTGGGAGGCCGACGTCGCGGGCCGCGAACTCGTCGTCGACTCGGTCGAGGTCAGCGTCGAGGCGCCGACGGCCGTGGTGGCGGGCGTCCTGGACCTGGCCGAGGGCGACCGGGTCTGCGTCCGCCGGCGCCGCTACACCCTCGACGGCAAGCCGGTCCTCCTGGCCGCGTCGCATCTGCCCGCGGACCTTGTCGCCGGTACGCCGATCACCCGGCCGGACACCGGGCCCGGCGGCGTGTACGCCCGGCTGGCGGACCTGGGCCGCAGACCGGTGCGCTTCCGTGAGGAGATCCGTTCCCGCATGCCCGCCGAGGACGAGGCCGGGCGGCTGGAGCTGCCGCCGGGCGTGCCGGTGGTGCTGATCGCCCGTACCGCCTTCGACGCCGACGGCGCCGCCGTCGAGGTAAACGAGATGGTGCTCGACTCGTCGGCGTACGTGCTGGAGTACGACTTCGAGGCCTGAGACGCCGCGTCCCCGAGGCATCGCGTCGCGTCCCCGCGCGAGTGCGCGGTGAGGAAACCCGCGGGGATGAAAACCGCCGTCCCCCGCGTTGCTCACTTGCGGGAGATCAGGACGTCAGGGAGGCATCAAGGTGGCAGTGCGGGCGGCGGAGGCACCAGGGTGGGCGCGCAGACTCGCCGGGTACGCGTGGCGTCATCCCAGGGACGTGGTCCTCGCGCTCGGCGCCTCGCTCGCCGGGATGGGCGTCATGGCCGTGGTCCCGCTGATCACGAAGGTGGTCATCGACGACGTGATCGGCGACCGCAGCCGCACCATGGCGCCCTGGGCGGGCGCCCTGATCGGCGCCGCGCTCGTCGTTTACGCGCTGACCTTCGTCCGCCGCTACTACGGCGGCCGCCTCGCCCTGGACGTGCAGCACGACCTGCGCACGGAGATGTACGAGACGATCACCCGGCTCGACGGGCGACGGCAGGACGAGCTGTCCACCGGGCAGGTCGTCGGGCGGGCCACCAGCGACCTCCAGCTCATCCAGGGCCTGCTGTTCATGCTGCCGATGACCATCGGCAACGTGCTGCTCTTCCTGATCTCCCTGGCGATCATGGCCTGGCTGTCGCCGCCGCTGACCCTGGTCGCGCTCGCCGTGGCGCCCGCCCTGTGGTTCATCGCCAAGCGCAGCCGCACCCGGCTGCACCCGGCCACCTGGTACGCGCAGGCGCAGGCCGCCGCCGTCGCCGGGGTGGTGGACGGCGCGGTCAGCGGCGTCCGGGTGGTGAAGGGCTTCGGGCAGGAGGACCAGGAGACCGCGCGGCTGCGGTCGGTCGGCCGCAGGCTGTTCGCCGGGCGGCTGCGGACCATCCGGCTGAACGCGAGGTACACCCCGGCCCTCCAGGCCGTGCCCGCCCTCGGCCAGGTCGCCATGCTGGCGCTCGGCGGCTGGCTGGCCGTGCGCGGGCACATCACGCTCGGCACGTTCGTGGCGTTCTCCACCTACCTGGCCCAGCTCGTCGGCCCGGTCCGGATGCTCGCCGTGGTGCTCACCGTCGGACAGCAGGCACGGGCGGGCGCCGAACGCGTCCTGGAGCTGATCGACACCGAGCCCACCTTCACCGAGGGGACCAGGGAGCTGCCGGCGGACGCGCCCGCGACCGTCGAGTTCGACGACGTCTCCTTCGGCTACGCCGACGGGCGCCCCGTCCTGGACGGCCTGTCCTTCGAGATCCGCCCCGGCGAGACCCTGGCCGTCGTCGGCGCCTCCGGCTCCGGCAAGTCCACGATCTCCCTGCTGCTGCCGCGCTTCTACGACGTCGCCCGCGGCGCCGTCCTCGTCGGCGGGCACGACGTGCGCGAGCTGACCCTGGACTCGCTGCGCGCCGCGATCGGCCTGGTGCCCGAGGACTCCTTCCTGTTCTCCGACACCGTCCGCGCCAACATCGCCTACGGCCGCCCCGGCGCCACCGCCGAGGAGATCGAGGCCGCGGCCCGCGCCGCCCAGGCCGACCGCTTCATCCGCGAGCTGCCCGACGGCTACGACACCACGGTCGGCGAACAGGGCCTGACCCTCTCCGGCGGCCAGCGTCAGCGCGTCGCCCTCGCCCGCGCGATCCTCACCGACCCGCGCCTGCTCGTCCTGGACGACGCCACCTCCGCCGTGGACGCGCGGGTCGAGCACGAGATCCACGAGGCGCTGCGACAGGTCATGCGCAGCCGCACCGGCAGCCCCGCGCCGGACGGCAGCCGCTCGCCGGACGGCAGCCCCGCGACCGCCGCCGACGCGCGCACCACGCTGCTGATCGCCCACCGCCGCTCCACCCTCGGCCTGGCCGACCGCATCGCCGTCCTCGACCACGGCCGCCTCGCCGACATCGGCACGCACGACGAGCTGCAAGAGCGCTGCGCCCTCTACCGCGCCCTGCTCACCGACCCCGACGAGCTGGGCGGCGTCTCCCCGGGCCACACGCCGCCCGCCGCGCCCCCGGAGGACACCTCCGTCCAGGACGAGCTGGACGCGGAGTTCTGCGCCGAGCGCGGGGTGACCCCGCGGCTGTGGAGCGGCGACCGCGCGCCGAAGGACTACGCCCTGTCCGGGTCCCCCGCCACCCCGCAGCTCCTCGCCCAGGTCGAGGCGCTGCCGCCCGCCGACGACGCCCCCGGCGTCGACGAGGAGCGGGCCGTGCGGGCCGAGGACTCCTACGGCCTGCGCCGTCTCCTGGCCGGTTTCGGGCTTCCCCTGCTGGTCAGCCTGCTGCTCGTCGCCGTGGACGCCGGGATGGGCCTGCTGCTGCCCGTGCTGATCCGGCACGGCATCGACCAGGGCGTCACCCGCGCGGCCCTGGGCGCCGTCTGGGCGGCCGCCCTGCTCGGCCTGGTCGCCGTGATCGCGCAGTGGGCGGCGCAGATCGGCGAGACCCGGATGACCGGACGCACCGGCGAGCGGGTCCTGTACACGCTGCGCCTGAAGATCTTCGCCCAGCTCCAGCGGCTCGGCCTCGACTACTACGAGCGCGAGCTGACCGGCCGGATCATGACCCGGATGACCACGGACGTGGACGCGCTGTCGACGTTCCTCCAGACCGGCCTGGTCACCGCGTTCGTCTCCGTCGTCACCTTCTTCGGCATCATGGTCGCGCTGCTGATCATCGACGTCGGACTGGCCCTGGTCGTCTTCGCCACGCTGCCGCCGCTGGTCGTGGCCACCTTCTTCTTCCGCCGGGCCAGCGTCAAGGCGTACCAGGCGGCCCGCGAGCGGGTGTCGGCGGTCAACGCCGACCTCCAGGAGTCGGTGGCCGGGCTGCGCATCGTGCAGGCGTTCCGGCGCGAGCGGGACGGCGGCCGGCGGTTCGCCGAGCGCAGCGACTCCTACCGCCGGGCCCGCGTCCGGGGCCAGTGGCTGATCTCGGTGTACTTCCCCTTCGTGCAGTTCCTGTCGTCCGTCGCGTCGGCCTCGGTGCTGATCGCGGGCGCGGGCCGGATCGAGGCGGCCACCCTGACCACGGGCGCCCTGGTGGCGTACCTGCTCTACATCGACCTGTTCTTCGCCCCCGTGCAGCAGCTCTCCCAGGTGTTCGACGGCTACCAGCAGGCCACCGTCTCCCTCGGCCGCATCCAGGAACTGCTCACGGAGCTGGCCTCCACCCGCCAGGCGGCCGAGCCCCGCGCGGTGGGCGCCCTGCGCGGCGAGGTCGCCTTCGAGGACGTGCACTTCGCCTACGGCGCCGCCGAAGGGCCCGCCGACGGGGCCGACGGCGAGAGGGCCGCGGCGGAGGCGGCGCTGTCCGGCGTCGACCTGCGCATCCCCGCCGGACAGACCGTCGCCTTCGTCGGCGAGACCGGCGCGGGCAAGTCCACGCTGGTCAAGATGGTGGCCCGGTTCTACGACCCGACGGCCGGCCGGGTCACCGTCGACGGCACGGACCTGCGCGAGCTGGACCTCACCGCCTACCGGCACCGGCTCGGCGTGGTGCCCCAGGAGGCGTACCTCTTCCCGGGCACCGTGCGCGACGCCATCGCCTACGGGCGCCCCGACGCCACCGACGCGGAGGTGGAGGCGGCGGCCCGGTCGGTCGGCGCGCACGAGATGATCGCCACCCTGGACGGCGGCTACCTGCACGAGGTCGACGAGCGCGGCCGGAACCTGTCGGCCGGGCAGCGCCAGCTCATCGCCCTGGCCCGCGCCGAACTCGTCGACCCGGACGTCCTGCTGCTCGACGAGGCGACGGCCGCCCTGGACCTGGCCACCGAGGCCCGGGTCACCCGGGCCGCCGAACGGCTCTCGGGCCGGCGCACCACGCTGGTGGTCGCCCACCGGCTGACCACGGCCGCCCGCGCGGACCGAGTGGTGGTGATGGACCGCGGCCGGGTCGTCGAGGACGGCACGCACGAGCAGTTGCTGGCCCGCGACGGGCGGTACGCCGCGCTGTGGCGGACCTTCGTGGGCGCCGCCGAGCCGGAGGAGCCGGTCGGCGCGGCCCGCTGAACCGAGCCGGCGCAACCATCGCACGGGCGTGCGGCGTCCGTACACGCGTACCTGCGCGACGCGGGTGCGGTGTGCTCGACGTACGGGGAGGACGACCGTGAATCGTGGTGAGGCGCGCCGGAGGACGGCGCTGGGCGCGGCCGTCCTGATCAGCTCGGCGGCGGTGGCGCTGGCGCTGCCCGGCACGGCGCAGGCGGCCGGCTCCGCCTGCCCCGGACGCGAGGTGCGCAAGCAGCCCTTCGCCACCGGAGCGGTGCACGTCTACCGGCAGGGCGACTACGTCTGCGCGGTCACCACCCCCGACCATCCCGGCCGCAAGCAGCCGATGTCGGTGTCCGTGCAGGCCCGCGGCAGCCGCCCGGTCACCGACAAGGGCAGCTACTCCTATCTCGCGGGCCCGGTGACCGTGCACGCCGGCCACCGCTGCGTCCGGGTCAGCGCGTCGGTGGGCGCGGGCTCGTTCCACGGCGGCTGGATCCTGTGCTGAGCACGGTCACAGCGCTGAGCCGCGCCTGAGCCGTCGGCCGCCCTGGTCCGCGGCGCCGGGCGTTCCGCGCGCCTGCCGCGCACCCGGCGGGGCCGTGCCCGGAGGACGCAGCACGTCCTGCGTCCTGCGGACACGAGCCCACCGGGTCACGACCGCCCGCACCGCGCCCTGGGTCAGTACGTGAGCCCGTACCCGATCGGGTACAGAGTCCGCGCCGGGGCGTCCGCCCGTTGCACCGGCACCGGCAGCTTCCCGCGCGGCCGCACCCGGCCGCCGATCACGCGGGCGGCGGCGCGCACCTCCACGTCCGTCCAGGAGTAGGCCGCCAGGAAGGCGGAGACGGAGGGGAGCTGGGCGACGTCGTAGGGGTTGCGGACGGCGAGCGCGACCACCGGCCGCCCGGTCGCCGTCAGCCGCTGGGCCAGGGTCTGCTGCGCGCTGCCCGCCGCCACGTTGTACGTCGCGACCACCACCGCGTCCGCCTCCCGCGCCGCCGCGACCGCCGCGTCGATCGCCGCGTCGGACGGGGCCGTGCCGGTCGGCAGGGCCGTGGCGGAGAAGCCCAGCTCGGCGAGGGCGGCGGCGAGCACGCCGGTGGGCGGCCCGGTGGTGCCCGAGGGCGAGGCGGGATCGGCGCCGACGACGAGCAGCCTGCGGTGCCGGCGCCGGGACAGCGGCAGCAGCTGGCCCTCGTTGACCAGCAGCGTGGTGGTGCGCTCGGCGATGCGGTCGGCCGCCGCGAGGTGCGCTCGGGCGCCGACGGTGCGGGCGACGCCCGCGTGCGTGACGTAGGGCCCGTCGAACAGGCCGAGCCGCGCCTTCAGCCGCAGGATGCGCAGGACCGACGCGTCCAGCCGAGCCTCGGTCAGCTCGCCGCCGCGCACGGCCGCCAGCACCGCGTTCCAGGCGACGTCCAGCGACGGCGGGTTGAGGAGCTGGTCCACGCCCGCCTTCAGGGCGAGCACCGGCACCCGGTCGTCGCCGTACTTGGTGCGCACCCCCTCCATGCCGAGGGAATCGGTGATCACGACGCCGTCGTAGCCCAGTTCGCCGCGCAGGATGCCGGTCACGATGGGCTGCGAGAGGGTGGCCGGGTCGCCGGAGGCGTCGAGAGCCGGGAACTGGATGTGCGCCGTCATGATCGAGTCGATGCCGGCCCGGATCGCGGCCCGGAACGGGACCGCGTCCAGCGTCTCCCACTGCTCGCGGCTGTGCGTGATGACCGGGAAGCCGTAGTGGCTGTCGACGGCGGTGTCGCCGTGCCCGGGGAAGTGCTTCGCGGTCGCCGCGACCCGGGAGTCCTGATACCCCCTCGCCTCGGCGGCCGCCAGCCTCGCCACGGCGGCGGGGTCGGCGCCGAAGGACCGTACGCCGATGACCGGGTTGGCGGGGTTGACGTTGACGTCGGCGTCGGGGGAGTAGTCCTGGTTGACGCCCATCGCGCGCAACTCGGCGCCGGAGAGGCGGCCGAGCGTGCGGGCGTCCTCGGCCGACCCGCCGGCGCCGATCGCCATGGCGCCGGGGAAGAGGGTCGCGGGCTTGCCGATGCGGCAGACGGCGCCGTGCTCCTGGTCGGTGGCCACCAGGACGGGCAGGCCGCGGGACTGCTGGAGGGAGGCGCGCTGGATGCCGTTGGAGAGGTCGGCGATCTGCTGCGGGTCGTGGGTGTTGTGCGCCCAGGCGAAGTAAATGATGCCGCCTACGCGGTACTTGGCGACCAGTTCGGCGGCCGTGCGGACGCCGATCTCCTTGAGGTTGGCGTCTACGTCGGCCTGGTCCGGGTCGGTGGCCGAGGCGCCGTAGACCCGCATCACGAAGAGCTGGCCGACCTTCTCCTCCAGCGTCATCCGCGCGATGAGGGCGCGCAGCCTCCGGTCCTCGTGGGAGGCGGCGGCGTGCGCGGCGCCGGCGCCCGGGACCGCGAGGGCGGCGCTGAGGCCGGCGGTGGCGGCGAGGACGCCGCGTCGGGAGGGACGTGCGGTGTTTCCCGTGCCGTCCGTGCTGTCCGTGCTGACGTCGTGCACGTGCGCTCCTTCCGGAGGAGTTGCGCTGCGAGGTAGCTGAAGGAAACTTCCGAAGGGTCACCAATATCCGGGAAGTTTCTGCCAGTCAAGAGCGCGCGCAGCGCGTGGCGCGGGCGGGGTGTGGGCGCGGAGGGGGCGGCCGTGGGCGCGGAGTGGGCGGACGTGGGCGCCGGGCTTCGGGCGCCGGAAGAACCGCCGCGGAAACAGCGCAACCCTTTCCGCGTGACCGGTGTCGTAACTGACGTCGGAACCCACGGGGGACCCGGGGGGGGGATCAGGGGGTTCCGGCGCAGGAGGGGAAGGGCCGAGGGGGCCCGGCCGACGGCCGAGCCCCCTCGAAGCTGTCCGGACCGCGCCGGAAGCGCCGCGCCGGAAGAATCGCGGCAGAAGCGCCGCGCGAGTGACCCGCGTCAAAGGACCCGCGTCAGAAGAACACCCCGCATCGCAGCAGTACGTTGGCGTACGGGCGGGCCTCCCCGGTCCGCACGACCAGGCGGGCGCGGGCGGAGCGCTCCTTGAGCCGTTCGTGCGGGATCAGGGTCAGCCCCGGGAGGCGGTTCTCCAGCAGGGCGGCCGCGGCCGGGTTGGCGCCCCGGATCTCCGCCGCCGCCGTCGCGCCCTCCACCACCAGCTCGGCCAGCAGGCCGTCCAGCACCTCGGCGAAGGACGGCACCCCGGCCCGGAACGCCAGGTCCACGACGTCCGGACCGGCCGGTATCGGCATGCCCGCGTCGCACACCAGCACCTCGTCGGTGTGGCCCAGTTCGGCCAGCGCGCCGCTGAGGCGGCGGTTGAGAATCCCCGCCTTCTTCACCGCGCGGCGCCCCGCCCCGACGTGGCGCCCCGCCCCGACGTGGCGCCCCGCCCCGACGTGGCGTCCTGCCCCAACGGGGTGCCCGGCCCCGACGCGCCGTCTTCCCGGGCGCCGTCTTCCGGGGCTTCGCCCTCCCGGGCTTCGTCCTCCTGAGCGCCGCCCAGCGCCTCGGCCTCCGCCGCCGTGGGGAAGGACTCCTGCGCGCCCCGGCGGGTGACCGCGACCGCGCCGACCCGGGCCGCGTAGGCCGCCGCCTGACGCAGGGACGCGCCCGCGCCGAGCCGCCAGGCCAGCGCCGCGGTGAACGCGTCGCCCGCGCCGGTGGTGTCCACGGCGGCCGCCTTCACGGCCGGCACCCGGGCCACGCCGTCGGCCGACGCCACGAGCGCGCCCTCGGCGCCCAGGGTGACGACCACCGAGCGCGGGCCGAGCGCCAGCAGCGCCCGCGCCCAGTCCTCCGGATCGGCCCCGGCGCCGTCGGCCCCCTCGGCATCGCCGGCCCTCTCGGCGCCGTCGAGGATCACCTTCGCCTCGTGCTCGTTGACGATCAGCGGGTCGCAGGCCGCCAGCAGCTCCGGCGGCAGCGGACGCGGCGGCGAGGGGTTCAGCACGAACCGGCTCCCCGGCGCGAGGTTCCGCGCCGCCTCCACGACCGTCTCCAACGGGATCTCCAACTGCGCGGAGACCGCGCGGGCGGACGCGAGCAGTCCGGCCGCCTCCCGCACATCGGCCGGAGTGAGCCGTCCGTTGGCGCCGGGCGAGACCACGATGCTGTTGTCGCCGGACGGGTCGACGGTGATCAGCGCGACCCCGGTCGGAGCGCCCCCGGCCAGCACGCCCGCCGTGTCCACCCCGGCCGCCGCCAGCGAGTCCAGCAGCAGCCTGCCGTGCGCGTCGTCGCCGACCCGCGCCAGCAGGGCCGTCCGGGCGCCGAGGCGGGCGGCGGCCACCGCCTGGTTGGCGCCCTTGCCGCCGGAGTGGACGGCCAGGTCGCCGCCGAGCACCGTCTCCCCGGCCCCCGGCCGCCGCTCCACGCCGATCACCAGGTCGGCGTTGGCCGAACCCACGACCAGCAGGTCGTAGTCGTACATGCGAAGTGTCTCCTTCCGCGGGTCGCTCGCTCCGGTCAGCCGTGGAAGCCGGCCGCGTTCTGCCGCGTGACCACCTTCACCGGGACCTTCACCGTCGACTCCACCTTCTTGCCCTGGACCGCCTTGAGCGCGTTGTCCACGGCGATCCGGCCCAACTGGCTCGGCTGCTGCGCCACCGACGCGTACAGCGTGCCGTCCTGGACCGCCTTCAGGCCGTCCGGCGTGCCGTCGAAGCCGACCACCTGCACCGACCGGCCCGCCCTTGACCCCAGCGCCTTGGCCGCGCCGAGCGCCATCTCGTCGTTGGCGCCGAGGACGCCCTGGACGTCCGGATGCGCCTGGAGCAGGTTCGACATCACGTCCAGGCCCTTGGTGCGGTCGAAGTCGGCGGGCTGCTGGGCCACGACCTCGACGCCGGGGAACGCCTTCAGACCCTGGGCGAACCCCTGGGCCCGCTCCCGGGCGGCGGAGGTGCCCGGCTGGCCCTGGAGGATCACGATCTTCCCCCGGCCGCCCAGCTTCTGGGCCAGCGACTTCGCCGCCAGCTCGCCGCCGGTCACGTTGTCGGAGGCCACCAGGGCGTCCACGGACGCCTTGTTGACGCCGCGGTCCACCGCGATCACGGGGATGCCCGCCGTGTCGGCGGCCTTCACCGAGCTGCCCGCCGCGTCCGAGTCCACCGGGTTGACGATGATCGCGCCGAGGTGGGAACTGGTGAAGTTCTGGAGCTGGTTGGCCTGCTGGGAGGCGTCGTTCTGGGCGTCCGTGACGGTGAGGTCCACGCCCAGCCGCTTGGCCTCGGCCTGCGCGCCGGAGCGGATCTGCACGAAGAACGGGTTGTTCAGCGTCGACAGCGACAGGCCCATCCGCGGGTTCGCCGAGGACGAGGCGCCGCTGTGCAGGAAGGAGGTCGCGCCGACGATCGCGACCGTCACCACCGCGGCCAGCGCGTACGTCGCCGCCTGCCGCCCCTTGCCGCCGCCCGCGCCGGGCGCCGCCGGGGTCGCCCCGGCCTTGCGGCGGACGGTGTCCAGCAGCACCGCGAGCGCGATGACGACGCCGATGACGACCTGCTGCCAGAAGGCGGAGACGGACAGCAGGTTGAGGCCGTTGCGCAGCACCGCCAGGATCAGCGCGCCGATCAGCGTGCCGGACGCCTTGCCCGTGCCGCCCGCCAGCGAGGCGCCGCCGATGACGACCGCGGCGATGGCGTCCAGCTCGTAGCCGTCGGCGGCCTGCGGCTGCGCCGAGGACAGCCGGGCGGCCAGCACGACGCCCGCGGCCGCGGCGAACACGCCGGACAGGGCGTAGACGGCGAGCTTCTGCTTCTTCACCCGCAGCCCGGACAGCCGGGCGGCCTCCTCGTTGCCGCCGATCGCGTACATCGACCGGCCGATGTAGGTGCGGCCGAGCACGAACGCCGCTATCAGGCCCATCGCCGCCATCACCAGCACCGGCGCCGGCAGCCAGCCGCCGAGGGTGTCGCCGAGGTGCGAGACGGCGCCGGGCAGCGGGATGGGGGAGCCCTGGGAGATCACCAGGGACAGGCCGCGCGCCACCGAGAGCATGGCCAGCGTCGCGATGAACGGCGGCAATTTGCCGTAGGCGATCAGGAAGCCGTTGACCAGGCCGGCGGCGATGCCGGTGGCGACGGCGAGGATCACGGCGAGCGCGACCGGCACGCCGTGCGCGGTGGCGCTCCAGGCGAGCACGGTCGCCGACAGCGCGGCCACCGAGCCGACCGACAGGTCGATGCCCGCCGAGACGATCACGAAGGTGACGCCGAAGGCCAGGATCGCGGTCACGGCCGCCTGGACGCCGATGTTCAGCAGGTTCGCCGTCGTCAGGAAGTCCCCGGACAGCGCCGACAGGGCGACGACGAGGACGATCAGCGCGGTCAGCGCGCCGTTGTCGAGGAGCAGGCGGCGCAGGCCGCCCGGGGCGCCACTCGCGCCCGACGAGCTCTTGAGCGTGTCAGTGGCCACCGGGGGCCTCCTTCTCCGTGCTGGGGTCTGTGCGGGGGCCCGTGCCGGTCTCCGTGCCGGTCTTCGGGCCGGTCTTCGGGCCGGTCTCCGGGCCGGGGGCGCCGCCGGTGCTGACGGCGAGGGACATGACGGCGTCCTGGGTGACCTCGCCGGCCGCGAGTTCGCCCGCGATCCGGCCCTGCGCCATCACCAGCACCCGGTCGCTCATGCCGAGCACCTCGGGCAGGTCGCTGGAGATCATCACCACGGCGGCGCCCGCCGCGGTGAGTTCGTTGACGAGCTGGTAGATCTCGACCTTCGCGCCGACGTCGATGCCGCGCGTCGGCTCGTCGAGGATCAGCACCTTGGCGTCGGCCAGCAGCCACTTGCCGATGACGATCTTCTGCTGGTTGCCGCCGGACAGGGTGCGCACGTGCTGGCCGAGACCGGCCATCCGCACGCCGAGCCGCCCGGCGACGCGTGCGGCCGCGGTGCGCTGGGCCTTGCGGTCGACCAGCCCGGCGCGGGTCGCCGAGCGCAGGGTGACCAGGCCCAGGTTCTCCTCCACCGACGCGTCCAGGACCAACCCCTGGCCCTTGCGGTCCTCGGGCACCAGCCCGATCCCGGCCGCCATCGCGGCGCTCACGTCGTGCCGCCGCACCGGGGCGCCTTGGACGCGCACCGAGCCCCGGTCGTAGGGGTCGGCGCCGAACACCGCGCGCACCACCTCGGTGCGGCCCGCGCCGACCAGTCCGGCGATGCCGACCACCTCGCCGGCGTGCACCTCGAAGCCGACGTCGTGGAAGACGCCGTCACGGGTGAGCCCCTCCACGGTGAGCAGCGGCGCGCCCCGCTCGGGCCGTTCGCGCGGGTACTGCTGCTCGATGGAGCGGCCCACCATGAGCCGGACCAGCTCGTCCTGAGAGGCGGAGGCGGCCGCCTGGCCGACGCTCCGGCCGTCCCGGATGACGGTGACCCGGTCGCCGAGCGCGGCGATCTCCTCCAGGTGGTGGGTGATGAAGACGATCCCGACGCCGTCCTCGCGCAGCCTGCGCACGATGGCGAACAGCTTCTCCACCTCTTCGGAGGTGAGCACGGCGGTCGGCTCGTCCATGATGAGCACCCGCGCGTCCAGGCTGAGCGCCTTGGCGATCTCCACCATCTGGAGCCGGGCGATGCCCAGGTCGCGGACCCGGGCGCGGGGCGAGACGCGCACGCCGACCCGCTCCAGCAGGACGGCCGCGTCCGCCTCCATCCGCTTGCGGTCGATCATCCCGAAGCGCCGCGGCTGGCGGCCCAGGAAGATGTTCTCGGCGACCGTCAGATCGGGTACGAGGTTGAACTCCTGGTAGATGGTGGCGATCCCGAGGCGCTCGGAGTCCTGCGCCCCGTTGATGCGCACCTCCTCGCCGCCGGCCAGGATCCGCCCGGCGTCGGGGGTGTAGGCGCCGGAGAGCATCTTGATGAGGGTGCTCTTGCCGGCGCCGTTCTCGCCGAGCAGCACATGCACCTCGCCCCGGCGCAGGTCGAAGTCGACGCCGTCCAGCGCGACGACGCCCGGGAAGGTCTTGCGGATGCCCTCGATGCGCAGCAACTCGTCCGGGTCGCTCACGACGTGCTCCTCTGCACTGGGGAGGGGGACTGGGGGGTGGGGGATTCGGGGGTGGGGGATGGCGGGGTGGGTGATTGCGGCGTGGCGGATTGGCGGGCGGGGGACGGCGGAGACGCCCGGGATGCCGGGGAGGCTTGGGACTCCGGGGACTCCCGGGGCTGCCGGTATTCGGGGGACTTCCGGGAGCCCGGGGACTCGGGGGATTCCCGGAAGCCCCGGGACTCCGGGGACCCCAGGGAGTTCGAGGACTCCGGGGACTCCGGGGACCCCAGAAACTGCGAGGACTCCCGGGACTCCGGGGCAAAACCCTCCCCGCACGAGCGGCGCACGACGAGCCGGGCGGGCAGGGTGACGGACCGCGGGGTCCGCCCCTCGATGCGGTCGACCAGGGCCCGTACGGCGGCCCGGCCCAGCTCGCCCGTGGGCTGGGCGATGGCGGTGACCGGCGGGTCGGTGTGCACGAACCAGGGGATGTCGTCGAACGCGGCCAGCGCGATGTCGTCCGGCACCCGCAGTCCGCGCGCGCGGATCGCGTCCAGGGCGCCGAGCGCCATCAGGTTGTCCGCGGCGAAGACGGCCTCGGGCGGCTCGGGCAGGTCGAGGAAGCCCTCGGTGACCCGCCGTCCGCTCTCGGCCTGGAAGTCGCCCTGGCCGACGGCGGAGTCCGGAAGCGGGATGCCGTACTCCGCCAGGGCCTCGCGGAAGGCCGCGATGCGCTCGCTGCCGGTGGTGGTGGCCGCCGGTCCCGCGATGATCGCGAGCCGCCGGTGCCCGAGCCGGTGCAGATGCGCGACGAGGTCCCGGACGGCCGCGCGCCCGTCCGCCCGCACCACGGGCACGTCGACGCCCGGGATCCACCGGTCCACGAACACCATCGGGGTCCCCGCGCGCGCGGCCTCCGCCATCAGCGGGGAGCCGCCGTCGGCGGGGGAGACGAGGAGCCCGTCGATCCGCCGCTCCAGCAGGGTCCGCACGTGGTGGTCCTGGAGGTCGGGCCGCTCGTCGGCGTTGCCGATGATCACGCTGTAGCCGAGCGCGCGGGCCTCCTCCTCCACGGAGCGGGCCAGCTCGGTGAAGTACGGGTTCAGCACGTCGCTGACGACCAGTCCCAGGGTGCGCGTCTGGTCGGTGCGCAGGGACCGGGCCACGGCGTTCGGCCGGTACCCCAGCGCCCGTACGGCGTCGAGCACCCGGGCGCGCGCCCCGGCGCTGACCGCGGGGTGCTCGTTCAGCACCCGCGACACCGTCGCGACGGACACCCCCGCGGCGGCGGCGACGTCCTTAATGCTCGCCGTCACCGGCTCCACCTCCTCGTGGAAACGTTTACATCGACGTGCTGGAGTGATTGGAAACGATTACACGGCGGTTCATCAACCCCCGGACCCCTCGTCGCAACCGGATCGTGATGTTCCGCGCTCGTCTGAGCGTTCGGCGGGTGGGGTCTCGGCGCCCGTGCCGCCCCCGGACCTCCTGGGTCCCGCCCGCGCTGTCACCCCCCGCCGGTACCGTCGGATCATGGCTCAACAGGCGGGGAACCCCGCGGAGGAGCGGCGGCTCGCCGTGGTGGAAGGCGTGCTGGAGCGGATCACGTACGCCAACGACGACAACGGCTACACGGTGGCCCGGGTCGACACCGGGCGAGGGGGCGCGGACCTGCTGACGGTGGTCGGCGCGCTGCTCGGCGCGCAGGTCGGCGAGTCGCTGCGCATGGAGGGCCGTTGGGGCTCGCACCCGCAGTACGGCCGGCAGTTCCACGTCGAGAACTACACGACGCTGCTGCCCGCCACCGTCCAGGGCATCCGCCGCTACCTGGGCTCGGGGCTGGTCAAGGGCATCGGGCCGGTCTTCGCCGACCGCATCACCCAGCACTTCGGGCTGGACACCCTCAAGATCATCGAGGAGGCGCCGAAGCGGCTCGTCGAGGTGCCGGGGCTCGGGCCGAAGCGGACCCGGAAGATCGCCGACGCCTGGGAGGAGCAGAAGGCGATCAAGGAGGTGATGCTCTTCCTCCAGACCGTCGAGGTGTCCACCTCGATCGCCGTGCGGATCTACAAGAAGTACGGCGACGCGTCGATCTCCGTCGTCCGGAACCACCCCTACCGCCTGGCCTCCGACGTCTGGGGCATCGGCTTCCTGACCGCCGACAAGATCGCCCAGTCCGTCGGCATCCCGCACGACAGCCCCGAGCGCGTCAAGGCCGGCCTCCAGTACGCGCTGTCGCAGTCCGCCGACCAGGGCAACTGCTTCCTGCCCGAGGAGCGGCTGATCGCGGACGCGGTCAAGCTGCTCCAGGTCGACACCGGACTCGTCATCGAGTGCCTGGCCGTCCTCGCCGAGCCCGGAGAGGACGGCCAGGAGCCGGGCGTCGTGCGCGAGAGGGTGCCCGGCCCGGACGGGGAGGAGCCGGTCACCGCCGTCTACCTGGTTCCCTTCCACCGCGCCGAACTCTCGCTGTCCGCGCAACTGCTGCGCCTGCTGCGCACGGACGCCGACCGCATGCCCGCCTTCCGCGACGTGACCTGGGACAGGGCCCTGGGCTGGCTCCGGGAGCGCACGGGGACCGACCTCGCCCCCGAGCAGGAGGCGGCCGTCAAGCTGGCGCTGACCGAGAAGGTCGCGGTGCTCACCGGCGGCCCCGGCTGCGGCAAGTCCTTCACCGTGCGCTCGATCGTGGAGCTGGCCCGCGCCCGCAAGGCGAAGGTGGTGCTGGCCGCGCCCACCGGCCGGGCCGCCAAGCGGCTGTCCGAGCTGACCGGCGCCGAGGCGTCCACCGTGCACCGCCTGCTGGAGCTGAAGCCCGGCGGCGACGCGGCCTACGACCGGGACCGCCCGCTGGACGCCGACCTGGTGGTCGTCGACGAGGCGTCCATGCTGGACCTGCTGCTGGCCAACAAGCTGGTCAAGGCGGTACCTCCGGGCGCCCACCTGCTGTTCGTCGGTGACGTGGACCAACTGCCCAGCGTCGGGGCCGGCGAGGTGCTGCGCGATCTGCTGGCCGAGGGCGGCCCGCTCCCGGCGGTCCGGCTCACCCGGGTGTTCCGCCAGGCCCAGCAGTCGGGCGTGGTGACCAACGCGCACCGGATCAACTCCGGGCAGCACCCGGTCACCGACGGCATGAAGGACTTCTTCCTCTTCGTCGAGGACGACACCGAGGAGGCGGGCCGGCTCACCGTGGACGTGGCGGCCCGCCGCATCCCGGCCCGCTTCGGGCTCGACCCCCGCCGGGACGTGCAGGTGCTCGCGCCCATGCACCGCGGCCCGGCCGGCGCCGGCGTGCTCAACGGCCTGCTCCAGCAGGCCGTCACCCCTGGCCGCCCGGACCTGCCGGAGAAGCGGTTCGGCGGCCGGGTCTTCCGGGTCGGCGACAAGGTCACCCAGATCCGCAACAACTACGAGAAGGGGGAGAACGGCGTCTTCAACGGCACCGTGGGCGTGGTCACCGCGCTCGACCCGGTCGATCAGCGCCTCACCGTGCTGACCGACGAGGACGAGGAGGTGCCGTATGAATTCGACGAACTGGACGAACTGGCGCACGCGTACGCGGTGACCATCCACCGTTCACAGGGCAGTGAATATCCCGCCGTGGTGATCCCCGTCACCACCGGCGCGTGGATGATGCTCCAGCGGAACCTGCTCTACACGGCGGTGACCCGGGCGAAGAAGCTGGTCGTCCTGGTCGGCTCGCGCAGGGCTCTCGGACAGGCCGTGCGCACGGTCTCGGCGGGCCGGCGCCACACGGCCCTGGACTTCCGCCTCGGCGGCGGCTGAACACCGTCTGACCTCAGCCGACGCTCGGGCGGAACGGGCGCGTCGGCGCCCGCCGGTCCGCCGTCACCGCGCCGCCCCGGCCTGCGTCGTCACGCCCTCCCGCCCAGGGCCACAGCGCCCTCCCGCCCCGCGTCGCGAGAAATGATCGATCAAATGAGTCGCGAAGGTCACAGAGCACTTCCCGTCGCCGGGCCGAGGGGGCAGGATGAGCAGGTTGGCGGCACTGAGTGCCGCCGCTAGGCCCAATGGTCGACCCCGAGTGCACTCTCCTGAGCCAAATGGGGGATGGTAGAGACAGTCAGGGCACCTCGAAGATGAGGCACTACGTCGGTGAGGGAAGACGTGAGCGACAACTCTGTAGTACTGCGGTTCGACGGCGACGAGTACACCTATCCGGTGGTCGACAGCACGGTCGGCGACAAGGGCTTCGACATCGGGAAGCTCCGCGCCCAGACCGGGCTGGTGACCCTGGACAGCGGCTACGGCAACACGGCCGCCTACAAATCCGCCGTCACCTACCTCGACGGCGAGGCGGGCATCCTGCGGTACCGCGGCTACCCGATCGAGCAGCTCGCCGAGCGCTCCACTTTCCTGGAGGTGGCCTACCTGCTGATCAACGGTGAGCTGCCGACCGTCGACGAGCTGTCCTCGTTCAAGAACGAGATCACGCGGCACACCCTGCTGCACGAGGACGTCAAGAACTTCTACCGTGGCTTCCCGCGCGACGCCCACCCGATGGCCATGCTGTCCTCGGTCGTCTCGGCGCTGTCCACCTTCTACCAGGACAGCCACAACCCGTTCGACGACAAGCAGCGCAACCTCTCCACGGTCCGGCTGCTCGCCAAGCTCCCGACGATCGCGGCGTACGCCTACAAGAAGTCGATCGGCCACCCGTTCGTCTACCCGCGCAACGACCTCGGCTACGTCGAGAACTTCCTGCGCATGACGTTCTCGGTGCCCGCCGACGAGTACGAGCTGGACCCGGTCGTCGTCTCCGCGCTGGACAAGCTGCTGATCCTGCACGCCGACCACGAGCAGAACTGCTCCACCTCCACGGTCCGCCTGGTCGGCTCCTCGCAGGCCAACATGTTCGCGTCCATCTCGGCCGGCATCAACGCGCTGTGGGGTCCCCTGCACGGCGGCGCCAACCAGTCCGTGCTGGAGATGCTGGAGGGCATCCGCGACTCCGGCAACGACGTGGACACCTTCATCCGCAAGGTGAAGAACAGGGAGGACGGCGTCCGCCTGATGGGCTTCGGCCACCGGGTCTACAAGAACTTCGACCCGCGCGCCAAGATCATCAAGGCCGCCGCGCACGACGTGCTCTCCGCTCTGGGCAAGGACGACGAACTCCTCGACATCGCCCTGAAGCTGGAAGAGCACGCGCTGTCCGACGACTACTTCACCGAGCGCAAGCTCTACCCGAACGTCGACTTCTACACCGGTCTGATCTACCGGGCCATGGGCTTCCCGACCGAGATGTTCACGGTCCTGTTCGCCCTGGGCCGCCTGCCGGGCTGGATCGCCCAGTGGCAGGAGATGATCAAGGAGCCGGGTTCCCGCATCGGCCGTCCGCGCCAGATCTACACGGGCGTGGTCGAGCGCGACTTCGTCCCGGTCGAGGAGCGCTGAGGCGTCCAGGCCCCCGTCACGGCTCGTGTCCGCCCGCGCGGCGGACACGAGCCGCCGGAAGCCGCGCCGGACGCCGGTACGCGGAAGTCAGGGAGCGAGTTCGCAGAACGGACTCAGGTGACAGCCCGTAGAGCGGAGTACGGGGAGAGTCCGCGCGGCGGAGTCCGGTGAGCGTCCGGAGACCGGGCTCCCGGGCGAGTCCTCAGCGCGGGCGCAGTGAGCGGAAAAGCGGAAGGCGCCCTGGTGTGCCGGTCCCCCCACGGGCCGGCGGCCAGGGCGCCTTCCCATGTCCCGGTGCGGATTCCCCCCACGGGATCCGGCCGGGCGTCTATGAGAAACAGCGCCTGAACCGCTGTGAGCCGGGCGAGCGCCACGTGCCTCGCCCCGTCCCCCTCGCACGTCCGTGCGGCCCCCTGCATCGCCGCCGCGGTCGTGCGATCTGCCGGGACAACGCACGCGCGGGAGGGCCGCTCAAAGCTTCCCTGCGTACGTGCCCCGGCAACGCATCTCCGAGGAAGTCCCCCAAGACATCCTCAGATGTCAGTCCACGCCCCCCAAGACGCTTCCTGACATCGCCAACTTAGACCTTCGAGCCCCTTCGATGGTTAGGTTCCCATCAGTGTGATCTGCGTCTCTCGCAAATGTCCCGTTAAGTCCGAAAGAAGTCTCAAGCGACATCCGCGGACTCAGCGTAAGGAAGATGCGCGAGCCTTGTGAAGAGCTTATGTGAGCAGCGCGCCGGACTCTAGGGGGACTCTTACTTCGTCTCGTCTCCTTCGGTCTCAGTTCGGCTACCCCGGACCGGAGTTGGGCTGTTTCAAGCCGTGCGACGGCTACTTCGCGCCGTGCGGCGGCTGCTTCAGGCCGCGCTTCGGCCGCTTCAGGCCGCGCCGCGGCCGCTGCGGGCTCAGCGGAAGGTCCGCAGCCGGAGGCTGTTCGACACCACGAACACCGAGGAGAACGCCATCGCCGCGCCCGCGATCATCGGGTTCAGCAGCCCGGCGGCGGCCAACGGCAGCGCGGCCACGTTGTAGCCGAAGGCCCACACCAGATTGCCCTTGACGATGGCCAGCGTCCGCCGGGACAACCGGATGGCGTCCGCGGCCACCCGCAGGTCGCCGCGCACCAGCGTCAGATCCCCGGCCTCGATGGCCGCGTCCGTGCCGGTGCCCATCGCCAGTCCCAGGTCGGCGGCGGCGAGCGCGGCGGCGTCGTTCACGCCGTCTCCGACCATGGCCACGCGCCGCCCCTCGGCCTGGAGCCGCCGTACCGCCTCGACCTTGCCCTCGGGCAGCACCTCGGCGATCACGTCGTCGGCGCCGATCCCGACGGCCCGCGCCACCGACGCGGCCGCCGCGCGGTTGTCGCCGGTCAGCAGCACCGGCCGCAGCCCCAGCGCGCGCAGCCGCCGCACGGCCTCCGCGCTGGTCTCCTTGACCGCGTCCGCCACCGCCACGACGCCTCGGGCCGCGCCGTCCCAGCCGACCACGACGGCCGTCCGCCCGTCCTCCTCGGCCTTGCGCAGGGCCCGCTCGACCTCGCCGGGCAGCGTGTCGAACAGCCGCCCCACCGCCACCTCGCGACCCGCCACGCGCCCGCGCACGCCCCGCCCGGGGACGTTCACGAACTGCTCGACGGGCGGCAGCGCCCCGGTGCGCTCCTCGGCGCCGGCCGCGATGGCGCGGGCCACCGGATGCTCGGAGGCGTGCTCCAGAGCGCCGGCGAGCCGCAGCAGCTCGGTCTCGTCGGTCCCCTCGGCGGCGTACACCTCCTGGAGCGTCATCCGGCCGGTGGTCACGGTCCCGGTCTTGTCCAAGACGACCGTGTCGATCCGGCGGGTGGACTCCAGCACCTCGGGCCCCTTGATGAGGATGCCGAGCTGGGCGCCCCGGCCGGTGCCGACCATGAGCGCGGTCGGCGTCGCCAGGCCCAGCGCGCACGGGCACGCGATGATCAGCACCGCGACGGCGGCCGTGAACGCGGCGGTGACGTCTCCGGTCGCGAACAGCCAGCCGAGCAGGGTGCCGGCGGACAGGAGCAGCACGACGGGCACGAACACCGCGGAGATCCGGTCGGCCAGCCGCTGCACCCGCGCCTTGCCGTTCTGCGCGTCCTCGACCAGCCGCGCCATCCGGGCGAGCTGGGTCTCGGCGCCCACCCGCGCGGCCCGGACCACCAGCCGGCCGCCCGCGTTCACCGTGGCGCCGGTGACCGCGTCGCCGACGGTCACGTCCACCGGCGCGGACTCCCCGGTCAGCATCGAGGCGTCGACCGAGGAGGCGCCCTCCACGACCGTGCCGTCGGCGGCGATCTTCTCGCCCGGCCGGACCGTGAACAGATCGCCGACGGCCAGCTTCGCCACCGGGATCCGGACCTCCCGCCCGTCCCGCAGGACGCTCACGTCCTTGGCGCCCAGGTGCAGCAGCGCCCGCAGCGCCGCGCCCGCCCGCCGCTTGGAGCGGGCCTCCAGGTAGCGGCCGAGCAGGATGAACGCCACGACCCCGGAGGCCACCTCCAGGTAGATCGTGGAACCCGCGTCGGTCCGCGCGACGGTGAGCCGGAACGCGTCGTGCATGCCGGACATGCCCGCGCTGCCGAAGAACAGCGCCCACAGCGACCATCCGAACGCGGCCAGCGTGCCGACCGAGACCAGCGTGTCCATGGTGGCGGCGCCGTGCCGGGCGCCGGTGAGGGCGGCCCGGTGGAAGGGCAGCGCGCCCCAGAGCACGACCGGCGAGGCCAGCACCAGCGCGAGCCACTGCCAGCCCGCGAACTGGAGCGCCGGGACCATGGAGAGCAGGGCGACCGGGACGGCCGGCGCCGCACAGGCGATCACGCGTCGGCGCAGCGCGTCCGGCGCCAGACCGTCCGCCGCCGACGCGGCCAGGTCAGACGAGGCGGCGGGGGCGGACGGGTCGCCCGGACCGAACGCCTCCGGGTCGCCGGACGTGGTCTCAGGCTCGGGGACCGGCGCCTCGGCGGTGTAGCCGGTCTTCACCACGGTGGCGATCAGGTCGTCCACGGTCACCCCCGGGGGGTAGGCGACCCGGGCCTTCTCCGTCGCGTAGTTCACCGTCGCGGTGACGCCGTCCAGCCGGTTGAGCTTCTTCTCCACGCGGGCCGCGCAGGAGGCGCAGGTCATCCCGCCGATGAGCAGCTCGACGTCGTCTGTGCCGGTCGCGCCGGTCGCGCCGGTCGTATCGGTCGCGCCGGTCGGTCCGGTCGCGCCGGGGGCGGACGGGGTCGCCGGTGTGCTGGTGAGGCTGGTCATGGTCCGTGCTCCAGAGAAACGGACCGGGCCGTACGGAGCCGGTATCAGCCGGTCGGCACGGCCCGGTGTCGACATGCGCGGTCCGGTCGGTCCCGCCGTCAGGCGAGGCCGACCAGCTCGAAGCCCGCCTCGTCCACGGCGGCCCGCACCGCCGCCTCCTCCAGCGGGGCCGAGGAGACGACGGTGACCTCGCCGGTGGAGGCCACGGCCTGCACGGAGCTGACGCCGGGGAGCTCGGAGATCTCGGCGGAGACGGAGCCCTCGCAGTGGCCGCAGCTCATCCCGCTCACCGTGTAGACGGCGGTGACGGGGGTGACGGTCTCCGGGGTGCCGGTCTGGGCGGTCATGTCGCGCTCCTCGTCCGTGGCGTGCAGATGTGGGGGGGTGTGGGGTGGCTTAGGAAAGCCCACCTCATGTCAGATTATACCCCTAGGGGGTATGACGCAAAGAACTGAAGGGGTGGCGAGGCCAGCTTCTCCCGGGCGGGGGCGATCTCGCGCGCCGGAGCGGAAGGCGTCGCGCTCGCGTCGGCGGACGCCGCTCATTCGGCTCTGCGACCCCGGTTGCCGGGCCGCGCGGCGACCCAGGCGCGCACGGTGTCGGCGTACCAGTAGGGCCTGCCGCCCTCCACGTGGTCCGGCGGCGGGAGCAGGCCGTGCTTGCGGTAGGACCGCACGGTGTCCGGCTGCACCCGGATGTGTGCGGCGATCTCCTTGTACGACCAGAGCCTTCGGTCGGTCATGCGTGCACCTCCCTGCGCGCCGCGGCGGCGGCCGGCGGCCGTCGGGTGAGCCGGGCGCGGCGTCGGCGATCACCGAGCCTGTGTCCGGTGAACGACGGCGCCCGGCGGCGGCGAGCGCTTGTGGGCCGGGTGTGACGGAGAGCCGGTAGACCTGAGACAGCCGTGACACGGGGGTTGCTTTTGTGACGAAGTCGTGGCTTTTCGCGCGGGCGCCTCCGGGCTGTCTCTCGGGTGCCTCCGTGCTGCCGCGCGGGTGCCTGCGCGCCGCCGCGCCTGCCTCCTGACGTACCTCCTTATGTGGCCTTCCTCCGCCTTACGCGGCCTCCTTGCGGGGTCTCCTTCCGCGTCGCCGCGCGTTCCGTGCCTCACTCGTCCGCGGGTCCCCACGGGGCGCGGGCGGTTTCCCGGGTAAGGGCTAGAAGCAGGGAGGCCGGAGCGGCGGGCTGGTGGAAACGGGGCCGCGGGAATCGACGAGGGGGGAGACCGATGGCGTACGACCTGATCACCATGGGGCGGATCGGCGTGGACCTCTACCCGTTGCAGACGGGCGTGCCGCTGGCCCAGGTGACGTCCTTCGGCAAGTTCCTCGGCGGGTCGGCCGCGAACGTGGCGGTGGCCGCGGCCCGCCTGGGCCGCCGTACGGCGGTGATCACCCGGACCGGCGACGACCCCTTCGGCGCCTACCTGCACGAGGCGCTGCGCGGCTTCGGCGTCGACGACCGCTGGGTCACGCCGGCGCCCGGACTGCCCACGCCGGTCACCTTCTGCGAGGTGTTCCCGCCGGACGACTTCCCGCTTTACTTCTACCGGCAGCCCAAGGCGCCCGACCTGGAGCTGCACGCCCGCGACCTCGACCTGGAGGCCGTCCTCGGCGCCCGCGTCTTCTGGGTCACCGGCACCGGACTGAGCGAGGAGCCCAGCCGCACGGCCACCCTGGCCGCCGTCGCCCACCGCGCCCGGTCCGGCCCGACCGTCTTCGACCTCGACTGGCGCCCCATGTTCTGGGCCGACCCCGGAGCCGCCCGCGCCCACTACGCCGAGGCCCTGCGGCACACCACCGTCGCGGTCGGCAACCTCGACGAGGTGGAGGTCGCCACCGGCCTGCGCGACCCGCACGCCGCGGCCCGCGCCCTGCTGAAGGCCGGCGTGGAGCTGGCGGTGGTGAAGCAGGGGCCCGCGGGCGTCCTCGCGGTCGACGGCGCGGGCCGGTCGGCCGAGGCGCCGCCCCTCGCGGTGGAGGTCCTCAACGGCCTCGGCGCCGGCGACGCCTTCGGCGGCGCGCTGTGCCACGGGCTGCTGGCCGGGTGGGACCTGGACCGCGTCGTGCGCTTCGCCAACGCCGCGGGCGCCATCGTCGCCTCTCGTCTGGAGTGCTCCTCCGCAATGCCCGCCCCCGAGGAGGTGGAGGCCGCTCTGGAGGCGGGGGCGGTGCGCTGACGGGACCCGAAGCGGCCGTTCGCCCTCGCACGGAGGCGAAGGCCGCCGTCCCCGGCGAGCCGCCGCCCGCCCGCCGACGGGCGCCTCGCCTCGCCCGGGAAGCCCGGAAGGGGAAACCGGGCAGGCGGCCGCCGGGAAGCCGGGAGACCGGGAGACCGGGAAGCGGGGAGGCGGAGGAGCGGGGAGCCGGGGGAAACGAGGGGACCCGCGCGGCAGACGGACGAGAAACGCGGAAACGGCGCATCCCGAGGCCCCGTCGGGGGCACCACGTCAGATGTGCGCACCGGAGCGCCCCGCGCCGTCCGGCCGCCGAACCCCTCCGGCGCGGAGGGCCGCTTCGCCCTGGCAGGAGCGAAGCGCGAGCGTCGACTCCCCGCTCGCCGCGGCCCCGCGCCGGAGGTTTCCTCCCGCTCGCTACGGCCTCGCGCCCGGGGGACCTCCTTCGGCCCCGCACCCACCACGACTGCATCGAGCGCTACGGCCCCGCGCCTGGGGGCCTCCCCACTCGCCGCGGCCCGCGCCCGACGTCCTCGCCGTGCGCCCGCGCCGCCGGGCGGGGCCGGACACTCCCACATGTGTCTACGCGAGGGCCGCAACCGCAGACACTCTGTCGGGCGCGTCCGGAGCGCGGTCCTGGTGGGATGTATCCGAGACCGAGACCGAGACCGAGACCGAGCCGGACCGCCGACGGCCACGGCACGAGCGAAACGCACGGCACGAGTGCCACGCACGGCACTGGACCCGACGCCGCCATCTGTGAAGGAGTGACCCGGCATGACGAAGATCGTCAACCACTGGATCGGCGGGAAGACCGTCGAAGGCGCCTCGGGGACGTACGGGCCGGTCACGGACCCGGCGACCGGGGCCGTCACCGCCAAGGTGGCGTTCGCCTCCGTCGACGAGGTGGACGCCGCGGTCGCCGCCGCCAAGGAGGCGTACCAGACCTGGGGTCAGTCCTCGCTGGCCCAGCGCACCGCGATCCTGTTCTCGTTCCGCGCGCTGCTGGACGCGCACCGCGACGAGATCGCCGCGCTGATCACCGCCGAGCACGGCAAGGTGCACTCCGACGCGCTCGGCGAGGTCGCCCGCGGCCTGGAGATCGTCGACCTGGCGTGCGGCATCAGCGTCCAGCTCAAGGGCGAGCTGTCCACGCAGGTGGCCAGCCGGGTCGACGTGGCCTCGATCCGCCAGCCGCTGGGCGTGGTGGCCGGCATCACGCCGTTCAACTTCCCGGCGATGGTCCCGATGTGGATGTTCCCGCTCGCCATCGCCTGCGGCAACGCCTTCGTGCTCAAGCCGAGCGAGAAGGACCCCTCCGTGTCGGTCCGGATCGCCGAGCTGCTGGCCGAGGCCGGGCTGCCCGACGGCGTCTTCAACGTCGTGCACGGCGACAAGGCGGCCGTGGACCGTCTCCTGGAGCACCCGGACGTCAAGGCGGTGTCCTTCGTCGGCTCCACCCCGATCGCCCGGTACATCCACACCACGGCCGCCGCGCACGGCAAGCGGGTGCAGGCGCTGGGCGGCGCCAAGAACCACATGCTGGTGCTGCCGGACGCCGACCTGGACGCCGCGGCCGACGCCGCCGTCTCCGCCGCCTACGGCTCGGCGGGCGAGCGCTGCATGGCCGTCTCGGCCGTCGTCGCGGTCGGCGCGATCGGCGACGAACTGGTGGAGCGGATCCGCGAGCGCGCCGAGAAGATCAAGATCGGTCCGGGGAACGACCCGGCCTCCGAGATGGGCCCGCTCATCACCAAGGCGCACCGCGACAAGGTGGCCTCCTATGTGCGGGGAGCGGCGGCCGAGGGCGCCGAGGTCGTCCTGGACGGCACCGGCTACACCGTCGAGGGCCACGAGGACGGGCACTGGATCGGCCTGTCGCTGCTCGACCGGGTGCCGACCGGCGCCTCGGCGTACCGGGACGAGATCTTCGGCCCGGTGCTGTGCGTGCTGCGCGTGGACAGCTACGAGGAGGGCGTGGCCCTGATCAACGCCTCGCCGTTCGGCAACGGCACGGCGGTCTTCACCCGGGACGGCGGCGCCGCCCGCCGCTTCCAGCTCGAGGTCGAGGCGGGCATGGTGGGCGTGAACGTGCCGATCCCGGTGCCGGTGGGCTACCACTCCTTCGGCGGCTGGAAGGACTCCCTCTTCGGCGACCACCACGTCTACGGCAACGACGGGACGCACTTCTACACCCGCGGCAAGGTCGTCACCACCCGCTGGCCCGACCCGTCCGAGGCCCCGGCCGGCGTCGACCTCGGGTTCCCGCGCAACCACTGAAGGCGACCTCCAGCCCCTCGCGGCCGTCCGGCATCCGGACGGCCGCGATTTCTTTCTGGACCGGCGGCATCCTGGCGGTCGCGATCCTCTACTGGGCCCTGTGCCTGCGCCCGCACCGCGACACCCGCTGACTGGTGTCGATCCCCGAGGACTCCGGGGCCTGACGGCCGGCCCGGCGCCGCGGGAAGGCGCGCCCCGGGCCCGCCACCGCGGCTGCCCGACCGACCGCTCCCGCCGCGACCGCTCCTGCCGCGACCGCTCCGGCCCGACCGACCGCTCCCGCCGCGACCGCTCCTGCCGCGACCGCTCCGGCCCGACCGACCGCTCCCGCCGCGACTGCTCCTGCCGTGACCGCTCCGGCCCGACCGACAGCTCCCGCCGCGACCGCTCCTGCTGCGGCAGCTCCCCACCGCGACCGCTCCTGCTGCGGCAGCTCCCCACCGCGACCGCTCCTGCTGTGGCAGCTCCCCACCGCCACCGCTCCTACCGCAGCCGCGGTACGCGGCGCCGGACCCGTACTCCCCGGGGATGCCGGGCGGATCGACCCCCGGTCTGCCGCGTATGTCAGTGCCGGACCGTACCGTGGACGCATGGATCTTCGACTGCCCCGACCGCGCGCGCTGCTGCGGGGACCCCGGCGGCTGCTGGCCGCCGGGGCCGCCGTCCTCGTGCTCGCCGGCGCCGGCACGTGGACGGCGGTCGCCTCCGACGACCCGCCCGCCGTGCACCGCGCCGACCGGGTCATCAGCACAGGCGCCGGGGTGCGCCTGGACACCTCCTACTTCACCGCGGCGGGCTCCGGCCGGCACCCCGCCGTGCTGCTCGGGCACGGCTTCGGCGGCAGCAAGGACGACGTCCGCGGGCAGGCCGAGGACCTCGCCCGGGACGGCTACGCGGTGCTGACCTGGTCGGCCCGCGGCTTCGGCCGGTCCACCGGGAAGATCGGGCTGAACGACCCGAAGGGCGAGGTCGCCGACGTCTCCAAGCTGATCGACTGGCTGGCCCGGCGGCCGGAGGTCCGGCTGGACGGCCCCGGCGACCCGCGCGTGGGCGTGGCCGGCGCCTCCTACGGCGGCGCGCTCGCCCTGCTCGCCGCCGGGTACGACCACCGGGTGGACGCCATCGCCCCGGCGATCGCCTACTGGAACCTCGCCGACGCCCTGTTCCCGAACGGCGTCTTCAAGAAGCTCTGGGCGGGCGTCTTCCTCGACACCGGCGGCGGCTGCGCCCGGTTCCAGCCCGAGCTGTGCCGGATGTACGAGCGGGTCGCCCAGTCCGGCAAGCCCGACGCGGACGCCCGACAGCTCCTCCAGGAGCGTTCCCCGTCCGCCGTCGGCAGCCGCATCAAGGCGCCCGCGCTGCTCGTACAGGGCCAGACCGACTCGCTCTTCCCGCTCGGCCAGGCCGACGCCGCCGCGCGGGCCCTCCGGGCGAACGGGGCGCCCGTCGACGTCGACTGGATCGCGGGCGGCCACGACGGCGGCGACCTGGAGAGCGCCCGCGTCCAGGCCCGCGTCCGCGCCTGGTTCGACCGCTACCTCAAGGGCGACCGCGGCGCCGACACCGGCCCGGCCTTCCGGGTCACCCGCACCGGCGGCGTCGACGCCACCGACGGCGCCGCCGTGCTGCGCGGCGCGAGCGCCGGCGCCTACCCGGGACTGAGCGGCGGCCTGCGGACCGTGCCGCTGCGCGGCCCCGAGCAGCGGGTGCAGAACCCCGCCGGGGCCAGCCCGCCCGCCGTCTCCTCGCTGCCCGGCCTCGGCGGCGCAGGCGGGGGACTGTCCCAACTGTCCGCGCTCGGCGTCGGCGTGTCCCTGGACTTTCCCGGGCAGTACGCCCGCTTCGACTCCGCGCCGGTCCGCGGCGACCTGCGGATCACCGGCTCGCCGACCGCGACCGTGCACGTCACGTCCACCGCCGACGACGCGGTGCTCTTCGCCAAGCTGTACGACGTCGGCCCCGGCTCGGCGCGGCCGGTGCTGCCCGCCCAGCTCGTCGACCCGGTGCGCGTCGAGGGCGCCCGCGCGGGCAAGGACGTCGCGCTCACCCTCCCGGCCGTGGACCACGAGGTGCAGAAGGGCCACCGGCTGCGCCTGGTCCTCGCCTCCACCGACCTCGGCTACGCCTCCCCGACCGCCCCGGCCGCCTACACCGTCTCCCTGAAGGGCTCTCTGCGGGCGCCCACCGCGCCCGGGGTGACCACCGCCCCGGCGCCCCTGCCCGCCTGGGTGTGGTGGCTGCCGGCAGGCGCCGCGGCGCTCGCGCTCGCGCTGCTGCTGACCGCCCGCCGCCGCACGGCCGCGCCCGCCCCCGACCCCGCCCTGGCGGGCGTCCCGCTGGAGATCGCCGGCCTGAGCAAGCGGTACGCCAAGTCCGCCGACCGGTACGCGGTGCGCGAGGTGTCCTTCCGGGTGGAGCAGGGCCAGGTGCTCGGCCTGCTCGGCCCCAACGGCGCCGGCAAGACCACCACCCTGCGCATGCTGATGGGCCTGATCCGGCCGGACGAGGGCGAGATCCGCGTCTTCGGCCACGCCGTCCGGCCCGGCGCGTCCGTGCTGTCCCGGGTCGGCGCCTTCGTCGAGGGCGCCGGGTTCCTGCCGCACCTGTCCGGCCGGGAGAACCTGGAGCTGTACTGGCGGGCCACCGGCCGCCCGCCCGGGGACGCCCGCATGGAGGAGGCCCTGGAGATCGCCGGGCTCGGCGACGCGCTGTCCCGCGCGGTGCGCACCTACTCCCAGGGCATGCGCCAGCGCCTGGCCATCGCCCAGGCCATGCTGGGCCTGCCCGACCTGCTGATCCTCGACGAGCCCACCAACGGCCTGGACCCGCCGCAGATCCGCGAGATGCGCGAGGTGATGATCCGGTACGCGGCCGGCGGCCGCACCGTGATCGTCTCCAGCCATCTGCTCGCCGAGGTGGAGCAGTCCTGCACGCACCTCGTCGTCATGGACCGCGGCCGGCTGGTCCAGGCGGGCCCGGTCGGCGAGATCGTCGGCTCCGGGGACACCCTGCTGGTCGGCACCGCCGCGCCGGTGGACGACCCGGTGGCGGAGAAGGTCGCCGCCCTGGCGGACGTCGCCTCGGCGGTCCGCACCGACGACGGCCTCCTCGTCCGGCTGGCGCCCGGCGGAACCGCCCAGCGCCTGGTCGTGGAGCTGGTCCGGCTGGAGGTGCCGGTCGCCTCCGTCGGCCCGCACCGCCGCCTGGAGGACGCCTTCCTCACCCTGATCGGAGGTGCTCCGTGAGCACGAGCACACCCGCCGTCCCCGAGACGGCAACCGGCTACCGCGCGGGCCGCACCCTGCCGCTGCGGGTCGAGCTGGCGCGGCAGCTCAAGCGGCGCCGCACGCTGGTCATGGGCGCGATCCTGGCGGCGCTGCCGTTCGTGCTGGCGGTCGCCTTCGCGATCGGCGGCGACCCAGGCGGACGCAACGGCCGGGTGACGCTGATGGACACGGCCACCGCCTCCGGCGCCAACTTCGCCGCGGTGAACCTGTTCGTCTCGGCGGGCTTCCTGCTGGTGGTCCCGGTGGCGCTGTTCTGCGGGGACACCGTGGCCTCGGAGGCGAGCTGGTCCTCCCTGCGCTACCTGCTGGCCGCACCCGTGCCCCGGGCCCGGCTGCTGTGGTCCAAGCTCGTCGTGGGGCTCGGGCTGAGCCTGGCCGCGATGGTGCTGCTGCCCGTCGTGGCGCTCGCGGTCGGCACGGCCGCCTACGGCTGGGGCCCGCTCCAGGTCCCCACCGGCGGCGCGATCGAACCGGCCGTCGCCGCCCAGCGCCTGGCCGTGGTCGTCGCCTACGTCTTCGTGTCCCAACTGGTCACCGCGGGCCTGGCGTTCTGGCTGTCCACCAAGACGGACGCGCCGCTCGGCGCGGTCGGCGGCGCGGTCGGGCTGACCATCGTCGGCAATGTCCTCGACGCCGTCACCGCGCTCGGTCACTGGCGCGACTTCCTGCCCGCGCACTGGCAGTTCGCCTGGGCCGACGCGGTCCAGCCGCATCCGCAGTGGGCGGGCATGATCCAGGGCACGGCGGTCTCCGTCAGCTACGCCGTCGTCCTCTTCGCCCTGGCCTTCCGCGGCTTCTCCCGCAAGGACGTCGTCTCCTAGCCAGTGCGGTGACCGGAGAGGTTCGCCCGCGCGCGGACCTCTCCTCGGCGTCGAGCCTGTCCGCGAGCGCGTCGTCGAGGTTCGCCCGCGCGCGGACCTCTCCGGCCACCGCACTGGGCGGCCGCGCCCGAGCGCGCCCCCGGCGCGCGGACGAGGCGCGCGGCACGGCGGATCGTTCATCACGACGCGCGGCTTGTCGGACGAATCCTCTTGATCGCCGAGCCGGTTCTTATATGAGAAATCCCCGTCACCGGAGGGCCCTGGGCCACTGCGCCGCCGCGCCCGGGTTTCTTTTCTTCACCCCCACGGCGGAGCCCGCCGAAGTGTTTGTGTGCTTTTTCGGATTCGCGAGATGCGGTGGTCCGGGAATGCCGTGCGGGCCAACCGGGTGAATCCCCGCAACCAAACATCTCCTGCCGTGTTGATGATGCCGTAGGACTCGCGTCGCCACGAGGAAAGGAACGCGCAGTGCTCGGACACCTTCTCGCAGGGCAGGCGGGACGCCGCGCCGTCGCATGTCCTGGAGGGCCTGTCGGTCCTCTCGGCCAACGGCGGGGGCTGAGCCGGACCGGCTCGCCCCGGCCGCCCAGGGCGTGGGCCGCGAGCGACCCGGCCATTTCTCTCGAATTCCCACCCGAGGATTCGAGGGCGAGACGCGTGATGTCCTGGGCATTCGAGTGAATTACCGAGTGAATCGCGTTCCGTGGTTTTCCATTGCGTCTATACCCTCATTCAGTGCGGCGACCGCCCAGGTCGTGCTCACTCGGTTTCTGACCGTCATGGGGAAATGACCCCAAAGAAGGGATCTTTCATGAAGAAGAGCCTCGCTGTCGTGACCGGCGCCATCATGGCCCTGGGCATGGCCGCCCCCGCCTTCGCCGACGCCGGGGCCGACGGCACCGCCACCGGTTCCCCGGGCGTGCTGTCGGGCAACGTCGTCCAGGTTCCCGTGCACATCCCGGTCAACGCGTGCGGCAACACCGTCAACGTCATCGCCCTGCTGAACCCCGCGTTCGGCAACACCTGCGTCAACGGCTGACCTTCCGGGCGCATCAGCCGGCTCGGCTGTGGCAGGGCCGATCTTGGACGTCGTACCTCACGACCCAGGGTCGGCCCTCCCACATCTCACGAACGTCAAGCGGCTTCAAGCGGCTTCGAGCAGGAAGACAACTAGATTGCGACAGACCTTCAGCAGGGGAGTGTTCGCGGCGTTCGCCGCGACGAGCGTGCTTTCCCTGTACGGCAGCGCCGCCTTCGCCGACTCACAGGCGGACGGCGTCAGCAGCGGCTCACCCGGCGTCCTGTCCGGCAACGTCGTTCAGGTGCCCCTCGACGTGCCGGTGAACGCCTGCGGCAACACCGTCAACGTGGTGGCCGTGCTCAACCCGGCGTTCGGCAACACCTGCGTCAACGGCTCGGGAGCGGCGACGCCCGCGCCTCCCGTCACACCGGCTCCCCCCGCCACGCCGACGCCGACGCCGGCGAACCTGCCTGGTCCCCCGACCCCGGTGCCGGTCCCGACCGTGTCGTTCCCGCCGGTGTCGATCCCGCCGGTCCCGCCCGTGTCGATTCCGCCGATCCCGCCGGTCCCCCCGGTGTCGGTCCCACCGGTCCCGCCGGTCTCGATCCCCCCGGTCTCGATTCCGCCGGTGTCGATCCCGCCCTTGCCCACACTGCCCGGCACACCGAAGCCGACGCCGACCCCGACGTCCACGCCGTCCGCCCCGACGAAGCCGGGGGCTACCCCCGCGCCGACGCCGTCCGGTTCCAAGGCGCCCGCCGACGTGCCCGGGGGCGTCCCGTCTGGGACGCCGTCCGGCAGCCCTTCTGGGGCGCCTGGCAGGACCCCTGCCGACCTGCCCGGACAGGTCGGGGCGCCGGCCGCACCGGGCGGCCAGTCCATGCAGATGGCCCAGACCGGCGCCGGGAACACCGAGGCCCTGATCGGCGCCTCGGCGGCCAGCGCCGTGCTGATGGCCGGTGGCACGGTCCTCTACCGCCGCGGCCGGTCCTCCGCCGCCCACCGGTAGGCGAGCCTCGGCAGCCCTGAGAGAGCCCTTGGAAAGCCCTGAGAGGCTTCCGCGCGCTCTGAGCCGCCGCGCCCGACCCCGTACGGGGCTGGACGCGGCGGCTCGCCGTCGTCAGGGGGCTGCGGCCTCACGCGCGGGGCCCGCGCCGACTCCCTTGCGCCGAGCGCGATCTGAGGAGCCTTCACTTAAGGGGGCACGCACCGCGCTCTAGTCGCCGACCGCGCTATATCAGATGAAGGCGGACTAGCGTGTCCCGGCGTCAAGCCGCGCGCATGCGGGATCACCCCTTCGGCGGCACAACCTGGGCCCCGGTCACGCGTTGACAGTGTGCTGGGTGTTCGCCCGGTTGTTTGTGTCAACTCAAGGAGCACTTCTCCATGTCGCGTATCGCCAAGGGCCTGGTCCTTACCTCCGCCGCCGTCGCGGCTGTCGCCGGCGGTGCCGGCATCGCCGCCGCCGACAGTGGTGCGAGCGGCGTCGCCGCCGGCTCCCCGGGTGTCCTCTCGGGCAACGTCGTCCAGGTTCCCGTGCACGTCCCGGTCAACGTCTGCGGCAACACCGTCGACGTCATCGGTGCGCTGAACCCGACGTTCGGCAACACCTGCGCCAACGGCTGACGTTCGCGTCAATCTTTAGTCGGCCGCCTGCCCGGATTCCCCTCCGGGCAGGCGGCCGACGGTCGTTTCCCGCAACGAAAGTACTCATATGAGGACTCGGCGATCTCCCGCACCGGGGTTTCCAGGCCGCCTGGGACTCGTTAGGCACGGCGATCCACCCCGCCCGCGGCGGCGCTCGTCGTCGCGGCGCCGACCGAAAGGCACATCATGAAGTCCCTCAAGGCCGTCGTCGTTCTCGCCGGGTCCCTGGTCGCCGCCGGCGCCGCAGCGCCCGCGTTCGCCGTGGACCACGCCGCCGACCTGACGCCCACCAGCCTCAACGGCGCCGTGCACACCGTCGCCAAGGGCCCCGTCGACGTCATGCCCATCAGGCACCAGTCGGACGCGCTCGACACCGAGAACAAGGGCTCGCTGCTCCACACGGTCAACGGCGCCACCGACAAGCTGAACTCCGCACCGCTGCTCGGCGGCCTGCCGCTCCAGGGCTGAGACCGCCCGTGCGGGCCGGGACGGCGGGCGCCGCCGTCCGTCCGCTCGCCCTGCTCCAGCGGCCTGCCGTACAAAGTCCTTGAAACGGCGCCCCGCGAAACGGCGCCCCGCGACGGAAACGGTGCCCTGCGGCCCGTAGCCCCGACCCACAGTCCCCGACCCACAGTCCCCGACCCACAGTCCGCGACCCGCAGTCTCGGCCCGCCGCACCATAGGCGAGCCTCCCGCCCCGGAACCGTACGTTCCCGTCGGACACTGAGATCGCCGGAAACGGGAAACGGGAAAAACGGAAGAGCCCCGGCGCTCGAGGTGCCGGGGCTCTGTCCTTACGCGCGGACGTTCGGCGTCAGGCGTCAGGCGCCTGAGCCGAGTGCGCCCTCTTAGACGTTGGCGCAGGCGTTGCCGAACGTCGGGTTCAGCGCGCCGATCACGTTGACGCTGTCCCCGCACAGGTTGACCGGCACGTGGATCGGAACCTGGACGGTGTTGCCGGACAGGACGCCGGGGGAATCGGCGGTGCCACCCTGGGCGCCGGCGTCCGCCAGGGCGAGACCAGCCCCGCTGAGCACCACGGCGCCCGTGCCGAGGGCGACGGCGGCTGCCTTCGCGATGCGCGACATCACGTTCTCCTCACTGATTCGGTGAGTGCGGCGGCAGGACGCGCCGCCGCACTCACCGTTCAACGCGGAACGACCGCTGTGGTCACGGCGTATTCCCGTACATCACCCGATGTGCACGGAACCGGCAGGAAACAGGGCGGGAGAGCGAGGCCGGACGGGTGAGCCGGGGAGCAGGAGCGAGGGCGTTCCGAGGGCTGGCGGCGCCTCGAGGGCGGGCGGCACCAGCCCTCGGGGCTCGCTCGGGTGTCAGCGGCGGGGTTCCATCTTCAGATCGCCGCGGGTCACCGCGCGGATGTGGTCGCTGGCGAGCATGTCGTGCGGGAAGCCGAGTGCGATCGCGCCGGCCTGGTCGAGGCGGGCCAGTTGGTCGTCGGTGAGGTCGATTTCCAGGGCGTCGAGGTTGCTCGCCAGTTGCGCGGGGGTGCGGGCGCCGACGACCGGCGCGGTCACGCCCGGGTTCCGCAGGGTCCAGGCCAGCCCCACCTGGGCGGGGGTGCGGCCCAGCTCCGCGGCGACCTCCTTCACGACGTCCACGATGGCGAAGGTGCGCTCGGTGAGCGTGCCGCCCGCGAGAGTGACGCTCCGGCGCGTGCCGTCGCCGGACGCGGCGTTCCCCGCGGCCAGGTCGTCGCGGCTGTACTTGCCGGTGAGCACTCCACCGGCCAGCGGCGACCACGGAACGACTCCCAGCCCCATCTCGCGTGCCATGGGGATCAGGTCGCGTTCCGCGGCGCGCTCGATCAGGTTGTACTCGATCTGTAGCGCGACCAGCGGCGACCACCCGCGCAGGTCGGCGATGGCCTGCATGCGCGACACCTGCCAGGCCGGGGTGTTGGAGATCGCCACGTAGGAGACCTTGCCCTGGCGGACCAGGTCGTCCATGCCGCGCAGGATCTCCTCCACCGGCGTGGAGAAATCCCATACGTGCAGGTAGAGCAGGTCGATGTAGTCCGTGTGGAGCTGGCGCAGACTGGCCTCGACCGAGGCGAACAAGCTCTTGCGGCCACTGCCCGCGGAGTTCGGATCGCCGGGCCGGCGCAGCGTCGTGTACTTCGTCGCCAGCACCAGGCTCTCGCGGTCGCTGCGGGCGAACTCGCCCAGCAGGCGCTCGGAGCTGCCGTCGGTGTAGGTGACGGCGGTGTCGAGGAAGTTGCCGCCGCGCTCGACGTAGAGGTCGAACAGCTTGCGCGCCTCGGCCTTCTCGGCCCCCCAGCCCCAGTCGGCGCCGAAGGTCGCCGTGCCCAGCGCCAGCGGCGAGACCCGCAGCCCGGAGCGGCCCAGCAGGCGGTAGGTGTCCAGGGTGAGCGACATCATGTCCTCCCGTGCTTGTCATCGTCGGTCGAGCACGAGTCTGTGACCGCCGGAATCCACGGGTAAGGGAAAGACGTTCCTGGGAAGGCCAGTCCTACCCTGCTGGAGGATCGAACGGCATGACCCGCACCGTGGACGCCACCGTGGACACCGCACAGGAGCTGGCCGCGTTCCTGCGGACCCGGCGTGAACGCCTGGATCCGCGCGAACTCGGCCTGCCGCCGCGTCGGCGGGCCCGGCGGACCCCGGGACTGCGCCGCGAGGAGGTCGCCGAACTGGCCGGGGTCAGCATCGACTACATCGTGCGGCTGGAACAGGCCCGCGGGCTGCGCCCCTCGGCGGACGTGGTGGAGGCGCTGGCCCGAGCGCTGCGCCTGGCCCCCGACGAACGCGCCTACCTCTTCGACCTGGCCGAGCGGCGACCCCGCCAGGCCGACAAGCTCGCCACCGCCGCGGCCCCGCCGCTGGCCCGGCTGGTCGAGGACCTGTCGCCGCTGCCCGTCATGCTGATGAACCACCGCTACGACATCCTGGCGTGGAACACCGAGATGGCCGGGCTGCTTACGGATTTCGGCGCCTTGCCGCCGGCGCGGCGCAACTCGATGTGGCTGTGCCTGATGCATCCGGAGATCCGTGAGTTCTACGTCGACCGCGAACGCGTCGTCCGGGAGGGCATCGCCCACCTGCGCGCCGCGTGGGCCGCGCATCCGAAGGACCGGGCGCTGATCGACCTCATCGCCGAATTCACCGCTCACGACGAGGACTTCGCGCGCCTGTGGGCCGAGCGGGACGTCAAGGCCCAGGGGCGCGGGCTCAAGGCGATGCGGCACCCCGACCTCGGGGAGATCACCGTGCGGTTCGAGGTGCTGACGCCCCTTCAGGACCCGGACCAGCGGCTGGTGATCTACCGCGCCGGGGACGAGGAGAGCCAGGCGGCGATGGACCGGCTGTCCGCCCGGTGACGCCGAGCCGTCCGGGCGAGCGCCGAGCCGATTCGCCGCGCGCGGAAGGGCGTGTCGGCGCGGTGCGTCCGCGGGCGGGTTCCGGGCAGGGCGCGCGGGGCGGCCCTTACGCCGTACGCGTGGCGATCTCCTGCGAGGTCCTGGGAACCTGGGAAATCCGGGAAAACGTCACCCTGGCGGCGGATGCACGTGGCGCCCCCGGCAGGACTCGAACCTGCGGCCAAGCGCTTAGAAGGCGCCTGCTCTATCCACTGAGCTACGGGGGCCTGGTGTGGTGGCCTCCGTCGTGGCGCCCGGTTGCGGGACGATCCGTGACGGTGCCGGGGACAAGGATAGGGCTCCCGGGTCCCGGTCCCTGCCGCTTCGCCTCCGCGGCTCGATGTGGAGGTTCAGTGAAGCGGTCCCGATAATCGCAGGCGGGTGCGAATCGTGCATCGCTTTTGGCGCACGACGCACCGGGTGTTGTGCACTCGTTATGCCTGGACTGCGCCCTCGCCCCAGTCGTCCCTTCCATCCGATGTGTCCTGTCGGCGCGCAGACACGCTCATATGCTTCAAAATTCCCCTGAAATTGGGCATTCTTCGCATGTGGTGACCTTGGACGTACGGCCTCAGCTACTCGAAGCACTCTCCGCCCTGCGCGACCGTGTCGCCGCCGCACGCTTTCCGCTGCCCCTCGACGGGGCTCCCCGCGCGCGTGCCAACCGCGACGAACTGCTCGCCCAGCTCGACGACTACCTGGTGCCCCGGTTGAGAGACCCCGAGGCGCCCCTGCTGGCCGTCGTGGGCGGATCGACCGGCGCGGGGAAGTCCACGCTCGTCAACTCCCTCGTCGGACAGCGGGTCAGCGAGGCGGGCGTGCTGCGGCCGACCACCAGGACCCCGGTACTGGTGTGCCACCCGCAGGACCGCCACTGGTTCGGCGGCGTGCGCGTCCTGCCCGACCTCGTGCGCGTGGGGATGCCCAAGCTCGGACCCGGGACCGAGAACGGGACCGGGTCCGGCGGCGGCCGGCTGACGCGTCCCGGGAAGGAACCCGCGCGCGTGCTGCGCGTCGAGACCGTCGACACCGTGCCGCCCGGCCTCGCCCTCCTCGACGCCCCCGACATCGACTCCCTCGTCGCCGGCAACCGCGACCTGGCCGCCGAGCTGATCTGCGCCGCCGACGTATGGGTCATGGTCACCACCGCCGCCCGCTACGCCGACGCCGTCCCGTGGCACCTGCTGCGCACCGCCAAGGAGTACGACGCCACGCTCGTGACCGTCCTGGACCGGGTGCCGCACCAGGTCGTCTCCGAGGTGTCCCGGCAGTACGGCGCCCTGCTCACCAAGGCCGGACTGGGCGAGGTGCCCCGGTTCACCGTGCCCGAGCTCCCCGAGTCGGCCTGGGGCGGCGGCCTGCTGCCCGCCTCCGCCGTGGCGCCGCTGCGCACCTGGCTCGTCCACCACGCCCACGACGCCACGGCCCGGCGGCACGTGGTGGCGCGCACCGCCCAAGGCGTCCTGGACTCGCTGAAGGCCCGGCTGCCCGGACTGGCCGGCGCCGCCGCCGCGCAGCACGCGGCCGCGCTGCGGCTCACCTCGGCCGTCGACGGCGCGTACGACGGCGAGTGCGCCCGCGTGCGCGACCGGCTGCAAGGGGGGACGGTGCTCGCCGGGAGCGCCCTCAAGCGCTGGCGCGCCTACCCGCTGGACTGCACCGCGGGCGAACTGCTCGACGCGCTCGTGGAGAGCTTGGCCGCCCTGCTGGTGTGCGCCGTCACCGCGGCCGAGGAGCGCATCGACGACGCCTGGCGGCGCGAGCCGGCCGCGGGCGCCCCGGAGCTGACCGTCCGCGCCCTGTCTCCGGAGAGCCCCGAACACCGGATCGGGCTGGCCGTGCGGCGGTGGCGGCGGGAACTGGAGGAGTACGCCGAGGAGGAGGTGCGGGAGCTGGACCGCAGCCTCGCGCCGGACTCCGAGGCCGTCGTCGCGCTGACCGCCACCGGGCTGCTCGGGGGCCGCCGGGGGCGGTCCGCGGGCGAGGGGCTCGCCGAGCGGATCGGGGCGCACGCGGCGCTGCGGCTGCGCGACCGGGCGGACCGGCTGCTCACTGACTGCCTGGACCGGGTGATGCGCGCCGAGCGGGAGCGCCGGCTGGCCCCGCTGGACGCCCTGGAGGTGCATCCCGAACCCCAGGCCGAACTCATCGCCGCGCTGTCCGTACTGCAGAAGGAGAGGTGACCGGTGACCGCCGTCACTGACCAGGACCGATCGGGACACACCGCTCACACGGAGGGCGCGGTCCCCGCGGGCGGCTTCCGGCCCGCCCACGGGCCGGGGGCCGCCCGCGCACCGGCCCCCTCGGGAACGCCCGGCCAGGTGGGCGGCCTCCCGGACGGCTCCGCCCGTACGCACGGACACGGCGCCGCGGAGACGTACGGGGACGAGAACGCGGGCGGGAACGGCTTCGGCCCCGCGGACGGCTACGGGCGCCCGGACGGACGCGGACCCTCCGGCAGGCGCGCAGCAGCGGACGGATCACCCGGCTTCATGGACGACCACGGCACCACGAACGGTTACGCCGCCACCGGCGGATACGGCACCACGAACGGCTACGCCGCCACCGGCGGATACGGCACCACGAACGGTTACGCCGCCACCGGCGGATACGGCACCACGAACGGTTACGCCGCCACCGGCGGGCATGGCACCACGAACGGCTACGCCGCCCCCAGGGGGTACGGCATCAAGGACGGGCACGGAACCACGGACGCGCACAGGACACAGAACGCCGCCCCGAGCGCCGAGGACGCGGCGCGACCGGCAACCGCACCGAAGCCCGGCGCCGCGTCGCTCCCGGAGGGCGGCGCGCGGCGCGACGCGGGCCGGGGCGCCGACCCGGACGCCCCGCCAGGGCAGGCGGCCACGGCGCAGGAGTGCGAAGGACTGGCGTATCCGGGCCTGGCGTATCCGGAACTGGGGTTCCCCGGGCTGGCGTTTCCGGCGGCGGGCGCCGACGCGGACCCGGAGCGGTCCGGCCTCGCCGAGGCGCCCGCCCGGCACGGCGACCGTCCCGCGCACGGGGAGCATCCCGAGAGCGCCGGCCGCCCCGCGCACGAGGAGCACGCCGAGGACGCCGGCCGTCCCGCGCGCGGGCAGGACGGCGAGGTCCGCGGCCGGACCGAGCCCGACGGCGTCTGGGACGACGGGCTGATCGCCCGCCGTGTCATCGAGAGCGGCTCGATCACGGGCGACTTCGTGCCCCAGGACACCCGCCCGGCCCGGACCCGCCCCGTGCCGCCGCTCGCCTACGACGGAGCGCTGCGGTCGCGGCTGGACGCGCTGCGCGAACTGGTCGGCCTGTCCCGCGCCCGGCTGGAGAGCGACGCGCTCGCCGAGGCGGGCCGCGTCCTCGACGAGGCCGCCGCCCGGCGCAGGCTCTCCGGACAGCACACGGTGGTGGCCCTCGCGGGCGCGACCGGGAGCGGCAAGTCGCAGCTCTTCAACGCCCTCGCCGGTGTGGCGATCTCGGAGAGCGGCGTCCGCCGTCCCACCACCGCCGCGCCCATCGCGTGCAGTTGGAGCGACGGCGCGGCCAGCCTCATCGACCGGCTCGACATCCCGGGCCGGCTGCGCCGGCGCCCTGTGCAGGCGCCGGACGCCGACCCGCGGCTCAGCGGCCTGGTCCTGCTCGATCTGCCCGACCACGACTCCGCCGCCGTGCAGCACCGCGAGCACGTGGACCGCATCCTCGGGCTCGTCGACGCGGTGATCTGGGTCGTCGACCCGGAGAAGTACGCCGACGCCATGCTCCACGAGCGCTACCTGCGGCCCATGGCGGGCCACGCCGAGGTCACGTTCGTCGTCCTCAACCAGGTCGACCGGCTGCCCGGCGAGGCCGCCGAACAGGTCCTGGACGATCTGCGGCGGCTGCTGGACGAGGACGGGATCGCCCTCGGGGAGTACGGCGAGCCGGGCGCGTCAGTGCTCGCCCTGTCCGCCCTCACGGGTGACGGCGTCGGCGAACTGCGTGACTGCCTCGGCAAGTTCGTCGCCGAGCGGGGAGCGGCCGCCCGGCGCGTCGCGGCCGACCTGGACGCGACGGCGGACCGCCTGCGGCCGCTGTACGCGCCCCGGGGGCGGACCGGGCTGAGCGAGGAGGCGCGCGAGGAGTTCGCCGCCCGGCTCGCGGACGCGGTGGGCGCCGTCGCCGCGGGCGAGGCGGCCGAACGCGCTTGGCTGCGCAACGCCAACCGGGCCTGCGGAACGCCCTGGCTGCGGCTGTGGCGCTGGTGCCACGTCCGGCGCGACCCCCCCACCGGCCGGCTGCCGTTGCGCGCGCAGCCCGACGAGGAGGCGACGGCCCGCCAGCGCGTCGAGCAGGCGGTGCGCACGGTGGCCGACCGCGCCTCGGCCGGTCTGCCGGCGCCGTGGGCGCAGGCGGTGCGCGAAGCGGCGGCGCGCGGGGCGCAGGGGCTGCCGGAGGCGCTGGACGAACTGGCCGCACAGGCCGGGCTGCCGCCGGGCCGCCCGCCGCGGCCCCGCTGGTGGCCGCTGGCGGTGCTGGCACAGGCGTCGATGACGATCCTCCAGATCGTCGGGGGGCTGTGGCTGGTCGGTCAGATCGTGGGCGTGACGGCGCCGAACCTGGGCGTGCCGGTCCTGCTGATGATCGCAGGGATCGTCGGCGGCCCGTTCGTGGAGTGGGGCTGCCGCGTCGCCGCGCGCGGCCCGGCCCGGCGGTACGGGCAGAACGCGGAGCGCCGGTTGCGGGAGGCGTCGGCGGGCTGCGGCCGGGCCCGGGTCCTGGATCCAGTGGCGGCCGAGCTGCTGCGCTACCGCGAGGTGAGGGAGCAGTTCGCACGGGTGGCGGGGCCGCGGACGCGGTGAGCCGGGGGAGGGACCGGCGCCGCCGCCACCCGTCCGGGTGACGGAGTTCCGCACAGGCGGGCGGCGGTCCACAGGGCCCAGCGGGCTCGGCCCGACGGAGGCAGTCTGGTTCCGCGCCGATCGCGAAGGACGCGGTCGGCGCGGCAGACGCAGCCGTACGGGACGGGCCCGTACGCGTGTCCGCCCGGCGGCGTTCGCCGGGCACGGGAGGGACTCGCGATGAACGAGACGATGATCTGCGCGGTGGGCAACGTGGCGACGCAGCCGCTGTACCGGGACCCGGCCTCGGGCGCCTCCGCGCGGTTCCGGCTGGCGGTCACCTCGCGCTACTGGGACCGCGAGAAGAGCGCCTGGACGGACGGGCACACCAACTTCTTCACGGTGTGGGCCAATCGCCAGCTCGCCGCCAACGCGATGGCGTCGCTGAACGTGGGCGACCCGGTCATCGTGCAGGGGCGGCTGAAGGTGCGCACGGAGACCCGCGACGGCGCCACCCGGACCTGGGCGGACGTCGACGCGGTCGCCATCGGCCACGATCTGGCGCGCGGCACGGCGGCGTTCCGGCGCTCCAGCCGCGCCGACGCGGGCGCGGCGGCGTCCTTCGCTCCCGCCTCCGCGCCGCCCGAGCCGTCCTGGGAGACACCGCCACCCGGGCGTCCGCCCGCGCGGACGGACGCGGAGGAGGCGAACGACGCGGCGGCCGGGGCGGACGCGGCCGAGCCCGCGGCGGCCGGGACCGGTGCACGGGAGCGTCGGGAGCCGGTCGCGGTGACGTGACCGCGTCGATCAGCGGCTGGCGGCTGCCGACCGGCGGTCCGGGAGCGAGGACCGGCGCTCCGCTGGCCGCCGCTGAAGCCCGGCCGCCGAGACCGGCCGGATTCCTGTTACCGAGCCCGCCCGTCGAGGACCGGCGGCGGCGCCGTCCCGAACTGCGGCTTATCGGTGTGTGCGCCCGGGAACGAGCGGTTGACTTGGCGACATTTCTGGTTCACCTGCCCGTGGCCGCGATAACGATTGCGATTCGGATCCGCCCTGGAGTGATCCCACGGTGAACCCCGGCGCGCACGAGATCTTTAGGATGCCGGACATGGCTCCGTGAGTCTGAAGACTCTGCCGGTGGGACCGCACCCCCACGTCAACGGGTCCTGCTCGAAAGGGAATTCAGTGTGTGCTTCGTATGCCGCGCCGTCCGCGCGCAGGCGGCGGACGGCCCGCGCGGCCGCCGCGACCCTGATGTCCGCGCTCGCCGCCGCCGCTGGTGTGCTGACCGCCGCGGGCCCGGCCGCCGCCGCGGCGCCGCAGAGCCAGAGCGGGGCCACCGCCACCCTGGACGGCCTGAAGACCTACGGCGCCGCGGTCGTCCATGACGGGACCGGGAACCACCAGGTGTCCGCCGGTCTGTTCGAGATGTCGGTGGACGGCGGCGGCACGCTCCAGACCTACTGCGTCGACCTGCGCACCCCCGCGCAACGGGACGCGAGGTACCAGGAGACGGCCTGGAGCGGCACGTCGCTCGGCGCCAATCGCAACGCGGGCAGAATCCGCTGGATCCTCCAGAACTCCTATCCCCAGGTGAACGACCTGGCGGCGCTCGCCGCCAAGGCGGGCGCCGCGAACCTCACCGAGCAGGACGCGGCGGCGGGCACCCAGGTGGCCATCTGGCGCTACTCCGACGGGGCGCACGTCGCCGCCGTCGCCCCGCAGGCCGAGAAGCTGGCGGACTATCTGGACAAGAACGCCCGCTCCCTGGCCGAGCCCGCGGCGTCGCTGGCCCTCGACCCGCCCGCCGTCTCCGGCCACCCCGGCGAGCGGCTGGGCCCGGTGACCGTGCACACCGGCGCCGGCGGCGTGGCGGTCGCGCCCTCGGCGGACGCCGCCGACGACGGCGTGCGGATCGTCGACCGCCGCGGCAAGCCGGTCACCACCGCGACAGACGGCAGCCGCCTGTTCTTCGACGTCCCCCGGAGCGACGGGGACGACGTCTCCAGCGCCTCCGGCACGGCGGAGGTGACCGTGCAGGCGTCCACCACGGTGCCGGTGGGCCGCGCCTTCACCTCCGACAGCCGCGGCCAGACCCAGATCCTGGCCGGTTCCAGCGAGTCGACCGTCTCCGCGACCGCGAGCGCGACCTGGGGGGAGCAGGGTGCGATACCCGCGCTGTCGGCGGCGAAGGACTGCGCCCAGGGCGGACTGGACATCACGGTCGACAACAAGGGCGAGAAGCCGTTCTTCTTCGCCCTGATGGGCGCCGAGCACTCCCTCGCGGCCCGCACGAGAGGGACGGTCACGATCCCGCTCCAGGAGGACCAGGCCTACGACTTCACGATCACGGTCCCCGGCGGACCGGGCCCGCGCTTCACCGGCGTCCTGGACTGCCGGACGCAGGGCGCCGCCACCGGTCCCAGCGCCCAGACCCTCAGCGAGCCCAGCCCCGCCACGGTCGGCGCGCTGCCCGCCGGCACCGACCTCGCCGACACCGGCGGCGCAGGCGCCACCCCGCTGATCGCCGCCCTCGGCCTCAGCCTCCTCGTCCTGGGCGGCACCGTCCTGAGCATCGTCCACAAGAAGAGGACGACCCAGCACTGAGGACGACCCAGCGCTGACGTCGACCGCTGTGCCACGCCGCCCCGGCGGCTGGGGGCGGAGACCGGGACCGTATCCCTCCCGGGACTGCGACCGCTCGCGCCGGCGCGCCTGAACGTCGTCCGTTCCCCGCTCCCCGCTCGCCGGGTCCTGACCGCCCTCACGAGCGCGGTCCAGGGCCTCTCCACCGCGAAAGACTCCCGATACACCGCGCGCGGGCCGGTGAAAGGCGAGGTCAGAGACCCCGGACGCGACGGGTTTCCGCCCAGGACCGCCCGTACGGCAAGATGGGGTGTATCTGCCCACTGCCTGATTTCAAGCTGCCGGACGGTTTCTCTTGGCTGAGTTCATTTACACCATGCGCAAGGCGCGCAAGGCGCACGGCGACAAGGTGATTCTCGACGACGTCACCCTGAGCTTCCTGCCGGGTGCCAAGATCGGCGTCGTCGGTCCGAACGGCGCCGGCAAGTCGACCGTGCTGAAGATCATGGCGGGGCTGGAGCATCCCTCCAACGGCGACGCGTTCCTCTCGCCCGGCTACAGCGTCGGCATCCTGCTCCAGGAGCCCTCGCTGGACGAGGCGAAGACGGTCCTGGAGAACGTCCAGGAGGGCGTCGCCGAGACCAAGGGCAAGCTCGACCGGTTCAACGAGATCGCCGAGCAGATGGCGACCGACTACTCGGACGCGCTGCTGGAGGAGATGGGCAAGCTCCAGGAGGACCTGGACCACGCCAACGCCTGGGATCTCGACGCCCAGCTCGAGCAGGCCATGGACGCCCTGGGCTGCCCGCCCGGCGACTGGTCGGTCACCAAGCTCTCCGGCGGTGAGAAGCGCCGCGTCGCGCTGTGCAAGCTGCTGCTGGAGCAGCCCGACCTGCTGCTCCTGGACGAGCCCACCAACCACCTCGACGCCGAGTCGGTGAACTGGCTGGAGCAGCACCTGGCCAAGTACCCGGGCACCGTCGTGGCGATCACCCACGACCGGTACTTCCTGGACAACGTCGCCGAGTGGATCCTGGAGCTGGACCGCGGCCGCGCCTACCCCTACGAGGGCAACTACTCCACCTACCTCGACACCAAGGCCACCCGCCTCAAGGTCGAGGGCCAGAAGGACGCCAAGCGGGCGAAGCGGCTCAAGGAAGAGCTGGAGTGGGTCCGCTCCAACGCCAAGGGGCGGCAGGCCAAGTCCAAGGCGCGACTGGCCCGCTACGAGGAGATGGCGGCCGAGGCCGACAAGATGCGGAAGCTGGACTTCGAGGAGATCCAGATCCCGCCGGGCCCCCGCCTGGGCAGCGTGGTCGTCGAGATCGACGACCTGCGCAAGGCGTTCGGGGAGAAGATCCTCGTGGACGGCCTGTCCTTCACGCTGCCGCGCAACGGCATCGTCGGCGTCATCGGCCCGAACGGCGCCGGCAAGACCACGCTGTTCAAGATGATCCAGGGCCTGGAGACCCCGGACTCCGGCGACATCAAGGTCGGCGAGACCGTCAAGATCTCCTACGTCGACCAGAACCGCGCCAACATCGACCCCAAGAAGACGCTGTGGGAGGTCGTGTCCGACGGGCTCGACTACATCAACGTCGGCCAGGTCGAGATGCCGTCCCGTGCCTACGTGTCGGCGTTCGGGTTCAAGGGGCCGGACCAGCAGAAGGCGGCCGGCGTGCTCTCCGGCGGCGAGCGCAACCGGCTGAACCTGGCGCTCACCCTGAAGCAGGGCGGCAACCTGCTGCTCCTGGACGAGCCCACCAACGACCTCGACGTCGAGACCCTCTCCAGCCTGGAGAACGCGCTGCTGGAGTTCCCCGGCTGCGCCGTGGTCGTGTCCCACGACCGCTGGTTCCTCGACCGCGTGGCCACCCACATCCTCGCCTACGAGGGCGACTCCAAGTGGTTCTGGTTCGAGGGCAACTTCGAGTCGTACGAGAAGAACAAGATCGACCGGCTCGGCGCCGACGCCGCCCGTCCGCACCGCGCCACCTACAAGAAGCTGACCCGGGGCTGATCGGTCTTGCGCCACCTCTACCGCTGCCCGCTGCGCTGGGCGGACATGGACTCCTACGGCCACGTCAACAACGTCGTGTTCCTCCGCTACCTGGAGGAGGCCCGTATCGACTTCCTGTTCCGCCCGGACAAGGATTTCCAGCAGGGATCGGTGGTGGCGCGCCACGAGATCGACTACAAGCGGCAGCTCGTCCACCGGCACGAACCGGTGGACGTCGAAATGTGGGTCACGCGGATCCGGGCTGCCTCCTTCACCCTCGGCTACGAGGTGAGGGACGGCGACCTGGTCTACGTGAGGGCCTCGACGGTGGTCGTGCCGTTCGACTTCGAGGCCCAGCGCCCCCGCCGGATCACCGCGGAGGAACGCGCGTTCCTGGAGCAGTACCGCGACGAGGAGCGGGACGACACCCCGGAGGGCGACGCGGGGAACGCCGGGGACGACGAGGCCGAGGAGGAGGCCGTCGCCGCATGACGGTGCTCCACCTCGCCGACGAGCGGGAGGGAGCGGACCTGTCCGCCTTCCTCTCCCGGCTGATCCATTACGACCGCGCGGCCGCGGTGCGGTTGCAGGCGGCGGGAACGGCGCTTGCCGTCTTCGGGCGCCCGGCGCCCTTCGAGGTGCTCGCGGTCCGCGCGGTGCGCCTGGCCAAGCCGTACGAGAACGGGCTGGACGCCGTCCTGGACACGACCGTCTCGGCGGGCGAACTCCTGGAGTCCGTCGACCCGTCCGCGGCCACCGCCTGCGTGCCGGACCCGGTGACCGGGCCGCCGTGGGCGGGCGTGCTGCCGCCGCGCGGCGGCTGGAGACCGGAGCGGGGACTGCCCGGACGGGACGCGCTGCGCGCCTTGGTGGCCGCCGCCGTCGCCGAATTCCGTTCCCTCACGCAGACCTTGGCGCCCGAGCGGCGCACCCGCGGGGAACTCGACCGGATCGGCCGGGAGATCTGGTCGCGGACGGTCGGCCGGACCCCGCTGCCGGTGCGCGCCGTGCACGCGGCCCAGTCCCTGGGCTTCCTGCGGTCCGCCCCGGAAGAAGAGGACCGGGAAGGACTCGCGCTGCTCTCCTCGGGCGCCTGGCTCCGGCTGCGCACGCCCTACGGCTCGATCGCCGTGCGGCGGGCGGGACTCGGGGCGCTGGACGTCAGCGTCCGCTGAGGCCGCCGCCCTGGCCGTGCCGCTCGGCCCTCCCGCCCGCCCGGATGCTCTGCCCGCCCCGTCACTCCGGGGTGTTGACCATCGACGCCGCCGCGTAGGTCAGGTAGTTCCACAGCGTCCGCTCGTGCTCCTCGGGCAGGTTCAGCTCGTCCACGGCGACGCGCATGTGCCGCAGCCAGGCGTCGTGCGCCGCCCGGTTCACCGTGAACGGCACGTGCCGCATCCGCAGCCGCGGGTGCCCGCGCCGCTCGCTGTACGTCGTCGGGCCGCCCCAGTACTGGATCAGGAACAGCCTGAGCCGCTCCTCCGCCGGGCCCAGATCCTCTTCCGGGTACATCGCCCGCAGCGCGGGATCGCCGGCCACACCCTCGTAGAAACGGTGCACGAGCCGGCGGAACGTGTCCTCCCCGCCGACCTGCTCGTAGAAGGTCTGCTCCTGAAGCGTGCCGCGCCGAATCTCTTTCACCCGTCCATGGTCTCAGACCGGGAGGCCCAGGACCCGGGGCCTAGGACCTGCCGTCCCCTTCCCGTCCGCGCGGAAGGCCCGGAACCGCCCCTTCGCGCAGGCCCGGTCGGGAAGGGGCGGCCGGTCACGGCGCTAGCCGCGCCGGATGGTGATCGTCGTCCACGCGCCCACGTGCACGCGGTCGCCGTCGCGCAGCGGCACCGGCACGAAGGGCTGGATCGGCTCGTCGGAGCCGTTGACCGTGGTGCCGTTGGTCGAGTTCTGGTCGACGACGGCCCAACTGCCGTCGGGCTGCTGCACCAGCACCGCGTGCTGGTGCGAGACGCCCGGGTCCTCCGGCGGCACCGACAGGTCGATGTCGGGGGTGTCGCCGGTGGAGTGGCGGCGGCGGCCGATGGTGACCTGGTTGCCGCCGAGCGTGCGCTGCTGCTCGGGCGAGTAGGCGGGCAGGTTCAGGCCCGTCGCCTCCGGGCCGGAGCGCTGCATCATCGCCAGGAAGTACTCGCGGTCCGGGCCGATCGTGGCCGTCCAGGTCGCCGCCTGCTGCCGCGGCTGCTGCGGGAACGGGGGGCCGGGCGGGGCCTGTGCGACGCCGGTCTGCGGGTAGCCGTAGCCGCCCTGACCGCCGGGATGGCCGGGCGACTGAGCCGAGGGCGGGGAGATCACCCAGTCGTCGTCACCGCCGCCGAAGGACGGGCCGCCGGGCTGCGGCGGCCGCCTCTCCTGGGGGTACGGCGGCGCCGCGGACCCCGGGAAGGACTGCGCGGCGCCGCCCGGGGCGCCGGGTCCGCCGTGCGGCGGCGGGCCGGGCGGCGGCGGAACCGGCCGCCCGGGGTCCGAGCCGAAGCCCGACGGGCCGGGACCGCCCGCCCGGCCCGAGGGGTCGGCGCCGAACGGCTGGTGCGGCGGTATCGGCTCGGCGGGCCGGTTCACCTGGGAGGGCCGGGAGCCCCGGTACTCGAAGGGGTCGCCGCCGAACGACGGGCCGGGCGGCGGCGGGAAGCGGTCGCCGGGGGCACCGCCGGGGCCCGCGCCCGGACCGGCGCCGGGCATCGGCGTGCGCGGCGCCGCCGGGGTGTAGGAGGTGGCCGTGTTGGTCAGGAAGTTCCACCGGCACTCCTCGCAGAACGGCGCGCCGCCCTCGCGGGGCGTGCGGCACTGCGGGCACAGCTCCGGCTGGGCGCCGTGGGCGCCGGGACCGCCGTGGGACGGCGCGGGCGGGAAGCCGTAGCCGCCCGGGGGCGGCGGGGGAGGGGGCGGGACGGCACCGGCCATGCGGTGACCGCAGACCTCGCACCAGTCGTCGGAACCCGACTGGTGTCCGTTCGGGCAGGTCGGCATGTCGGCGCTTCCCCCTCTCCTCTCCGGCCGCTTCGACCGGTGTTCTCCGGACCCCGCGGGCCGGGCTCGCTGTCTGTGGCTGTCGTCCGCAGCGGTCCGCGGCGGCGCCGCCGCGGACCCGCTCGGTCAGTTCTCGGTCACTTCTTCACGCGAACGGTCTTGGTGGACCGCGTTTCGAGAGTCATCTCGTCCGCCTCCGCGACCTTCGTCTTCAGTCGCACAGTACCTGTCGCGGCGTCGACCACGTCCACCACCTTCGAAAGCAGTTTCGCAGTATCCGCGTTCCCCGAGGCGCCGGCGAGCTGGACCGCGCGGCCCAGCTTGGCGGTCGCCCCGTCGATATCGCCCGCTTTGCGGAGGTCGAGTCCCTGCTGGATGGCCTGGGCCAGTTCGGCCTGCCCGGTGTAGTGCGCGACCTGGGGGTTGAGGGAGGTGGAGGCGGCCATGTCGTCGGTCCACACGGCCCGCACCAGGCCCTGGGGGCCCAGGGTCTGCGCCGTCCCGTCCGGTCGCGGCGCCGCCAGGGAGACCCGCGCGGCCAGCATCTCCTGGCCGACGGCGGCCGCGGGCACCTGCACGCAGAGGTGGTAGTCGCGCGACTCGTCGCCCCAGGAGCCGGTGGGGTAGTCCCCGGCGCGCGGGCCCGCCTCGCTGCGGCGGTCGGTCAGATCCTCGACGTGCGGCGCGACTTGCTTGACGAACGCGATGGTCGCGCCCACCGGGGTCCACACCCGCAGGGCGACGTCGGCGACCTCCTTGCCCATCGCCTTCTCCATCATCCGCGTGAAGTCGGCGGCCAGGGCGCCGGGGTCGGCGACGATGTCGGCGCTGCCCAGGAGCGCCGAGGCGATCCCTGTGACTTCTTTCACGTCCCAGTCGGTGCCCACCCCGCGGGCGTCGCAGGTGAACCGGCCGCCGCACTCCTCCAGGGTCCGCTTCAGGTCCTCCGGCGCCTCGTGCTCGTTGCGGCCGTCGGTGAGCAGGATGCCGTGCCGGATGGCTGCGTCGGCGGAGGACAGCAGCCGGTCGGCCAGCCGCAGCCAGGTGCCGATGGCCGTGCCGCCGCCCGCGCCGAGCTTGCGCAGCGCCGTCTTGGCCTGCTCGCGGGTGCTGGCGTCGGCGACGGCGGTGCGGCCGCCGCCCGGGTAGACCTCCTTGGCGACGTGTGTGCCGCCGATCACCGCGAAGTGGGTGCCGTCGCGCAGCGCGTCGAGCGCGGCGGCCGTGGCCTCCCGGGCGTTGCGCATCTTGGCGGGCGGGTAGTCCATCGACCCCGAGCAGTCGACCATGAGGGCCACCGCCGCGGACGGCGCCCGGCCCGGCGCGTACTCCTGCGGGGCCGTGACCGGGCCGCCTGCGCCACCGCCGCCGCTACTGCCACCGGCGGCGGTCACCGTGACGATGGCGTTGACCTCGCGGCCCCCCTCGGGCAGGTACTCGTTCTGGTACACGTCCACCGAGAACCGCGGCACGTCGGACTTCGAGAAATTGGCCATGCTGTACCAGCTCCCCCTCCCGGACCCCGCGAACGGGGCGAACAATGGTGCGGCTGCGCGCGGGCCGGTCCCCTCCGGCCCTCCCGACCCCCCGTGACTCCCCGAGCCTGCCCGTGCCGCTCCCGGCGCCCCGCGCTCCCGGTGCCGCTCCGGGGACCCCGTTCCCCCGGATCCGCGCTGCGGGCGCGCGGGCCCGTCAGGCCGATCCTGCCCCGTGCGGCGGGGCCGGGAACGGCACGACGGCCACTGTTACGTTGTCGTGGCCCCCGCCGTCCAGCGCGTGGCCGACCAGCACCCGCGCGCTGTGCAGCGGCCGTTCGGCGGCGTCCGGCGGCAGGATCTCGGCCATCTCCGCGGCCGACTCGGCGTAGTTCCACAGTCCGTCCGTGCACACCACGACCACGCCCGCGCGGTCCGGTTTGAACGAGGCGGTGTGCGGCTCCAGTTCGTAGGCGTCCGCGCCGAGCCAGCCGGTGATCGCGTGGGCGCGCTCGTCGGCGTACGCCTCCGCCTCGCTCATCAGGCCCGCGGCGACCATCTGCGCCGCCCACGAGTCGTCCTCGGTGAGCCGGGCCGGGGGCGCCGAGCGGTCGGAGGGCGCCCAGTAGGCGCGGCTGTCCCCGACCCAGCCGACGACCAGCAGACCGGCGGCGACCACGGCGCCGACCAGCGTGCAGGCCGGCGCGTTCTGCTGCGGGGCACGCTCGCGGGCCGGGGCGGGCTCGTCGGCCAGCGCGTCGACCGCCTGCGCGGCGGCGACGATCGCCTCGTGCAGGGCCTGCTGCGGGTGCGTGCCCAGAGGCAGGGCGGCCCGCAGGCACTCGACGGCGGCCCGGGAGGCGGCCAGGGACGCCTCGTCGGGGCGGGTCGCGGAGGACACGCCGTCGCAGACGATCGCCAGGGCGACGGGCGTTCCGTCGGGCAGCGCGCTCTGGCCGACGGCGAAGGCGTCCTCGTTGCGGTGGTGGCGCAGACCCCGGTCGCTGACCGCCGCGACGGGGCCCGACTCCTGCTCCATGCGGTCGCGTTCGCGCGGCTGGGCGTGCCCGCAGTTCTCGCAGTAGCCGTCGCCGTCGACCCGGCCCGCGCGGCAGGCCACGCACACCGCCGCGGACTCCTCCGGGGCGCCGTCGTGCGCGCCGGTCCGGGGGGCGGGCGCCGGGAGCGGGTACTCCTCGGGCTCGGCCGGGCGGTCGAAGCGCACGCCCGCGCCGCCGCCCGGGTGCGGCACGTGCGGCGGCTGCGGGGCGTGCGGCGCCTGCGCGGGCAGCGGGACGCCGGCCGAGTCGGTGCCCGGCAGATCGGTGGACAGGTGCGTCCGCGCGGGGGCGCCGACGTCGTCCGGCCGGGGCGCGTGCGGCCATACGTCCTGCCCGGCGCCCTCCCCGGCGGCGCCGGGACCGGGGGCGGAGGCGGGGCCGGGGGCGGGGGGCCCGGGGGCCGCACCGGGCCGCATGGTGAGCGTGGGCGTGTCGGAGGACGGCGCGGCGACCGCGGACAGGTCGTGTCCGCAGGCGCCGCAGAAACGGTCACCCGGCTCCAGCGGCTCCGCGCAGCTCGGGCAGTTCGACAGGGCGGCCTGCTGGGGCATCTGCGACATCAACTACACCCACGTTCGGGGGCGGTAACGGTTGGCACGTTCCACCAGGTCGATCCTCTCCTCGCCGCCGGGCGCCAGTCGGGCCAGCGTGCGGTACGAACGCTCCAGGCCGAAGCGGAGTCCCCGCTCGTCCAGGCCGCTGCCGAGCAGCACCCGCCGGGAGGCCGGGTCGGAGTCCCGGCCTCCGGAGAGTACCCAGTCCAGCGCGCAGCCGAGGACCTCCGCCGACAGCAACTCCCGCCGGGCCGGGTCCAGGCCGTACGCCTGGAGCGCCTCCACCTGCCCGGCCGCGGCGGCCAGGTCCTCCACGAACGGCGTGTCGGACGCGGCCGCCGTGCGGTGCCGCAGCCGCGCCCGGACGGCGGCCACCCGCGCCGCGGTGTAGTGGATGGAGGACTCGGGGACGGACTCCAGGGTCCGCACCGCCGCCTCCCGGTCGCCCGCGGCGAGCTGGACCCGGGCCAGACCGAACGCCGCGCCGACATGGCTGGGATCGGTGGACCACACCAGCCCGTAGTACTCCGCCGCGTTGTCGAGCTGGCCGAGGACCTCGGCGCACAGGCCGAGCGCCAGCTTCGGCGCGGTCTCGCCGGGGAAGGCGTCGTAGACCGCGTCGAAGGCGAGGGCCGCCTCCTCGTGGTCGGCGCCGACCAGGGAGACCACGCCCCGGTACCAGATCACCCGCCAGTCGTCGGGCCGCCGCTCCGCCAGGGCGCGCAGCGCCTGCCGCGCGGTGGCCGGGTCGCCGGTCTGGAGCTGGGCGCGGATCTGGCGCAGCCGGGTCTCGGCGGACGGCGCGGGCGCGGCGGCGAGGGCCTGCACCAGCTCGCCCGGGGCGGACGTCAGCAGACCGGCGAGGAAACCGGCGTTGGGGTCGGCGGGGTCCACGTGCGGCACGGGCAGCGCGAGGGCCGCGGCCTGCACGTCGACCGGCCGGACGAGCACCGGGGCGGCCGGGGGGACGGGGGCGGGGGCGCCGGAGGCGTACGCCGCGGGGGTCGGTGCGGTCGGTGCGGTGACCGCTGCTGGAGCGGCCGGGGCGCCGGGCGCGGTGGCCGGGCTGGGCGGGAGCGCCGGGCCGGGCGGGAGCACCGAGGAGGGGGACCGGCGCGGGCGCGGCGCCCGTCCGCCCAGGCGGGAGACGTCCCCGTCCAGAGTCGGGAACAACTCCGTGTCCGTGACCTTCGGTTCGGGGCCGAACAGGGTCGACAGGGCGGGCCGGGCCTGGCCCGTCTGGAGCGAGACGACCTCTCGCAGCACCCCCGTCAACTGCTCGGCCATCTCCTGCGCCGAGGCGAACCGGCGGGCCGGGTCCGGGTCGGTGGCGCGCACCAGCAGCCGGTAGAAGGACTCGTACCGGCGCAGGACCTCGACGCTGTCCGGGTCGGGCAGGGAGTCGGCGTAGAGGCCGGTGTAGCCCTGGAAGTCGAAGGTGAGGACCGCGAGCGTACGGCCCACCGTGTACAGGTCGCTGGCCACCGACGGGCCGACCTCGGCCACCTCCGGCGCCTGGTAGCCGACCGTGCCGTAGATCGCGGACTCGTCGTCGTCCATCCGGCGCACCGCGCCCATGTCGATCAGCTTGAGCTGGTCCTCGGTCTGGAGGGCGTTGTCCACCTTGAAGTCGCAGTACAGCAGGTTGCGGCTGTGCAGGTGGCCGAGCGCCTCCAGGGCCTCGATGCCGTACGCGCACGCCTGCTCCACCGGCAGCGGGTCGCGTCTGCCGTCCGGCGTGCGGCGGGAGTTGGCGATCTCCTTGAGCGACTTGCCGCCGACGTACTCCATCACGATGTAGCCGTCGAGGGAGCCGGTGCGCTGGTCCAGGTGCTCCACGAAGTTGTAGATGCGCACGATGTTGGCGTGCTCGATCTCCGCGAGGAAGCGCCGCTCGGAGATGGCCGCCGCCATCGCGTCCTGGTCCCCGGTGTCCAGCAGGCCCTTGAGGACCACCCAGCGGTCGGACACGGCACGGTCCACGGCGAGGTAGATCCAGCCCAGGCCGCCGTGCGCCAGGCAGCCCGCCACCTCGTACTGGCCGTGCACGACGTCCCCGGCCTTCAGCTTGGGCACGAACGAGTAGGGGTGCCCGCACTTGGTGCAGAACCCCTCGGTGCGGCCCGGCCGGTCGCCGCGCGAGCGGCCCACCGGCGCCCCGCAGTCGGAGCGGGAGCAGAACCGCTTGCGCTCGGGGACCTCCGGGTCCTCCAGCACCATCGCCCGCGGATCGGGCCGGGGCACCTGCGGCACCCGCACCAGCCCGGCGCCCAGCCGGCCGCGCCCGGCCGACCCGGCCGCCGACCCGGAGCTGCGCACCGACACCGGACGGCTGGTCGCCCGGCCCGACACCGCGCGGGAGAGCCGCCCCGACACCGAGCGGCGGGACTTCGAGGAACCGGTCGACCGCGTCGACTGCGACGAGGTCCGCGCGCTGCCGCCGCGCGCACCGGAGGCGGAACCGGCGCCGGTCACCCCGGTGGGCGGCGACTCCAGCTCGCCGCTCGGCGACACCACGGGCGCCAGGCCGCAGGTGTCGCAGTACAGCTCGCCGCCGCCCACGTCCTCATACGCGCCGCCGCAGTCCGGCCGCTGGCAGCTCTGCTCCGGCTGACTCATGCATCCCCCCGCCCGTCCGCCCGTCCGCCGTGCCCTTCGGCCCGTCCGCCGGGGTCCTGCCGCCCGCCCCGCTCCGGCGGCCGTGGGCCGCTCAGCGCCTCGGCGGCCGCCTGCTGGTAGCGCAGCACGGCCTGCTCGGCGACCCGCAGGTCGCAGGGCGCGCTCCACAGCATCCGGCGGGCCGCGTCGTAGCGCTCGATCAGCAGCCTGTCCTCCGCCAGGCCGCTGCGGGCCACCTTGGCCCGGTAGGCGTCCAGCCGGCCGCGCAGCTCGGCGCGCACCGCCAGCGGGGCGGTGACCGCCGTCAACGACTCGCGGGCGCGCAGCAGCTCGTCCTCCGCCTTCTGCTCCAGGGACTCCAGCAGCGGCGACAGCCGGTGCCATCGCCCCTGCCTGCGGTACTCGGCGGCCGCCGCCAACTGCTCCTGGAGCACCGTCGGCGGGCCGCTGACCACCGGCACCTCCGTGGCGGCGATCTTCGCCAGCACCTCGCCGCGCGCGGTGCGGGCCTCGGCGAGCGTGCGGTCCGCGCGGGAGAGCACGTCGCGCAGCTTGATCAGCCGCTGCTCGGCGTCCTGGCGCACCCCGAGGACCGCGTCGATCTCCCGGCGCACCTCGTCCAGGGCCTGCGCCTCGCGGTCGTAGACCGCGGTGTCGGGACGGCCGCCGCCGGGCGCCGAACTGCCCTTCGCGGGAAGCCAGAAGGCCAGCGGGTCGCAGACCACGCGCTCGCGCAGCCCTGTCAGGGAGCGGGTGATCCGCTCCAGGTCGTCGCCCGCCGGGTGCTCGCCGGGGCGCACGCCCACGGAGTGCGCGAGTGCGCGCGTGCGCTGGAGCTCCGCGGCGAGTAAATCGATCCGGGCGGGCAGCGCCGACCACACCGCGTCGGCGGCGACCACCGTGTCCAGACCGGTCGCGTACAGCTCGTTCATGCGGTCCACCAGGCCCGCCAGCGAGAAACTGTGGCTTAGCCGGCCCGGACCGGTCAGCGCGGACGCGGCCGCCGCGGCGTCGCCGACCGTGACGGACGTCCCGCGCAGCAGTTCGGTCAGCTCCGCCAGATCCTCGCGGCTGGACCAGCGGCGGCGGCCGCGGATCTCCCGGGCGCTGCGCAGCGCGGCCGTGTAGGCGTCGAAGTACGTCCACAGCAGCGTGATCGACGCCTCCGCGGCCGTCCAGCGCTCCCGGGTGACGCCGGTCAGCTCGGCGCCCTCCAGCAGCCTGCGGCCCGCGTGGTCCTGAAGGGCGAGGAGCGAGGTCTCGATCGCCTCGTGCTCCTGGCCGAGCCGCGCCAGCGCACGGTCCACCTCGTCCCGGTCCAGCACCGGCCCGGCGGGGTCCGCGCCGCCCATCGATCACCTCTCGCTGCTCTCGGTGTTCCGTCGGTCCCGCGTCGGCCCGCGCCGCCCCCGCCCGGGGCCCCGCGGGCGCCGGTCACCTGTAGCTCGGCGCCGGCGCGGTGGCCGACGGGGAGTCCTTACCCAGCGTGGGGGAGAGCCACTTGTCGTACGACGCCTTCCAGCCCCCGTCCTTGCGGTAGTCCTCCAGTATCCGGTTGACCCGGCGCACCAGGTCGTCGGCGCCCCGTCTCATCGCCACGCCGTAATACTCCTTGGTGAAGGCGCCGCCCTTCAGCTCCACCGTGGGGTCCTGGGCGGCCTGGCTCGCGGCGAGCGCGCCGTCGGTCACCACCGCGTCCGCCTCGCCCAGTTGCAGCCGCACCAGGCAGTCCAACTGGTTGGGGACGGTGGCGGAGATGTCGGTGGAGGCGGGCAGCGCGCCGCTCTCGCGGTCGGCGGCCAGGTGGTCGTAGGCCGTGGAGCCGGTCGCCGAGCACACCCTCTTCCCGGCGAGCGAGGCGTCGTAGCCGGTGATCGACGACGTCCTCGGGGCGAGGACCTGCTGGCCGGTCTGGAAGTACGGGGCGGAGAACGCCACCTGCTTGAGCCGGTCGCAGGTGACGGTCATGGTGCGCACCACCATGTCCACCCGGCCGCTCTGCACCGCGGGCACCCGCTCGTTGGTCGGGATGGCCCGGAACTGGACCTTGTCCGGGTCGCCGAGGACGTCCCGGGCGATCCGGTGGGCGAGGTCGATGTCGAAGCCCTCCAGCGCGCCGGAGGAGTCGTTGGGGTTGCGGTAGCCCCAGCGGTAGCTGTTCTGGTCGACGCCGACCGACAGGTACCCGCGCGCCTTGACGGCGTCCACGGCGGGGCCGCCGCCGTCCGACGGGGGCGGGCTCTGGTTCTGCGCGTCGGCGTCCGTGCAGGACCCGGCCGCGGTCTTCAGGCCCCGCGCCGGTCCCCGGCCGCCCGACGCCCCCGCCTCCGCGCCGCGCGACTGGGCGTGCGGCAGCAGCAGGACGAACGCCAGCGCCAGGGCGCAGACCGCCGCCATCGCGCCCACACCGCCCCAGCCCCGCAGGCCGGTGCGCAGTCGCCCCACGCGCATCCTCACGCCTCCTCCCATCCCGCTCACGCTCCCTCTCACGGGTCTCACGGGTCTCGCCGGTCTCGCCGGTCTCACGGGTCTCGCCGGTCTCACGGGTCTCGCCGGTCTCACCGGTACTCCGACAGCCGGCGGCCGACGCCCAGCAGGGCGCCGGCCGCGCCCAGGACCGCCAGCGCCGCCGATCCGGCCGGCAGGCCGGTCATCGCGTCGCGCCCGTCCTGCGCGGCCTTCCTGAACTCGTCCGTCTCGTGGGTGAGCGCCGAGGCCAGCGAGGCGTCGACGTCGTCGAAGCACGCCCCCGTCGATGCCGCCGCGTCTCCGGCCCGCGCGCCGACGACCTTGTCGCGGGCCTTCTGGTAGTCGCCCGAGTCGTTGGCCGCGCGGGCCTCGGCGTGCCGCGCCTTCCACACCTTCATCGACCGGTCCGCCGCCCGCAGCGGCGTGCGGCCCGCCGCGTCGTCGGCGAGCGCGTCCGCGCGGGCCAGCGTCGCGCCGAGCGCGCCGATCTCCTGGTCGTAGCCGAAGTCGTAGGCGTCCATGACCGTGCCGTCCTTCAGCGTCTTGGTCTCGGCGCCGCGGCTGACCAGCGTCAGGTTCTCGTCGCTGCGGGCCTTCAGGGAGGCGATCCGGGCGTCGTGCAGCACGTTCAGCGAGCGGACGCCGTGCGCGTAGGAGCCGTCCAGGCCCGCCCGCGCGACGCTGTGCCCGACGACCAGCCACAGCAGGACGACGGCGGTGGCGGCGGTGGCGGCGACCAGGCCGTGGTTGAGCACCCGGTTGGTGCGGCGGTAGGTGCGGTGCTGGGCCCAGGCGAGCGCCGCCAGCGCGAGGACGCCGAGGACGATCGCCGCCCACGGGTACGGTGTCGCGTCCCCGTAGTCCGCGCGCAGGCGCTGGTTCTCCTTCTGGTACAGGTCCTCGGCGGCCGGGAGCATCTGGCCCTGCATCGCGTCGTTGGCCGTGCGCAGATACGCGCCGCCTACCGGGAAGCCCAGGCGGTTGTTGGCGCGGGCCGACTCCACCAGGCCCTTGTAGCGCGGCAGCAGCTCGTTGAGCCGGGCGACGGTGGCCGCGGACGGGGACCCGGGGGCGGAGCTGGCGGCCGCGGTGACCAGCTTGGCGGCGGCGGTGCGCACGTCCGACTCGTAGCGCGCGCGGGTGGCCGCGCTCTCCTGAAGACCCGCCAGGTACCCGCTCGCCGCCATGGTGTTCGCGTCCGCCAGGGAACGGTAGATGTCGGCGGCGTCGGAGCTGAGGGGCTGGCTGCTGTGCAGCACGTCGTCCGCCGCCGAGGCGCGGTCGGTGGTCTGCCACGCGGCGACGGCGCCGAAGGCGACGACCAGCAGAGCGAGCACCGCGCCGATCGCGCGCAGGCGACCCGGCTCGGTGGTGGCCGCCGTGCGCAGGCGGTCGGCGCCCTCGGCGAACGCGGTGCGGCGCGGGGGTGCGGGGGCGCGGGGCGGTGTCGCGGGGGGTGGGGGCGCGGGCGGCGTCGAGTGCGCTGGTGGCAGCGGTTGCGCGGGTGGCGCGGTCGGCGCGGGTGGTGTGGTGCTGCTCGTCGGCGGCTGTGTCACTCCTGACCTCCCCCGTGGTCATCCGTCGACGCAAGTATCCCCGGTGGGACTGACATTCGCACCGGCCTTCGCCGGATCTTGATCGTGGGTGGTGTGCGGGCGTGCGTGGCGGTGCGGTGGCGGTGCGTGGTCGTGCGTGGACGGGGCGCGTTCTTTCCCTGCTCATGAATACGTCGGGGAGGGCGGTTCGGTTCCCTTGGAGCGTGCGGGGGGTGTGGTGCGCGGGGGTGCGGGTGTTGTGCCTGCGGGTGCGGGTGCGGGTGCGGGTGCTGTGTTCGGGGGTGCGCGGGCCGTGGGTGCGCGGGTGCTGTGGTCCGGGGTGCGCGGGCCGTGGGGGCGCGTCCGGTCCGCCGCACACGGACATACTGCTCTGAGTTTCATCGGCTTGACTGGGCTGAGACCGCAGTACGCGGCGGACCTTGGACGCGCCCCCACGGCCCGCTCCCGTCCGCTGCCGGCTTTCCCGCCGTGGGGGCTTCTGCGGTTGGGTCGGCTGTCGGCTCTCCCGCCGTGGGGGCTTCTGCGGTTGGGTTGGCTGTCGGCTCTCCCGCCGTGGGGGGCTTCTTCTCGGATTTTCCGACCTTGGTCGGCTGTCGGCTCTCCCGTTGTGGGGGGCTTCTGCTGGTTGGGTCGGCTGTCGGACTTTCCGGCGTGGGGTGTGGTTTTTTTACGGGGTGAAGTGGGATCTCAGGCGTTTGTGGGCCGTCTGGGGGGCGTTTGTGTGGTCCAGGCCCAGGAGGGCTGCGCCCAGGACTGGGCTGGCCGTTATCACCTGGGGGGTTGCCCTGGGGGCTCGTGTGGCGAGTATGTCGCTGATCTTGGCGTGCAGTCGGGGGTGGGGGGCTGCCAGCACGCTGCCGCCCAGCAGGACCGGCGTCTCCTCGTCCAGGAGGTCCAGGCGGGTCAGGGCTACGGCGGCCATGGCGACGACTTCGTGGGCCAGGCGGTCGACGAGCGTGCGGGCGGTGGGGTCGCCCCCGGCCGCCGTGGCGAACAGGACCGGTGTCAGTTCCTGACGGCGGCTCGGGTCGATGCGGTGCAGGTGCAGCGCCTCGACGAGGGCGTACATCGAGTCCAGGCCGAAGTGCGCCGGGAGCGTGTGCGCCAGTGCCGTCGGGCCGCCCCGGCCGTCCTCGGCGCGTGCCGCGTGCCACAGGGCCTCCTCGGTCAGGCCCCAACCGCCGCCCCAGTCACCGGAGATGCGGCCGAGCGCCGGGAAGCGGGCCGTGCGGCCGTCGGGGCGCATGCCCACGCAGTTGATGCCGGCGCCGCACACCACCGCCACGCCGCGCGGCTCGGCCGTCCCCGCGCGCAGGATCGCGAAGGCGTCGTTGCGGACCTCTGCCGTCGCTCCCCACGCGCGTGCCGCGACGGCCGCCGTCAACTCCTGCTCTTCCACGGGGAGATCGGCGTTGGCCAGGCAGGCGGAGACATGGCCGACCGAGGTGACCCCGGCCGCCTCGTATGCTGCGGCCACCGTGCGGGCGAGGGTGTCGAGCGCGGCCTCGACGCCCACGACCGGCGGCCGGAAGCCGCCGCCGCGGGCCGTGGCGAGGACGCTCCCGTCGGCCGCCACGACCGCGACGTCCGTCTTGCTGTTGCCCGCGTCGACGGCGAGGACGCTCGCGGTCAAGCCCATGCCAGGTGCTCCCGGTTGTGCGCGATGAGCTGGTCGGCGAGCGTCTCGGCGTACGCGTGCTGGCCGATGAGCGGGTGGGCCAGCAGGGCGCGGAAGACCCGCTGCCGGCCGCCGTGCAGGGCCGCCTCCAGGGCCAGTTCCTCGTACGCCGTCACGCTCGCCGTCAGGCCCGCGTACAGGCGGTCCATGGGGGCGACGGGCAGCGGGACCGCGCCCTCGCGGCCCACGGCCGCCTGCACCTCGATCACCGCGTCGTCCGGCAGGAACGGCAGGGTTCCCCCGTTGCGGGTGTTGACCACCTGGTGGGGGCTGCCCCCGCCGCCGAGCAGGGCCGCCGCCAGGTCCACCGCGGCCTCCGAGTAGTACGCGCCGCCGCGCCGTTCGAGCAGCGCGGGCTTCTGGTCCAGGGCCGGGTCGGCGTACATCCGCAGCAGCTCCCTTTCCAGGGCGGCCACTTCGGCGGCGCGTGAGGGCTTCGTGCGCAGCTCCTCCACCACTTGGTCGTGCGCGTAGTAGTAGCGCAGGTAGTACGAGGGGACGACGCCGAGGCGGTCCAGGAGGGGGCGGGGCAGGCGCAGGTCCGCGGCGACGGCGTCGCCGTGCTCGGCCAGCAGGCGGGGCAGCACGTCCTCGCCGCCGGGGCCGCCCAGGCGTACGCCCGTCTCCCAGGTGAGGTGGTTCAGGCCCACGTGGTCCAGATGGACGTCGGCCGGGGCGACGCCCAGCAGCGCGGCGAACTTCCGCTGGAGCCCGATCGCCACGTTGCACAGGCCGACCGCCCGGTGGCCCGCCTGGAGCAGAGCGCGGGTGACGATGCCGACCGGGTTGGTGAAGTCGATGATCCAGGCGTCCGGGTTGGCGCGGCGCACCCGTTCCGCGATGTCCAGGACCACCGGCACCGTGCGCAGGGCCTTGGCGAGGCCGCCCGCGCCGGTGGTCTCCTGGCCGACGCAGCCGCACTCCAGGGGCCACGTCTCGTCCTGCTGCCGGGCCGCCTGACCGCCCACGCGGAGCTGGAGCAGGACCGCGTCGGCGCCGTCCACCGCCTTGTCCAGGTCCGAGGCAGTGGTGATGCGGCCCTCGTGCTCCTGGCGGGCGAAGATGCGCCGGGCCAGGCCGCCGACCAGCTCCAGGCGGTCCGCCGCCGGGTCGGTCAGCACCAGTTCCTCGACGGGCAGCGTGCCCCGCAGGCGGGCGAAACCGTCCACGAGTTCGGGGGTGTAGGTCGAACCGCCGCCGACCACCGCGAGCTTCATGTCGTCAGCCCTTCTCTCCGGGACGCTGCGGACCGGGACGCTACGGGCATGGCTGGATCTCCCTGAACGGACGCGGGCGGACGGGGTGGTCGTCGGGTGGTCGGGGTCGAGGGGCGGGGTGGTTGGGGTAGCTGAGGTGGTCCGACGCTGGTACGAGGTTCAGCGCGCGGTGTCGAAGACCTCGTCGCGGGCAGCCGTCAGCGCGCTCTCCAACGCGCCGCGCAGCACAGGGTGTTCGCGCACCTCGCTGATCACCAGGTGCGGCCGGGAGGCGGCCAGTTCCGCCAGCTCGGCCTGGACTTGGGCGCGCAGTACCTCGCCGCCCGCGGTGAGCACCGCGCCGCTGAGGACGACCAGTTCGGGGTCGAGGACCGAGACCAGCGCGGCCAGGCCGGTGGCCAGCCGGGTCGCGTACGTCGTCAGCAGGGTGCGCTGGGGACCGGTGGCGTGGCTGGCCGCATGGGCGAGGAGCGCGGCGGCGGCCTCGGCGGGGGAGGGGGACGGCGAGGTACCGGTGTGCGGGGGGTTCGCGGCGTGCGGGGTGCGCTCGAGGTTCGCAGCGTGCCGAGTGTCTGCGGCAATGGCGGCGTGCTCCGTGTGCTCCGTGTGTTCGATGCCGAGGTCGTGGGCCAGCTCCAGTACGGCCTGTGCGCCGGCGAGTTCCTGGAAGCCGCCGCTCCCGGTGCTTGCGACCCCGCGGGCCAGTGCGGCGCCGGGCACCGGCAGGAAACCGACCTCGCCCGCGCCGCCGGTCCAGCCGCGGTGCAGCCGACCGCCCAGGACCAGGGCGGCGCCCAGGCCCGTCTCGTTCCACAGCAGCACGAAGTCCCGGCGCCCGCGGGCCGCGCCGAGGCGCTGCTCGGCGAGGGCGACCAGGTTGACGTCGTTCTCGTACTCCACCGGCATGGGCAGCGCGGCGGCGAGGTCTTCGAGGATCGTGGGGGAGTGCCAGCCGGGCAGGTGGGTGGCGTAGCGCAGCCGCCCGGTGGTGGGGTCGAAGGCGCCGGGGGTGGCGACGACCAGCCGGCGGACGTCCGCGCGTGCCAGCCCGGCCGCCTCCAGCGCGCCGTCCAGGGCGCCGGTCACCTGGCGCACCACGCGCTCGGGCCCGTCGGCGCCGCGGCCGGGTGTGGGCAGCTCGTACGCGCCGACCGTACGGCCGGTGATGTCCGCGACGGCGGCGCGGACGCGGTGCGGGGCCACGTCGAGCCCGGCGGCGTGTCCGGCGGCCGGACGGACGGCGTAGAGCCGGGCGTTCGGACCGGGGCGACCCTCGCTGGCGCCCGTGGCGTGCACCAGTCCCGCGGCCTCCAGGCGGGCCAGCAGTTGGGAGGCGGTCGGCTTGGACAGGCCGGTCAGCTCGCCGACGCGGGGGCGGGAGAGGGGGCCGTGCTCCAGCAGCAGGTCGAGTGCCGCCCGGTCGTTCATGGCGCGCAGGACGCGGGGGGTGCCGGGCGTACCGGGTGGACCGGGCTTCCCGAGTGGGCCGGGCGTGCCCGGTGGGTGGTGCTGGGGGGTCGGCGGACTCGGTGGGCTCGGTGGGCTCGGTGGATTCGGGGGGTGCGGTGGGTCCGTAGGGCTCGGTGTTCCGGCGGGTTCTGCCATGCGTCTCGCCACCCGTTCCCCGACGTAGCTGTTAGGAAGGTTTCCTATTCGCTTGCCCGGAACCTAGGTCCGGACGGAGGGGGCGTCAAGGGGGGGCAGGGTGCTTTTCGGGTGCCTGGAGTTGCTGAGGGTGCGTGACGTCGCCGGGGAGGCGTGAGGTCGCTGGGTGTGTCCGGGGCGACCGGGGCACGCGCAAGCGCCCCCGACGGACGGCGGAGTCGTCGTCTGCGGGGGCGCTTGCGCGCGGCGGGTGCGTGTCAGCGGGCGGTCGGGACGGCTACTTCCCGTTCACTTCCCGGTCGAGCGCCGCTGCGAGGTGACCGGCTGCTGCGAGGTGATCGGCTGGGCAGCCGTGGTCTGGGAGGACGTCGCGTCGGAGAAGGCCGACGGCGCCGCGACCGCCGCCATCGGGTCGGGCGCGCTCTCCTCGTCCACCACGGCCGTGTCCCCGCCCACGATGCGGATGTCGGCCTCGTCGAACGCGCGCTTGATGCGCCAGCGCAGCTCGCGTTCGACCCCCACCGACTTGCCCGGCATGGTCTTGGCCGAGACCCGGACCACCATCGAGTCGATCAGCACGCTGTCCAGGCCCAGCACCTCGATCGGGCCCCACAGCATCTCGTTCCAGGGATCGTCCTTGCTCATCCGCTCGGCGACCTCGTCCAGAGTGGTCCGGACGTGGTCCAGGTCCTCGGCCGCCCGGACGGTCACGTCCACCCCGGCCGTCGCCCAGCCCTGGGAGAGGTTGCCGATCCGCTTGACCTCGCCGTTGCGGACGTACCAGATCTCGCCGTTGGCGCCGCGCAGCTTCGTCACGCGCAGGCCGACCTCTATCACCTCGCCGGAGGCCACGCCCGCGTCGACCGTGTCGCCGACGCCGTACTGGTCCTCCAGGATCATGAAGACGCCGGAGAGGAAGTCCGTGACCAGGTTGCGGGCGCCGAAGCCGACGGCGACGCCCGCCACTCCGGCGGACGCCAGCAGCGGCGCCAGGTTGATCTGGAACGCGGACATCACCATCAGCGCGGCGGTCCCCAGGATGACGAAGCTCGCCACCGAGCGCAGCACCGAGCCGATCGCCGAGGAGCGCTGCCGGCGCCGCTCGGCGTTGACCAGCAGGCCGCCCAGCGCCATGCCGCCCGACTGATGCGCGGACGTGCGGTTCATCCGGTCGATGAGCTTGGTGATCGCCCGCCGGACCACCGCGCGCAGCACGCCGGCGATCACCAGGATGAGCACGACGCGCAGACCGATCGCCAGCCACGTCGACCAGTTCTGCTCGACCCAGCTCGCGGCCTGGTCGGCGCCCTGCTGGGCGTCCTGGAGCGTGGGGACCGTCGAGGCCGGTGACTGCGAAGGCGCCGGGGACGGCGACGCTCCGGCGGCCGAGAGGACGGCGGACAGGGACACGGCAGGAACCTCCAGTTGCGTCCGCCCTCCGGCGCAACGGTCAATGCGGTGGTCAGTATCGTCTAGGTCACGACGAGGTCACCGGACGGGCAGACCCACCACACTAACGGGGCATGGTCGGCGGCTCGCGGAGACCCCGGAGGAGGGGCCGCGGCGAAAGGGCGCCCACCCGCCTCTGAACAGGCCGTGTGAACGTGCCGTGATACGGGGGACGCGGCAGGTGTGGTCGAAAACACTCCCAGCCCGTTACCGGGACATGGTGGCGCGCCCACCAGGCATGAGGGGAGACTGGCGTCAGATCGTCCCGGCGCGAGCCACGCGTCGCCGGCGTACAAGGAGGCCCCCGTGCCGCATGTCCTGGTCCTCAACGCGTCGTACGAGCCCCTCGGCGTCGTACCGCTCCGCCGCGCGCTCGTCCTCGTGCTGGAGAACAAGGCGGTCTGCCTCGAGGAGTCCGGCGCCCATCTGCACAGCGCGACCGTCACCGTCCCCGCACCCAGCGTGGTCCGGCTCAAGCGTTTCGTCCGGGTCCCGTACCGGGGCCCCGTGCCCCTGACGAGGCGGGCGCTGTTCGCCCGCGACGGCGGCCGCTGCATGTACTGCGGCGGCGTCGCGACCAGCGTCGACCACGTCATCCCGCGCTCGCGCGGCGGCCAGCACGTCTGGGACAACGTGGTCGCGTCCTGCCGCCGCTGCAACCACGTCAAGGCCGACCGGCACCTGGTCGAGCTGGGTTGGCGGCTGCGCCATAAACCGGCGCCGCCCACCGGTCTGGCCTGGCGCATCATCGGCACCGGCCACCGCGATCCGCGCTGGCTGCCCTACCTCCAGCCGTACGGCGCGGACGACGCCGTGGCCCGGATCGACGGCATCTCCGCCTGACGCACCCCTCCCCCTATCGGGGGACAGGCGTCGGCCTTTCGGGGGACAGGCGTCGGCGCGCGCTGACGGGAGTGGCCGCCGCGCCGTGTGTGCCCCACCCTGCAGGGATCGTCATGTGACCAGGAGCACCCAGAGTGTCCTGGGTTCGCTCTCGGACGTCTGCCGCCGCGTGCACTGGGTAGGGCTGCGGTAACCCGCTCGTCGCCGCCACCCGACAAGGAGGCCCTTCGTGGCCGCACCGGCATATCTTCTGCTCCCGGCCCTGGCCGACACCGCCCTGTCCAAACGCTCGCCGGACCCGGACCCGGACCCGGACCCGGACCCGGTCCAGTTCCCCGACCCGGCCGCCGATGAGCCGCACCAGGACGTGTTCAGCGCGGAGGGCGCTCACGCCGAGCCCCCGCTCACCAGCGAGCCGCCGCTGCCCGACGCCGAACCGCTCACCAGCGAGCCGCCGCTCGCCGAGGCCGCGCCGCTGACCAGCGAGTCCGCGTTCTCCTACGACGACGACGCCTTCCCGGAGCCGGGGACCACCCCGGCCGACCCCGACGCCGACCCCGCCCGCGCGGAGTCCTAGGAGTCCCCGATGACAGCGCCCCGGCCGGCCGAACCGCTCGACGACGACCCCTCGAAGGGCGAGCTGTCCCGGCTCGCCGCGCTGCACGGCGTCGCCACCTCCTACAGCCCCTCCCCGAGCACGATCGTGGCCGCGTCCGCCACCGCGGTCGTCGCGGCTCTGGCCGCCCTGGACGTCGACGCGCGCACTCCCGAGGCCGTCCGCACCGCGCTCGCCGCCCGCGAGGCGGAACTGGCGCACCGGCTGCTCCCGCCCACGGTTGTGGACTGGAGCGGCGACGACGCCGCCCACGCCCTTACGCCCTCGGCCCTCGCCTCCGCCGCCCAGGCCCCGTCCACGGCCCTCGCCGCCGTCCTCGACGCGCTGCCGCCCGGCACCCGGCTGAGCGTCGAGACCGAGCGGGGCGGGACCGCGCAGGGGGAGATCGGAGCGGACGAGGTCGCGGAGGGGACCTTGTACGTGGGGGCCGGGCGTCCTGCGACCGGCGACGGCGCGACGTGGCACGGCGGATCCGGGCACGGCGGCACCGGGCACGGCGGCACCGGGCATGACGGACCTGGGCGGAACGGCGCCGGGCCCTACGGCACCGGACGCGACGACGCCGGACCCTTCGGCACCGGACGGGTCGCCGCAGGACAGCCCGACGCGGGGCAGACTGGCGCAGGGCAGACCGGCGGAGGCCAGGCAGGCGCAGCACAGACCGGCGCAGGGCAGCCCGGCGCCGCACCGGACGCGCTCGGTCAGGACGGCGGGATCCGCGCCGTCCTGGAGCGTCTGCCGCCGGGCGTCCACCGGCTGACCGCCGTAGCCCCCGACGGCCGCACCGCCGACGCCTGCCTGGTCGTCGCCCCGCCCCGGCTGCCCACTCCGCCGGGGCGGTCCTACGGACTGCTCGTCCAGCTCTACTCGCTCTTCTCGCGCCGCTCCTGGGGCATGGGCGACCTCGGAGACCTCGCCGAGCTGGGCGCCTGGGCCGGACGGTCGCTCGGCGCCGGATTCGTGCAGGTCAACCCGCTGCACGCGGCCGTGCCCGGGACGCCCACCGACCCCTCTCCGTACCGGCCCTCCTCGCGCCGCTTCCCCGACCCCGTGTACCTGCGCGTCGAGGAGGTCCCCGAATACGCCTACGTCGCGCAGGGGCCGGACCGCGACCGCCTGCGGACCCTGCTGGAGCAGGCCGGACGGCTGCGCGCCGCCGTGCTCGACGAGGGCGCCCTGATCGACCGCGACGCCGTGTGGGAGCTGAAGCGCGAGGCGCTGGAACTGGTCTGCCGGGCGCCGCTCGGCCCCGGCCGCCGCGCCGCCTACGCCGACTTCCTCGCCCGCGAGGGCCAGGCCCTGGAGGACCATGCCACCTGGTACGCCCTCGCCGAGGTGCACGGCGCCGACTGGAGCCGCTGGCCCGCCGCACTGCGCGACCCGCGCTCGGCCGACACCGCCCGCGCCCGCGCTGAACTGGCCGACCGCGTCGACTTCCACTCCCGTCTCGCCTGGCTCACCGATGCGCAGCTCACCGCCGCCCAGCGCGTCGCGCGGGAGGCCGGCATGCCGATCGGGATCGTGCACGACCTCGCCGTGGGCGTGCATCCCGGCGGCGCCGACGCCTGGGCGCAGCAGGACTGCTTCGCGGCCGGCATGTCGGTCGGCGCCCCGCCGGACGCCTTCAACGCCCGCGGCCAGGACTGGGGACTGCCGCCCTGGCGCCCCGACCGGCTCGCCGCCTCCGGATACGCGCCCTTCCGCCGCCTGCTGAGCGCCCTGTTCCGCTCCGCGGGCGCCCTGCGCATCGACCACGTCATGGGCCTGTTCCGGCTCTGGTGGGTCCCCCAGGGCTGCCCGCCCACCGAGGGCGCCTACGTCCGCTACGACGCCGAGGCCATGCTCGCCGTCCTGGTCCTGGAGGCGTCGCGGGCCGGGGCCATCGTCATCGGTGAGGATCTGGGCACCGTGGAGCCCGGGGTGCGCGAGGCCCTGGACCGGCGCGGCGTGCTCGGCACCTCGGTGCTGTGGTTCGAACGCGACTGGGCCGGCGACGGCCGCCCGCTGTCCCCCGAACGCTGGCGGGCCGACTGCCTGGCCACCGCCACCACCCACGACCTGCCGCCCACCGCCGCCCGCCTCACCGGCGAGCACGTGGCCCTGCGCCACCGCCTCGGGCTGCTCACCCGCCCGCTGGAGGAGGAGAGCGCGGAGGACGCGGCGGACACCGGCGAGTGGCTCACGCTGCTGACGGAGACGGGGCTGCTGGAGTCCCCGACCGTCAGCCGCGGCGCCTCCGCCGAGCAGGCCGCCGAGGAGGCCGGGATCCAGGCCGTCCACCGCTACCTGCTGCGCACCCCGGCCCGGATGGTCGGCCTCTGGCTCCCGGACGCCGTCGGCGACCGGCGCCCGCAGAACCTCCCCGGCACCTGGGACCAGTACCCGAACTGGCGGCTGCCCGTCGCCGACGCCGAAGGCCGCCCGGTCACCCTGGAGGACCTCGCCGCCTCCCCCCGCCTGCACGCCCTGACGGACGTCCTCCGCGCGGGCGCGCGAACCCCTAGGGAGGCGGGCCCGGACCTCGGGGCACAGGCGTGAGGTCCACGTCGGCGTCGGTGTCGGCCGAGGGCCGCTCCGCGCAGGGGGAGGCGGGGGGCCGCTCCGCGCAGGGGGAGGCGGGGGGCCGCTCCGCGCAGGGGGAGGCGGGGGGCCGCGCGGGCGGGGGGCCATGAGGGGGCGCAGGCGGAGGAGCGCGCGGAAGGGGGCGCAGGCGCGCGGAGACGGCGTGGCGCGCGAAGGGGCGCGCTGGCGCCCGGAGGTGGAGAGGCGCGCGGGCGGAGGTCTGGAAGGGGTGTGGGCGGGGGCCAGGCGTACGGGCCGGTCCCCTACGGCGCCCCGGACGCGCGGGTCCCCAGGCCGTTCGCTACTTTTACAGCGTGGACAAAAAGAACGCCCTGCGCGCCGGCGCCCTGGCTGCCGGTACGACGCTGATGATGCTGCTCATGTCGTCCCCCGCGCTCGCGCTGACCCGCGACGACGGCGACGACCCCGGCCCGGGGCTGGGCGTCGGTGCGACGCTGGGGCTCTATGTCGGCATCCCGCTCCTGCTGTTCCTGGTCATCACGGGCCTGGTCATGGTGCTGGCCCGCTCCAACGGGCCGCAGGACACCAGCCGGAACGTGAGAACGAAGGACGAGATCGAGGCCTGAGCGAGGCCCCGCCGGTCCCGTCGGGGCCGAGGCTGAAGGCCGCGGCCACCGCTTCAGAGCGCCTGTCCCGCGCCGCGTACGCATCGTCGTACGCGACGCGGCACAGGCGCTTTTCGCTTGCCCGCGTCCACGCTCGCCGGTCGTGGGCGGCCGGTCGCGTGGCCCCGGTCGCCGGTTCGAGCCGGGCTGGGCTGGCCGTGCGCCGGTTCCGGTCAGGGGTGGGGCGCCGTCAGGTAGCGCTGCACGGCGGGGGCGAGCCACGCGAGAGCTTCCTCGCGGGTCAGGTCGACGGCCGGGGGAAACCGCAGAACGTAGCGGGTGAGCGCGAGCCCCAGCAGTTGCGCGGAGCACAGCGCGGCCCGCGCGGGCACCTGCTCGGGATCCGGGCACACCGCCTGGGCGACGGGCAGCACCTGCTCGCGGAACACCTGCTGCATCCGCTCGGCGGCGGCCGGGTCGGTGACGCCGACCCGCAGGATCGCCGTGAGCTCGCCGTTCTCCTCCCACAAGGTGAGGAAGTGCGCCACGAGTGCCCGCCCAACCTCCTCGCGGGGCAGCTCGGACATGTCCGGCAGATGCAGGTCGAGGGCGACGGCCGCCGCGAACAGGCGCTCCTTGTTCCCGTAGTACCGCATGACCATCGAGGGGTCGATGTCCGCGTCCCGGGCGATGGCGCGGATGGTGGCCCGCTCGTAGCCGTCGGCCGCGAAGCGCTTACGGGCGGAGGTGAGGATGGCGGCGCGGGTGGCGTCGGAGCGGCGGGCCGCGGTGCTGGGGGCGTCGGAGGTCTGGGAAGCGCTGTTTTGCATGCCAACAACCGTAGGCCAACACGTGTTGACAAGTCTAGGGGTGGGGATTAGTGTTGCCAACAAGTGTTGACCTACGAGTGTTGTCCTACGGGTGCTGACTCGCGAGCGTGGGCCCCCGGTTTGACCTACAGGCGTTGGCCAACACGGGTAGGGCAACGCGAGTGGGCAAACAGCCGTTGGCCCACATGTGTTGGCTAACGGGCGCTGGCCGGGGAGCGTAGGTCAACGAGCGCAAGTCAACGAACGTTGGCCAACGGACGTAGGTCAACGAATGTGGACCCATCAGCGTAGGCCGACGATCGGGGGCCAACGAACGTAGGCCAACAGGCGTGGGCCAACGAACGTATGGCAACAAACGTTGACCGGAACAGTCGGCTCGGTTCCGAGGAGGCTCCCATGTCCGGCAGCACCGACCGCACAGGCACCGCACCCACCCCGGACGCCCCCGGCGACTCCTCCGCCGCCTCCACCCCCTCCGCCGCCTCCGTGATCGTCGTCGGCGCCGGCCCCACCGGACTTCTCCTGGCCGGAGACCTCGCCGCCGCAGGCATCCGCACCACCCTCGTCGAGAAGCGCCCCCACCGGATCAGCAACCTCTCGCGCGCCTTCGGCCTGCACGCCCGCACCCTGGAGATGCTCGACGCGCGCGGCCTCGCCGACGAGTTGGAGGCCGTCGGGTGCCCGCTCGCCCAGTTGCTGTTCTTCGGCGCGCTCGACATCGACCTGTCCACGCTGCCCTCGCGGTTCGGCCACCTGCTCGTCCTGCCGCAGTACGAGGTGGAGCGGGTGCTGGAGCGCCGGGCGGCGCGGGCCGGGGCGGAGTTCCGCTTCGAGACGGAGACGACCGGTCTGTCGCAGGACGCGGACGGGGTGACCGTCGAGGTCCGCGGGCCGGGCGGCCGCGCCGAGACGCTGCGGGCCGCGTACGTCGTCGGCACGGACGGGATGCACAGCACGGTGCGGAAGGCGGTGGGGCTGCCGTTCCCCGGGCGTTCGGTGATCCGTTCCATGGTGCTCGCGGACGTGCGGCTGACCGAGCCGCCCGAGGCGCCGATGACCGTCAACGCCGTGCGGGGCGCCTTCGCCCTCGTCGTGCCCTTCGGCGACGGCTACCACCGGATCGTCGGCTGGCAGTGCGAACGGGAGGCGGCCGACGACGTGCCGGTCGGCCTCGACGAGGTCCGGGAGCTGACCCGGCTCTCCCTCGGCAGCGACTTCGGCATGCACGACCCGCGCTGGCTGTCCCGCTTCCACTGCGACGAGCGCCAGGTCCCCGCCTACCGGGTCGGCCGGGTCTTCCTCGCCGGGGACGCCGCCCACGTGCACAGTCCGGCCGGCGGCCAGGGCATGAACACCGGCCTCCAGGACGCGGCCAACCTGAGCTGGAAACTCGTCCGGGTCCTCACCGGCCTGGCGCCTCAGACGCTCCTGGACACCTACCAGGCCGAGCGGCACCCGGTCGGCAAGACCGTGGTCCGCAGCAGCGGCCGCCTCATCCGCCTCGCCATGGCGCGGCGCCCCTGGACCCGGGCCCTGCGCACCGCGCTCGCCGCCTTCGTGGACGTCTACGGCCCGGTCCGCCGCATGACCGCCGGGCAGGTCACCGGCATCGGCGTCCGCTACGCCGCCCCCCGGGGCGCCCACCGCCTCGTCGGCGCGCGAGTCCCTGACGTGGCCTTCGACGGCGGCGGGCGGCTCTACGAGGCGCTGCGCGGCGGCCGGTTCGTCCTCGTGGCGCCGTGGGCGTACGAGGTCGGGCGGGAGCGCGCGGACCGGCTGGCCGCGGCGCGCTGGGCGAGCGACCGCCCCACCGCCGTGCTGGTCCGCCCCGACGGCTACGTGGCCTGGGCGGCGGACACGGCCGACCCGGGCGCCGTCGACGCCGCGCTCGCCGCCCACGTGGGCTGAACCCGGGGGCCGCGCGCTCGATCGCCCGGCCCGCGCCGTTCCGCCCGCGCGTGGCGCGAGACGGCGAGGGACGCCCGGTACGCATCCGGGCGCCCCTCACACTGCGGACCCGCCGCGGGCCGGGCGGTCAGTTCGGCCGCCGGACCCGGCAGACCAGTTCCCCGACCAGCCGGGTCACTCGGCCCGCCGACCAGCGGCCCGGACAACCGGCCCGCCGGACTTGCCTGGGCAACCGGACCCGGCGGCCCATCCTGGGCAATCGGGCTGGCGGCCCGGCCTAGACAACTGGGCCGGGCCGGTGGCCCAACCCAGGCCACCGGCCCGCTGGCCAGCCCGGTCAAGCGGCCCGCCAGGCTGGCCTAGACAACCGGGCCCGGTGGCCCAGCCTGGGTAACCGGCCCAGCCTGGGCAATCGGGCTGGCGGCCCGGCCTAGAACAACCGGCCCGGTGGCCCAACCCAGGCCACCGGCCCGCTGGCCGTCCCCTCAGCTCGCTGCCGCGTCCGCCGCCTGGGCCCTGAGCGCGCGTTCCACGCCCGAGCGGGACTCCGAGACCAGCCGGCGCAGGGCCGCGCTCGGCTCGGCGGACGCCAGCCACGCGTCCGTCAGCTCCAGCGTGTCCTCGGACACCTGCTCCGACGGGTACAGGCCGATCGCGATCTGCTGGGCCATCTCGTGCGAACGGGCGTCCCAGACGCCTTTCAGCACCTCGAAATACCGCTCGGCGTACGGTGCCAGCAGCTCGCGCTGGTCGGTCTGGGCGAAGCCCGAGATGACCGCCTCCTGGAGGGCGTTCGGGAGCTTGTCGGAGTCGACGACCGACGCCCACGCCTCGGCCTTGGCCTCCTCGGTCGGGCGGGACGCACGGGCGCTGGCCGCGTGCCGCTCGCCCGCCGCGGTCCGGTCCCGCTCGTACTCGCTGTCGATCTCCGACTCGTCGTACCGGCCGACCGCCGCGAGCCGCTGCACGAACGCCCAGCGCAGCTCGGTGTCCACGGTCAGGCCCTCGACCGTCTGGGCGCCTTCGAGCAGCGCGTTCAGCAGGTCGAGCTGTTCCGGCGTGCGGGCCGTCGCGGCGAAGGCGCGGGCCCAGGCGAGCTGGTGGTCGCTGCCCGCCTCGGCGGCGCGCAGATGCGCCAGCGTGGCGTCGGTCCAGCGGGTCAGCAGGGTGTCGCGGGCGGCCGGGGCGGCGTACTGGTCGAGGGCCAGCTTCACCTGGCGGTGCAGCGACTGCACCACGCCGATGTCGGACTCCTTGCCGATCCCGGACAGCACCAGCGCGAGGTAGTCGCGGGTGGCCAGCTCCCCGTCGCGGGTCATGTCCCAGGCGGACGCCCAGCACAGCGCGCGCGGCAGCGAGGCCGCGAAGTCGCCCAGGTGCTCGGTGACGAACGCCAGCGACCGCTCGTCCAGGCGCACCTTGGCGTAGGACAGGTCGTCGTCGTTGAGCAGGATCACCGCGGGGCGGGGGCGGCCGGTCAGCTCCGGCACGGCGGTCAGCTCGCCGTCCACGTCCAGCTCGATCCGCCCGTCCTCGGCGCGCACCAGAGCGCCGGTCGCCTCGTCCAGGTCGTACAGGCCGATCGCGATGCGGTGCGGGCGCAGCGTGGGCTCGCCCTTCGCGCCGGCCGGCAGGGCGGGCGCCTCCTGGCGGACGGCGAACGACGTGACCGTCCCGGTCCCGTCCGGGCCGTCCGTCTCGATCTCCGGGCGCAGGACGTTGATGCCGGCCGTCTGAAGCCACTTCTCCGACCAGGTCTGGAGGTCGCGCCCGGAGGTCTCCTCCAGTGCTCCCAGCAGGTCGGACAGGCGCGTGTTGCCGAAGGCGTGCCGCTTGAAGTACGCCTGCACGCCCCGGAAGAACTCGTCCATGCCGACGTACGCCACGAGCTGCTTGAGCACGCTGGCGCCCTTGGCGTAGGTGATGCCGTCGAAGTTGACGAGCACGTCGTCCAGGTCGTTGATGTCCGCCATGATCGGGTGGGTGGAGGGCAGTTGGTCCTGCCGGTACGCCCACGTCTTCATGGAGTTGGCGAAGGTGGTCCACGAGTGCGGCCAGCGCGAGCCGGGGGCGTGCGCCTGGCAGGCGATGGAGGTGTACGTGGCGAACGACTCGTTCAGCCACAGGTCGTTCCACCACTCCATGGTGACCAGGTCGCCGAACCACATGTGGGCCAGCTCGTGCAGGATCGTCTCCGCGCGCAGCTCGTAGGCGGCGTCGGTCACCTTGGACCGGAAGACGTACTGGTCGCGGATGGTCACCGCGCCCGCGTTCTCCATCGCGCCCGCGTTGAACTCCGGCACGAAGAGCTGGTCGTACTTCTCGAACGGGTACGCGTGGTCGAACTTCTCCTGGAACCAGTCGAAGCCCTGCCGGGTGACGTCGAAGACGGCGTCCGCGTCGAGGAACTCGGCGAGGGAGGGCCGGCAGTAGACGCCGAGCGGCACGGACTGCCCGTCCTTCTCGTACACGCTGTGCACGGAGTGGTACGGGCCGACGATCAGCGCCGTGACGTACGTCGAGATGCGCGGCGTCGGCGCGAACTCCCAGACGTCGCCCTGGGGTTCGGGGCTGGGCGAGTTGGACACGACGGTCCAGCCCTCGGGGGCCTTCACGGTGAACTGGAAGGCGGCCTTCAGATCGGGCTGTTCGAAGGAGGCGAAGACGCGGCGGGCGTCGGGCACCTCGAACTGGGTGTAGAGGTACGCCTGTTCGTCGACCGGGTCGACGAAGCGGTGCAGGCCCTCGCCGCTGTTGGTGTACGCGCAGTCGGCGACCACCCGCAGGACGTTGCGGCCCTGGAGCAGTCCGGGCAGGGCGATCCGCGAGTCCGCGAACGACTCGGCGGCGTCGAGCGCGTCGCCGTTCAGGGTCACCTCGTGCACGGCGGGGGCGACCAGGTCGATGAAGGACGAGGCGCCGTCCTCGGCGACGTCGAAGCGGACCGTGGTCACGGACCGGAAGACGCCGCCCTCCTGCGCGCCGGACAGGTCGAGAGCGATCTCGTACGAGTCGACGCTGAGCAGCTTCGCCCGCTGCCGCGCCTCTTCGCGAGTCAGGTTTGTGCCAGGCACGCGGTCATCTCCTCGTGGTGTGTCGGTGACGTCATCCTTCCACGCGATCCGCGCCGGACGCGATCTCCGCAATCCGCCGGTGCGGGGGCCGTGGCGGGGGCGCGGCGAGGAGGCCGCCGAGGTGCCCCCGGGCGGGCCGGGAGTGCGACGCCGGGGCCTGGCCCGGGGCGTCCCGGGGGAGACGCCGACCGGGCCCGCGGCCGGATGCCGCCGGGCCGCGGGCCGGCGGCGGGGTCCCTGGGCTACCGGGCTGAGGGCTACTGGGCCGGGGGCTACTGGGCCTGGCTCCGCAGTTCCGCCGCGACCAGCTCCACGAGCTGCACCGCGTTCAGCGCGGCGCCCTTGCGGAGGTTGTCGTTGGAGACGAACAGGGCCAGACCGTTGTCCACCGTCTCGTCGCGGCGGATGCGGCCCACGTAGGACGGGTCCTGACCGGCCGCCTGGAGCGGGGTCGGGATGTCGGAGAGCGCGACGCCCGGGGCGCCGGCCAGCAGCTCGGTCGCGCGCTCGACGCTGAGCGGCCGCGCGAAACGGGCGTTGATCTGGAGGGAGTGGCCGGAGAAGACCGGCACGCGGACGCAGGTGCCGGAGACCTTCAGCTCGGGGATCTCCAGGATCTTGCGCGACTCGTTGCGCAGCTTCTGCTCCTCGTCGGTCTCGTGCAGACCGTCGTCGACGATGTTCCCGGCCAGCGGCACCACGTTGAAGGCGATGGGGCGCTGGTAGACGGACGGCTCGGGGAAGTCCACCGCCGCGCCGTCGTGGGTGAGCCGGTCGGCCTCGGCGACCACCTTCTGCGCCTGCCCGTGCAGCTCCGCCACGCCCGCCATGCCCGAGCCGGACACCGCCTGGTAGGTGGCGACGACCAGCGCTTGGAGGCCGGCCTCCTCGTGCAGCGGCTTCAGGACGGGCATCGCGGCCATCGTCGTGCAGTTCGGGTTGGCGATGATGCCCTTGGGACGGTTCGCGACGGCGTGCGGGTTCACCTCGGCGACCACCAGCGGCACGTCGGGGTCGCGGCGCCAGGCGGAGGAGTTGTCGATCACCACGGCGCCCTGGGCGACGACCTTCTCGGCCAGCGCCCTGGAGGTCGCGCCGCCCGCGGAGAACAGCACGACGTCGAGGCCGGAGTAGTCGGCGGCGGAGGCGTCCTCCACGGTCACGCCGTCCAGCACCGTGCCCGCCGAGCGGGCCGAGGCGAACAGGCGCAGCTCGGTCACCGGGACGTCGCGCTCGGTGAGGATCCTGCGCATGACCGTGCCGACCTGACCGGTGGCTCCGACGATTCCGACCCTCACGGCGACTCCCTCGCGTTGCTGAACGTGCGTATGCGTCTACGGGTGTGTAGCACGCGTGCGTCCCAGGCGCCCCCACCATCATGGGGCCGCCCCGGGTCCGCGTGTCCAATTCTCAGCGTCGGCCGTCCCCGCGCGCGTCGCCCGGGGACGGGGACCCGCCCCGAACAGGCCCCCGGGGGCTGCGACCGGGCCCTCGGGGGCTGCGACCGACCTCGGCGAAGGCGCGGTCGCCAGGGCTCGCGCGTCGGCCGCGTGCTGCTGCGTACCTGCCCGGCCGCCGTGGGCGCATACGGCGATGTGACGCACGCCTCCGCGCCTCTGCGTCCTCATCTCCGGGCCTCACCTCCGCGCCCCGTCTCCGGGCTCCCGCATCCGCGCCCCGCCTCATGCGCCCGCGCCGCCGGGCACGCCTGCGCCGCCGGGCACGCCTGCGCCGCCGGGCACGCCTGCGCCGCCGGGCACGCCTGCGCCGCCGGGCACGCCCGCGCCTGCGCTGGCGGGGCGGCGCCGTCGCTAGCGGGGCAGCGCCACCACGTACGCGGCCGGTTCGCGGTCGGCGGCCGCCATCAGGGCGGTGCGGACCACCGTCGCCTGCTGCGCCAGGGACTCCCGCAGCTTTCTGGGGGTGAGGTGCACGAGCGTGATGCCCAGCCGCTCCAGGTCCTCGCGCTTGCGGGCGTGCTCCGACCTCAGCGCGTCCTCGTCCTGGCGGGCGCCCCGGCGGGCCGCCCGGGTGTCCAGCTCCACGGCGACCGCCTGCTCCGGCCAGTACGCGTCCGCACCGCCCAGGTGCGGGCCGCCCGGCAGGCGCAGGTCGACGTTCCACACCGGGTCGGGCAGGCCGTGCTCGCGCACCATCCGGTACAGCCGGTCCTCGGCGGCCGCCCGGCCGTCGGTCGCCAGCGCGTCCACCGCGTCCGCCACGTGCGGGCGGGACAGCAGCCGGGCCGCGGTCAGCTCTCGCACCACCGCCACGGGCTCGCAGTGCCCACAGCGAACCGCCTCCGTCAGCAGGGAGCGCACCGCGGCGGCGTCGGCCAGGCCGGCCACCGCGTCCGCCAGGGCGCGCGGCGCCGGGGCCACCGGCAGCCCGGCGACCGCGTCCGGGGCGGGCAGTTCGGCCGTGCGCACGATCCGCGCGCAGCCGGTCGAGCGCAGCCGGCGCGTCCGCGGCACCAGGACGTCGATCTGCTCCAGCGCGCACAGCGGCGGCGCGGCGGCGAAGCCGTGCAGGACGAGGGCGGCCAGGCCGGTGATCACCGCCTCCGGGAAGACCGGGCGGTGCGGCTGCCGGGCGGTCGGCTGGGCGGGCACCCCGGCCGCCGCCCGAGGCGCGGCGGTGCGCGCCGCGTACCGGAGCACCGCGTGCAGCCGCTCCTCGTCGGTGGGCGGGCCCGGGTGGAGCAGGTAGACGCCCGGCAGGAACTGCTGCCAGGGGCCGCCGGACCGGCAGTGCTCTTTCGTCTCGGCCGCCGACACGCCGTGGGCGCGCAGCCCGGCGGAGGTCATGACCCGGTGCTGTGCCTCGGCGAGGTGGCTCAGGGGGCGGGGGGAGAGGGGCGCGGGGGTGTCGTGGCTCATGCCCGGCAATTTCCCGCGCCCGCCGCGCCCTGTAACCGCTGTTACACGTCCGTCGACGAATCCGGACAACCCCGCCCTAAAGGACGGGTGTTCGGATGCCGAAAAGCCCTGGTCCGCTCCGGGCGGACCAGGGGGTTACGGCCTCCTGTGCGCGCGTCCTGTAACGATCACACCGCGCCTGATCTTTGGCCAGAGGTCGCCGCCCCCGAACCGCACGAGAGGCCGGAGAACCGGCCCGGCTCAAGAGGCGGTGGCCAGGCTTAGGAAGCGGCAGCCAGCCTCAAGAGGCCGCGGCCGGGTTCAAGTGGCCGCAGCCCGGTTCAGGAAGCGGCGCCCGGTTTCAAGAAGCGGCGGCCACGCTTAGAAAGCGGCGCGGCTCAGGAGACGGCGGAGCTCAGGAGACGGCGCGGCTCAGGAGAGGCCGGGACTCAGGAGAGGCCGGGGCTCAGGAGACGGCCGCCGCGTCGCACGCCTGCCCGCGCAGCGCCCGCGCCAGGTCGTCGCGCGACTCCAGCACCAGCCGGCGCAGCGCGGGAGCGGCGTCCGTGTGCGCCGCGAGCCACGCGTCCGCCGCCTCCAGGGTCTCGGGCGAGTCCTGCCACGCCGGGAACAGGCCCTTGACCACGTGCATGGCGATCTGGATGGACCGCTGCGCCCACACCCGCTCGATGACCTCGAAGTACTTCGGCGCGAACGGCGCCAGCAGCTCCCGCTGCGCGGGCCGGTCGAAGCCCGCGATCGTCGCCTCCACCAGCGCGTTGGACAGCGTGTCGGACTCCACCGCCTGCGCCCACGCCTGCGCCTTCACCGCGGCCGACGGACGCGCGGCCAGGCAGCGCACCTGGTGGCGCTTGCCGGAGGCGGTGTCGTCCCGGGCCAGCTCGTCGGCGAGCGCCTTCTCGTCCGCCGCGCCGTGCGCCGCCAGCGGCTCCAGGAACGCCCAGCGCAGCTCCTGGTCCACCTCCAGGCCCGCGATCTCCTCGGCGCCGTCCAGCAGCCCCTTCAGCATCTCCAGATCGGCCGGCGCCGACGCCGTCGACGCGTAGAAGCGGGCCCAGGCGAGCTGGTGCTCGCTGCCCGGCTCGGCCTGCCGCAGCTCGGCCAGCGCGCCCTGGGCGAGCGCCCGCGCGGCCTCCGCGCGCCGGTCCGGGGCCACGTAGTGCACCAGCGCCGAGTCCGCCCACGCGTGCAGCATCTGGAGCACGCCGATGTCGGACTCGCCGTCCGCGAACCGCAGCACCAGGTCGATGAAGTCCCGGGCCGGCAGCAGCGCGTCCCGGGTCAGGTTCCACAGCGCCGACCAGCACAGCGCGCGGGCCAGCGGGTCGGTGAGCGCGCCCAGGTGCGCGTGCAGCGTCGCCAGCGAGTTCTCGTCGAAGCGGATCTTGCAGTAGGTGAGGTCGTCGTCGTTGACCAGCACCAGGTCCGGGGCGTCCTGGCCGGCCAGCTCCGCGATCACCGTCCGGGCGCCCTGTACGTCCGCCTCGGCGCGCGCGTACCGCTCCAGCGCGCCGACCTGGGACCGCTGGTACAGGCCCACCGCCACCCGGTGCGGGCGCAGCTCGGGGTGGGACTCGGCGGCCTCCTGCACCACGGCCAGCTCGGCGATCCGGCCCTCGGCGTCCAGCAGCACCTGCGGGGTCAGCGCGTTCACGCCCGCCGTCTGGAGCCAGGACCGCGCCCACGCGCCCATGTCCCGGCCGCTGGTCTCCTCCAGCACCGCGAGCAGGTCGCCCAGCCGGGTGTTGCCGTAGGCGTGCCGCTTGAAGTAGCGGCGCGCGCCCTCCAGGAACGCGTCCTGGCCGACGTAGGCCACGAGCTGCTTCAGGACGGAGGCGCCCTTGGCGTAGGTGATGCCGTCGAAGTTCAGCTTGGCGTCCTGGAGGTCGCGGATGTCCGCGGTGACCGGATGCGTGGACGGGAGCTGGTCGGCGCGGTAGGCCCACGCCTTGCGGCGGTTGGCGAAGGTGATCCAGCCGTCGGTGAAGCGGGTCGCGCCGACCAGGGAGAAGGCGCCCATGAAGTCCGCGAAGGACTCCTTGAGCCACAGGTCGTCCCACCACCGCATGGTGACCAGGTCGCCGAACCACATGTGCGCCATCTCGTGCAGGACGGTGTTGGCCCGCGCCTCGTAGGACGCCTGGGTCACCTTGCCGCGGAAGATGTACTCCTCGCGGAAGGTCACCAGACCCGGGTTCTCCATCGCGCCCAGGTTGTACTCGGGCACGAACGCCTGGTCGTACTTGCCGAACGGGTACGGGTAGTCGAAGCGGTCGTGGAAGAAGTCCAGGCCCTGCTTGGTGACCAGGAAGACGTCGTCGGCGTCGAAGTGCTTGGCCAGCCCCTTGCGGCACAGGGCGCCCAGCGGGATCTCCAGCCGCGTGCCGTCCGCGAACTCCCGCTCGTAGGAGTCGGTGACGTAGTGGTAGGGGCCCGCCACGACGCATGTGATGTACGTCGAGATCGGCTTCGTCTCCGCGAACCGCCACACCCCGTCGTGCCGCTCGCCGGCCCCGTTGCTCCACACCGTCCAGTCCTCCGGCGCGCGCACCTCGAAGCGGAACGGGGCCTTGAGGTCGGGCTGTTCGAAGCCGGCGAAGACCCGGCGGGCGTCGGCCGGCTCGTACTGGGTGTAGAGGTAGACCTCGCCGTCCTCCGGGTCGACGAAGCGGTGCAGGCCCTCGCCGGTGCGCGAGTAGGCGCACTGGGCGTCGACCACCAGCTCGTTGTCGGCGGCCAGGTCCTCCAGGGCGATCCGGGCGCCGTCGAAGACCTCGCCGGGGTCGAGGTCCCGGCCGTTGAGCGAGACCGCGGTGACGCTCGGCGCGATCAGGTCCGCGAAGGCGGAGGCGCCCGGCTCGTTGCAGCGGAACCGGATCGTCGTGACGGACCGGAACGTGCGCGGCCCCTCGCCCTCGCCCGGCCCCTCGCCGACCGCGGAGCGCACGTCGAGGGACACCTCGTACCCGTCGACCGACAGCAGTGCGGCCCGCTCCCGGGCTTCGTCGCGGGACAGATTCTCACCGGGCACGGGGGTGACTCCCTAGGGTCGTGGTCAGGGCGCGGACGGGATGATCCTCCCATGCGGCTCTGACGTGCGGCAGCGGGAATGCGGCGGGAGAGGAGCGATGTTGGCCGTTCAGAGGGCTCGCGTCCGCGGGGACCGCGCGCCGCGGCACGCCGGTTCCCGCGGACGGGCCGTCCCCCGACGGTTCCCCCTGCCGCACACCGATCCTGTACCGAGAAGACTTCGTCCCGAGGAGCGCCATGTCCGAGACCGCCCCGACCGCCCCTGCCACCGGCAAGACGCCGGTCGACTTCTGGTTCGACCCGCTGTGCCCCTGGGCTTGGATGACCTCCCGCTGGGTGCTGGAGGTGGAGAAGATGCGCGACATCGAGATCCGCTGGCACATCATGAGCCTGGCCGTGCTGAACGAGCCCAGGCTGGACGAGCTGCCCGAGGAGTACCGGGAGCTGCTGACCACCCAGGCGTGGGCCCCGATCCGCGTGGTGACCGCGGCCTGGCAGAAGCACGGGCAGGACGTCCTCGGCCCCCTCTACACCGCGCTCGGCACCCGCTTCCACAACCGTGGCGAGGGCGCGACCCGTGAGGCCATCGCCGGCGCGCTGGAGGAGGCCGGCCTGCCCGCCGACCTGATCGAGTACGCCGACCAGGAGGACTTCGAGTTCGACGCCGAGCTGCGCGCCTCCCACAAGGAGGGCATCGACAAGGTGGGCCAGGACGTCGGCACCCCGGTCATCGCGCTCCCCGGCCCCGACGGCGAGCAGGTCGCCTTCTTCGGCCCGGTCGTCACCCCCGCTCCCCAGGGCGAGCACGCGGCCCGTCTGTGGGACGGCGCCGTGGCGGTCGCCTCGGTCCCCGGCTTCTACGAGATCAAGCGCAGCCGCACGGTGGGCCCGGACTTCAGCAACCTGTAGCAGCGGTCCGGAGCGCTAGAGGCGCGGAGGCCCCCCACGTGCTGCGTGGGGGGCCTCCGCGTCGCGTGGGCCTCCGGGGACGTGTGTCAGCGCCACGCGGCCCGCTTCTTTGGCGGGTTCCGACAGACGGCCCGCGCGCCGCGTCTCCCGCCCAGTTCACATGACCTCAGTGACCAGGCTCACGCCCGGCGGCGCGTCCCCCGCATCCTTTGTGCGGAGCCGACCAAGAGCGTGATCACGCCTTTGTCGAGCGCTGACGGTGATCTCCGGGAGGCGGCCGGTATAGCGTCGCGGTGTTCCCCTGTGCCCACACCCCCGCGGAGTCCCCATGAGCACCGCCACCGCCCCGGCTCGGCCCGGCGCCGTCCTCGCCGACCTCCTTCCGTCGTCCCGCGTGCGCGACGCCGCCCTCGTGGCCGGCGGCGCCGTGCTCACCGGCCTCGCGGCCCAGCTCACCGTCCCGGTGCCCGGCTCCCCGGTGCCGGTGACCGGCCAGACCTTCGCCGCCCTGCTGGTGGGCACCGCGCTCGGCGCCCGCCGCGGCTTCCTCTCCCTCGCCCTGTACGCGCTCGCCGGGGTGGCCGGTGTGCCGTGGTTCGCGGACGGCGGCGCCGGCTCGGGCGCCGTCTCCTTCGGCTACGTGCTCGGCATGCTGCTCGCCTCCGCCCTCGTCGGCGCGCTGGCGCGGCGCGGCGCCGACCGCTCCCCGCTGCGCATGGCGGGCACGATGCTCCTCGGCGAGGCGGTCATCTACGCCGTCGGCGTGCCCTACCTCGCCCTGGCCGCCCACCTGTCCGCCTCCGCCGCCATAGCCGCGGGTCTCACCCCCTTCCTGATCGGCGACGCCGTCAAGGCCGCCCTCGCGATGGGCGCGGTGCCCGCCGCGTGGAAGCTGCTCGGCCGCCGGTGAGCGCCTGGTCGCGCACCGCGCGACGTACGTAAGGCCGAGCGAAGCGCGAGGCAGACGAAGCGTGCGGCAGTAAGCGAAGGAGGGAGGGCGCCCGGCCGGGCGGCCTCCCTCCTTCGCGTCGCGGTGTCCGCCCGAGCGCGCGGTCGGCGTGCGCGGAGAAGGAACCGGAGGTCGGGTCGGCGGCGGACATCTCGCCGAAGCACCTGGCGAGCTCGCTCGGCAGGGGCCGTGTCACACTCGGACCATGCGCGTGTATCTCGGCTCGGACCATGCCGGCTTCGAACTCAAGAACCACCTCGTCGAGTGGCTCAAGGAGGCGGGACACGAGCCCGTCGACTGCGGGCCGCACGTCTACGACGCCCAGGACGACTACCCGCCCTTCTGCCTGCGCGCCGCCGAGCGCACCGCCGGCGACTCGGACTCCCTCGGCATCGTGATCGGCGGTTCCGGCAACGGCGAGCAGATCGCGGCGAACAAGGTCAAGGGCGTCCGGGCGGCGCTCGCCTGGAGCGAGGAGACCGCGTCGCTCGGCCGGCAGCACAACGACGCCAACGTCGTCGCGGTGGGCGCCCGCATGCACACGACGGAGCAGGCCACCAAGTTCGTCGAGACCTTCCTCGCCACGCCGTTCTCCGGCGACGAGCGCCATGTCCGCCGCATCGACATGCTCACCGACTACGAGACGACGGGCGACCTCCCGCCGGTCCCGGCCCACCACCCGCAGCAGGACTGACCTGCCTCCCCGCCGCGTCCCGTCCGGTCCGTACGGGCGGGACCGCGGCGGACGGCGGACCGGGCGCCGATCCGACGAGGCGGCCGGCGGGCCGCGACGGTCGTTTCCGGGGCCAGGACCAAGGCCAGGACTGAGGCCAGGACCAAGACAAGGATCAGGATCAGGAAGGGGCAGGTCGCCGTGCCAGAGGGGCACACCATCCACCGGCTCGCGCAGGACTACGCCGCCCGCTTCTCGGGCACGGCGCCGCGCGTGACGAGCCCCCAGGGCAAGTTCTCCGACGCCGCCGCGCTCCTGGACGGCTCGGAGCTGACCCGCACCGAGGCCCACGGCAAGCACCTGTTCCTGGGCTTCCGCGACGGCGAGTGGGTGCACGTCCACCTCGGCCTGTTCGGCAGAGTGGCCTTCGGCGCCGCCCCGGCGCCGCCGCCCGCGGACACCGTCCGGCTGCGTCTGGCGAACGCGGCGTCGTACGTCGACCTGCGCGGCCCCGCCCTCTGCGCGCTGATCACCGACGACGAGAAGGCGGCCGTGCACGACCGCCTCGGCCCCGACCCGCTGCGCGCCGACGCCGACCCGGCCGCCGCCTACGCCCGGGTGCGCCGCAGCCGTACGACCATCGCAGCCCTCCTGATGGACCAGAAGGTCATCGCCGGCGTCGGCAACGTCTACCGCGCCGAGGTCCTCTTCCGGCACGGCGTGGACCCCTACCGCGCGGGCAGGGACGTCGCCCCCGCCGAGTGGGACGCGCTCTGGAGCGATCTCGTCGCCCTTATGCGCGACGGCGTCCGCGACAACCGCATCGACACCGTCCGCCCCGAGCACACGCCCGAAGGGATGGGCCGCGCGCCGCGCGTGGACGACCACGGCGGCGAGGTCTACGTCTACCGCCGGGCGACCCTGCCCTGCCACGTCTGCGGCGCCGAGATCCGCACCGCCGAGCTGGCCGCCCGCAACCTCTTCTGGTGCCCGACCTGCCAGAGACCCTGACGACGAGCCCGGGGCTGGGCCCTAGCCCGAGCCCTGGCCCGCGGTCCGCGCCCGTGGGGCCGCCCGGCGCCTGGACCCAGGCCGCGAGGTCCGCGGCGCCCCGGTCGTGCCGCGCCCGACGCGTCAGAACCCGTACGGCAGCCAGGGGGCCACCGCCGAGCCGAAGGCGACCGACGCCTCCGCCAGCGCGCCGGGGCTCAGCTCCCGCACCCGTCCGGCCGCCGCCAGCGCCGTCAGCGCCACCCCGCCGAGGTAGGCCGCCCCCAACTCCCGCACAGACAGCGCCAGATCGGCCGGGTCACGGGTCCGCTCGCACGACGCCCCCTTCGCGTCCCCGCACAGCCGCCACCGTCCGGCGTTCCAGCCGCAGAACGCGTCCTCCACCTCGAACACCACGTCCACCGGCGTCAGATACGTCCGCGCCGCCAGCGCCGCCCCCACGTCGACCAGGCGCACGTACAGCGCGTCCTGCCACCGCGGCCGGCACCGCCGGATGTCCGAGACCAGGTACTGCCAGGCGTCGTCGACGGGCCGCCTGCGCATCGACAGGGTCGTCGTCAGGTCGACGCCGAACAGGAACCGCCACAGCGCCGCGTCGGTCGCCGGATCGAGCGCGGCCAGATCCTCCAGCCGCACCGTGCCGTCATGACCGGCGACCCCCCAGCCGAGTTTGGTGCGGAACCGGGCGAACCCCGTGACCTCGCCGTCCCGTTCGGCGACCACGCACAGCAGCGGCGACGCCCCGTCCCGCTCGTTCTCCGGGTCCAGCAGCCCGGCCCGCTCCCAGCCCGGCTGCCGGGCGAGCATGCCGGGCCGGCGCGGCACCGTGCGCGCGTACACCGCCTCGCAGGCGCCGAGCGCCTCGGCGCAGTCCGCGTAGCGCAGCCGTACGCCGTCGGCGCCGGGCGGCGCGATCAGCGCGGCCCGGCTCGTGTCGATCTCCGCGTCGAGCTGGAACGTCGCCGCGCCGTACCCGAACCGCCCGTAGATCGCGGGCTCGGAGGCGGTCAGCGCCGCCAGCGGCTCGCCCCAGTCCCGCACGTCGTCCAACTGCCGGCGCATCATCGACGTCAGCACGCCGCGCCGCCGGTGGGTCGCGGCCACGGTGACCATGGTGATCCCGGCGGTGGCCGCCTGCGCGCCGCCGGGCAGGGTCATCCGGAAGCGGTACGCCCCCGCCGTGCCCACGCACGCGTCCTCGTCCCAGACGCCCAGCGAACGGTCGAACTCGGTCAGCGAACGGCTCAGCTCCCGCTCCTCGGGCGCCGCCAGGCGACCTCCGAAGGCACGGTCGACCTGGTCGTACCAAGAATCGAACTCGCCACGTCGCAGCACCCTCGGACCCGTCTCGCGATCAGTCGCCATGAGACATGCCTACCAAAGGGCCGTCGACGGGGCGACGCCTTTTCCGCCAGACGCGAGCGCGACGGCCGCCTTCCGACCCGTCCGCGGCCCTGCGCCCCAGACGAGGGATAAGTCGGACCTCCCGTGCCAAGGAGCGGGTCCGATGGATAAGGTCCCGAACTGATGGCAGTACTCAGACGGCGCGCGGAAGCCGAGACGTTCACGGCCCGGTTGAAGGTGCAGTGGCACCGGGTCCGCGTCGGCGTGCGCCGGGCCGCCGTCGACTACTTCCGGGGGGACGGCTCGGACTGGATCGCGCTCGGCGGTCTGCTGCTCACCATTCCGCTGCTCGCGGCGCTCACCCTGCTCGACCCGGTGTGGTTCTCGCCGGTCGCCCTGGTGCTGCCCATCGTCGCCGGCGGCCTGCTGCTGCGCCCGGCGAGCCTGCTCGGTCTGTACGCGACGGCGGCCACCGCGCTGATCGTGGAGTCCGTGCGGCTCGGCCCGTACACCGAGGGCCCCTCCAGGGTCACCCCCGGGGTGGTGCTGGTGGTCGCCGCGTGCGGCCTGTTCGGCCTGCTGATCGCGCAGTTCCGCAGCCGGGTGGGCGTGCCCTGGCGGCGCGGCGGCACCATGCTCTTCGACCTGCGCGAGCGCATCCGCGTGCAGAGCAAGCTGCCGCAACTGCCCGGCGGCTGGCACCGCGAGATGGCGCTGCGCCCGGCCGGCGGCCAGTCCTTCTCCGGCGACTTCGTGGTCGCGGCCCGCACCAACGGCGGACGCACTATGGAGGTCGTCCTCACCGACGTGTCGGGCAAGGGCATGGACGCGGGCTCCCGGGCGCTGCTGCTGTCCGGTGCGTTCGGCGGCCTGCTCGGCAGCCTTCCGCCGCACGCCTTCCTGCCCGCGGCCAACGGCTACCTGCTGCGCCAGGACTGGGAGGAGGGCTTCGCCACGTCCATCCACCTGGTCCTCGACTTGGACTCCGGCGACTACGAGCTGTACTCCGCCGGACATCCGCCCGGCCTCCAGCTCAACGCGGGCGGCGGCCGCTGGGAGGAGAAGGCGGCCGAGGGCCCGCTCCTCGGGGTGTACGACGGCGCCCAGTTCGACCCGGTGAAGGGCTCCCTGCGTCCCGGCGACGTCCTGATGCTGTTCACCGACGGTCTGGTGGAGACGGCCGAGCGGGACATCGCCGAGGGCCTGGACCGCCTCACCGGGGAGGCCGACCGCTACGTGGCCGGCGGCTTCCACGGCGCCGCCTGGCATCTGATCGAGGCGGTGGCCAAGGACGTCAACGACGACCGCGCGCTGCTGCTGATCTGCCGCGAGGGCGCCACCGCCCAGGCCCTGCGCTGACGCCGTTCGCGCCCCCTACGGGACGGACGGCCCTTCACCTGGACGGGTGACTCCCGCCCCGGACCCGCACACTGGACGGGTGACCCCTGACCCGGACCCCGACCCTCACCTGCACCCGCACCCGCTCCTCACCCTGGCCGAGGTCGAGGCCCTGGCCCGCGCCGCCCACGCCGGTCAGACCGACAAGGCCGGCCGCCCCTACGCCGAGCACCTGCACGCCGTCGCCGAGGGCGTGCGCGCCCGGGGCGGCGACGCAGACCAGATCGCGGCGGCCTGGCTGCACGACGCCGTCGAGGACGGCGCACTGGCCGGACAGTGGCTGAACGAGGCGCCGTTGAGCCGCCGTACGAAGGACGTCGTGCGCGCGGTCACCAAGCGGGCGGGGGAGGGGCCCCGGGAGTACGCCCGGCGGATCCTCGCCACGCCCGGCGCGGCGCTGGTCAAGCAGGCGGACCTGGCGCACAACGCGGACCCGGCCCGCCTGGCCGTCCTCGACGAGGCCACCCGCGTCCGGCTGACCGAGAAGTACGCGCGGATGCGCGCACTCCTCGGACTCACGGACGGCGCGGCGGGGGAAGAGCGCCGAGGGGACTGAGCGGGCCGACTGGGCAGGGAGGGCTGAGCGGACGCCCGGGACATGGCGACGTTCGTGTGATCGAGAAGGTGACGGCTGACACGTCGTGCACGCCGTTCCCGCACACTTTCCCGCCCCCGACGTCCGGTTCGTCACGACGAGTTGCGCGAGGGAGGCCGTATCTCCGTGCGATATGCGCGTCACGTGCGAACGCGATGCGTGGACATGGAAAAGGCCCGCCGAACGCGGCGTCGACGTAGGCTGTTGGGCGCGACGGAGCGGCGGCCGGGCGCCGCGGGCGCCGGGCGCCAGGGGTGCGGAGCGGGCCGACGATGCGTCAGGTGCGGCATAAGCACGCCCCGTTGGTGGCACGATGGTTCCAGCGGGGGCGCGGGACGGCGTCGCCGGGCCGGGAGAGCGGACCGACCGAGGGTGTGATCAGTTGTGGCCATTTCACTGTCAGTGGTGCTCTTGTTGGCAGTCATTCTGGTGGTGTTGATCAGAGGGGGATCCATCAAGGCCGGGCCGGCGATCATCGCCGTGCTCTTCGGCTTCTTCCTCGCCTCCACCGGCATGGCCCCGTCGATCAGCCGCTTCATGAACTCGATAGCGGAGACGATCAACTCGATCAGCTTCTGACGCGGGCGGACCCCCGGCCGGCGCCGGGGTCCGCCGCCACACCCCCGGACACGACACAGGGCCAGGCGGAGAAGCGAACCTCCGGCCTGGCCCTGCACCAGTGGAGCGGGCGACGGGAATCGAACCCGCGTAGCCAGTTTGGAAGACTGGGGCTCTACCATTGAGCTACGCCCGCACATGACGCGCGCCGCGCATCGAGCGGCCGCGGCACACAAGGCATCGTAGCGGGTCCTGGCCCGCCGACGCACACTCCTTCACTGGGACCCGCCCTCCGGCTTCCCCGGACCCGCCCTCCGGCTTCCCCGGCACCTGCCTTCGGGCTAACCCGAGGTCTCCGGCTTCGGCTCTCCCGGGACCGCCCGCTCCGAGACGCCCCGCGCGCCGCGCTCCCGGCACCCCGCGCGCCGCGCTCCCGGCCCCCGCGCGGCCGTCTCCCCAGCCTCACCGGCCCCACCGCCTGCGCCAGTCACGTCGCCGCGTCACGCCCCGCTCCCGCCCCGGCACCCTTCGTGACCGTCTCGCCCGCCTCGCCGCCCGCACCGATCACGCTGGCCACGTCGCCGTATCGCACCCCGCCCCCGAGTCTCGCCCCCGCCTTCGCCGCGCGTTCACCCCTACGCCGTTCGTGTGTCGTGCCAGCGGGCACGGCGTGTTCGCGCCATCGGCGTGCGCCCCGGCGTGCACGGGGGCGGATGCGCGGCGGGGCGGGCGGAGGACGGGGGGCGCTCGCGGGGGCGCACGGGAAATACGGCGGCCGTACTGGCCGCGGGGCATGTACCCTCGTCTCGCACCAGACGGGGTGTGGCGCAGCTTGGTAGCGCGTCCGCTTTGGGAGCGGAAGGCCGTGGGTTCAAATCCCGCCACCCCGACCACCCGCCGGCCGCCGGCCGGCGCCGCCTTCCGCGGTGCGTCGGCGCCGCCCCGCGCGCCGGTTTCGATCGGCTTTTGGGGCGTTGAGCGGCTGCGGCTACTATGCAGACTGCGCGGCCCGTGTGTCCGGCCCCCAGGGCCTACGAACTCCTTCGGGCGGCGATCCGCCGGACCCTCGCCGGTTCCGGCGACACCCAAGAAGTCAGCCACAAGGAGACCGAACCGTGAAGAGCGCCGTGGAGACCCTGAACCCGACCCGGGTTCGGCTCACTGTCGAGGTGCCCTTCGAGGAGCTCAAGGACAGCCTCGACGCGGCGTACAAGAAGATCAACCAGCAGGTCACGGTGAAGGGCTTCCGCAAGGGCAAGATCCCGGCCCGGGTCATCGACCAGCGGTTCGGCCGCGGTGCGGTGCTGGAGGAGGCCGTCAACGAGGCCCTTCCGCGCTTCTACACCGACGCCGTCAACGAGGCCGAGCTGAACCCGCTGGGCCAGCCCGAGGTCGACATCACCGAGCTGAAGGACGGCGAGACGCTGAACTTCACCGCCGAGGTCGACATCCGCCCGGCCATCGAGATCCCGGACTACTCCGGCATCGAGGTCGAGGTCGACGCGATCGAGGTCACCGACGAGGACGTCGACAAGGCCGTGGAGCAGCTCCGCGAGCGCTTCGCCTCCACCGCCCCGGTGGAGCGCGCCGCCGCGGACGGCGACGTCGTCACCATCGACCTGGAGGCCAAGGTCGACGGCGAGGTGCTGGAGGACGGCATCGCCAGCGGCGTCTCCTACACCATCGGCTCCGGCGAGCTGCTGGACGGCGTCGACGAGGCCGTGACGGGCCTGGAGGCCGGTGGCGAGGCCACCTTCGCCTCCGAGCTGAAGGGCGGCTCCGCGGCCGGCCGCGAGGCCGAGGTCACCGTCAAGGTCACCGAGGTCGCCGCCCGCGAACTGCCCGAGCTGGACGACGACTTCGCGCAGCTCGCCTCCGAGTTCGACACCCTCGAGGAGCTGCGCGCGGACAGCCGCAAGCGCCTCCAGGACATGAAGCAGTTCGACCAGGCCACGCAGGCCCAGGAGCGCGTCCTGGAGAAGCTGCTGGAGCTGGTGGAGGTCCCGGTCCCCGACAAGCTGCTCGAGGACGAGATCAACACCCGCAAGCACAACCTGGAGCACCACCAGCTCGGGCAGATGGGCCTGACCCTCGACAAGTACCTGGAGATCCAGGGCAAGACCGCCGAGGAGTTCGACGCCGAGACCCGCGAGGCCGCGGTCAAGGGCATCAAGACCCAGTTCGTGCTCGACGAGCTGGTCAACAAGGAGCAGCTCAACGTCAACCAGGAGGAGCTGACCGAGCACCTCATGCGGCGCGCCGCCTCCTCCGGCATGTCCCCCGACCAGTTCGCCCAGGCCGTAGTGCAGCAGAACCAGGTTCCGCTGCTGGTCGGCGAGGTCGCCCGCGGCAAGGCCCTGGCCGTCGTGGTCGAGGCCGCGACCGTGAAGGACTCCAACGGCGAGACCGTCGACCTGGACGACGAAGAGGACGAGACGGCCGAGGCGGACGAGACGGGCGAAGCGGCCGCGACCGCCGGGACCGCGACCGCCGAGGGCGAGGAGAAGGCCGAGGGCTGACCTGCCCGAAGCCGCGCCGCGCCGGCGACGTACGTACGATGGGCCTCGGGGCGCTCCCCGGGGCCCATCGGCCTGTTCCCGGGCCCCGGCGCTACGCCCCCGGCGAACACTCCGGTCTGCGGGATTCCCCGAAGGGAGCCGCGCGTTAGGGTCCATGAATACGAGGGCAGGGGAGTCCCCTAGCAGCGCCGGACGGCCCCACGCCCCGGCAGAACACGTGAGACGGCCCGGCGCCGTCGTAAGACGAGCAGGTGGATACGTGACGAATCTGATGCCCTCCGCCGCCGGCGAGCCCTCCATCGGCGGCGGCCTCGGCGACCAGGTCTACAACCGGCTGCTGGGCGAGCGGATCATCTTCCTCGGCCAGCCGGTCGACGACGACATCGCGAACAAGATCACCGCACAGCTTCTGCTCCTTGCCGCCGACCCGGACAAGGACATCTACCTGTACATCAACAGCCCCGGCGGTTCGATCACGGCGGGCATGGCGATCTACGACACCATGCAGTTCATCAAGAACGACGTGGTGACCATCGCCATGGGTCTGGCGGCCTCGATGGGGCAGTTCCTGCTCAGCGCGGGCACGCCCGGCAAGCGCTTCGCGCTGCCGAACGCCGAGATCCTGATCCACCAGCCCTCCGCCGGTCTCGCGGGCTCGGCCTCGGACATCAAGATCCACGCCGAGCGGCTGCTGCACACCAAGAAGCGCATGGCCGAGCTGACCTCGCAGCACACCGGCCAGTCGGTCGAGCAGATCACCCGGGACTCCGACCGCGACCGTTGGTTCGACGCCTTCGAGGCCAAGGAGTACGGCCTCATCGACGACGTCATCCCCACGGCCGCCGGAATGCCGGGCGGCGGCGGCACCGGGGCCTGAGCCGCACACCGGAGGGCCGCGCGCCCCCAGCCAGCCCCCAGCCGACCGCCCAGCCCCCTTCCAGGAGACATCGTGAACGACTTCCCCGGCAGCGGCCTCTACGACCTCCCGCACCGCCTCCAGGGCGCGGGAGGCGCCCCCAGGGCCCAGTACACCGGCCCGACGGCCCAGTACACCGGCCCGACGGCCCAGTACACCGGCCCGACGGCCGAGTCCCGCTACGTCATCCCGCGCTTCGTGGAGCGCACCTCGCAGGGCGTGCGCGAGTACGACCCGTACGCGAAGCTCTTCGAGGAGCGCGTGATCTTCCTCGGCGTCCAGATCGACGACGCCTCCGCCAACGACGTCATGGCGCAGCTCCTGTGCCTGGAGTCGATGGACCCCGACCGGGACATCTCGGTCTACATCAACAGCCCCGGCGGCTCCTTCACGGCGCTGACGGCCATCTACGACACGATGCAGTTCGTCAAGCCCGACATCCAGACGGTGTGCATGGGCCAGGCGGCCTCCGCGGCCGCGGTCCTGCTGGCCGCCGGCACCCCGGGCAAGCGCATGGCCCTGCCGAACGCGCGGGTGCTGATCCACCAGCCCTACAGCGAGACCGGCCGGGGCCAGGTCTCCGACCTGGAGATCGCCGCCAACGAGATCCTGCGGATGCGCTCGCAGCTCGAGGAGATGCTGTCCAAGCACTCCACCAGGCCGATCGAGAAGATCCGCGAGGACATCGAGCGCGACAAGATCCTCACGGCCGAGGAGGCGCTGGAGTACGGGCTGATCGACCAGATCATCTCCACCCGGAAGATGAACAACGCCAACGTCCGCTGAGCGGACGACCACCCGCCCGTCGCTCCCTGGCACGGTCACGGCGAAGCGAACCGTGCCAAGGGGGGCCCGGACGGGGGGCCCGGCAAGGTACCGTCGACATAAGGCAGCACCAGGAGCCGCTGGACTCAACGCGTCCAGGCGTCTCCCAGGCGAAGGGGAAGCACACCGTGGCACGCATCGGTGACGGCGGCGATCTGCTCAAGTGCTCGTTCTGCGGCAAGAGCCAGAAGCAGGTCAAGAAGCTCATCGCAGGGCCCGGTGTGTACATCTGCGACGAGTGCATCGACCTCTGCAACGAGATCATCGAGGAGGAGCTCGCCGAGACGAGCGAGGTGCGCTGGGAGGAACTGCCCAAGCCCCGCGAGATCTACGAGTTCCTCGACGGGTACGTCGTCGGCCAGGAGGCCGCGAAGAAGTCCCTGTCGGTCGCGGTGTACAACCACTACAAGCGCGTCCAGGCCGGGGAGAACGGCGGCGGCCAGGGCCGCGAGGACGCCATCGAGCTGGCCAAGTCGAACATCCTGCTGCTCGGCCCCACCGGGTCCGGCAAGACCCTGCTGGCGCAGACCCTGGCCCGCATGCTGAACGTGCCGTTCGCCATCGCCGACGCCACCGCGCTGACCGAGGCCGGCTACGTGGGCGAGGACGTGGAGAACATCCTCCTGAAGCTGATCCAGGCGGCCGACTACGACGTCAAGAAGGCCGAGACCGGGATCATCTACATCGACGAGATCGACAAGGTCGCCCGCAAGAGCGAGAACCCGTCGATCACCCGGGACGTCTCCGGCGAGGGCGTCCAGCAGGCCCTGCTGAAGATCCTGGAGGGCACCACCGCCTCGGTCCCGCCGCAGGGCGGCCGCAAGCACCCGCACCAGGAGTTCATCCAGATCGACACGACGAACGTGCTGTTCATCGTGGGCGGCGCCTTCTCGGGCCTGGAGAAGATCATCGAGGGCCGGGCGGGCGCCAAGGGCATCGGCTTCGGCGCGACGATCCGCTCCAAGCGGGAGCTTGAGGCCAAGGACCAGTTCGAGGAGGTCATGCCGGAGGACCTGGTCAAGTTCGGCATGATCCCGGAGTTCATCGGCCGTCTGCCGGTGATCACCAGCGTGCACAACCTCGACCGCGAGGCCCTGCTCAAGATCCTCGTCGAGCCGCGCAACGCGCTGGTCAAGCAGTACCAGCGCCTGTTCGAACTCGACGGCGTGGAGCTGGACTTCGAGCGCGAGGCGCTGGAGGCCATCGCCGACCAGGCCATCCTCCGCCAGACCGGCGCCCGCGGCCTGCGCGCCATCATGGAGGAGGTGCTGATGTCGGTGATGTACGAGGTCCCCTCCCGCAAGGACGTGGCCCGGGTCGTCGTCACGGCGGACGTCGTCCGCTCCAACGTCAACCCGACCCTGATCCCGCGCGACGCCCGCGGCCGGGGCTCGGGCGAGCAGAAGTCCGCGTAGCCGCCCCGGCGCCGCGCGCGAAAGAGCGAGACGCGAAAGAGCAAGAGAAGGGCCCTGGTCGGTCGACCGGGGCCCTTCTCTTGCGCCGGGCGTCAGCCCTTGAGCCGGGCGTCAGCCCTTGACGCGGACGTCCGTGCGGAACTTCGCGGTCATCTCCGCGGCGCCCGGCAGGTCAGGGCTCTTGCCGGTCATGGCGCCGGCCATGTCCACGTGGATGATCACACCGATGGTGCTGTGGTCGCCCCAGATGCACACCGGCATGTGGATCTCGCCGGGCCCGGAGGAGGCGCCGGAGGAGGAGTCCCCCTTCACCTTCATCTCCTGGCACTTGAGGACCGCGCCGTCCAGGCCGCTGGGCCGGTACGCCTTCGGGCTGCCCACGACCTCGCCGCCGCCCTCCTTCGCGGCGTTCTTCCGCGTCTCGGCGAACATGCCGTCGACGACCTTCTCCGGGTCGTCGATCTGGCCGTACACGCCCATGAAGTTGATCATCTTCAGGGCGAGCGGGTTGCTCTTGTCCCCCGACTGGTAACCGGCGTGCACGTCCTGGGCGTTCTTCACCCCGTGCTTCTCGGCGTCCTGGACGTCGCTCTTGTCGAAGCCGCCGCTGTCGGAGTCGCCGGTCTTCTTGTAGGCGCCGGCGAGGACCGCCCCGGGCGTCGTCAGCTTGTGCGGCCCGTCGTCCGCGACCGAGCCGCCGCCGCTCCCGGCGGTCAGGAAGTAGACGGCCACCGCGATCGCCGCCACGACCGCCACCGCTCCGACGACCAGGCCGGTCTTCTTCTTGCCGCCGCCGGGGGCCGGGGGCTGCGGGGCCGCGCCGTAGGGCGGCTGCTGGCCATAAGGGGGCTGCTGCCCGTGCGGCGGCTGCTGGCCGTACGGGTGGGGCTGACCGTACGGGTCCGGCTGGGGCGGGACGCCCTGCGGGGCCTGCTGGGGGTAGCCGTAGCCGGGCTGCGGGGCCTGCTGGGGGTAGCCGTAACCGGGCTGCTGCGGCGCGGGCGGGACGCCCTGCGGGGGCTGCTGCGGATAGCCGTAGCCGGGCTGTCCGGGCGGCGCCTGCGGGGGCTGCTGGCCGTAGGGGCCCGGCTGACCGTACGGGCCGGGCTGCTGGGGCTGCCCGCCGTACGGGCCCGGCTGCTGGTAGCTCATTCCTCGGTTCCCCTCCGGATGCTTATGCGTACCTGACATCCTGGCGCAGCCGGGGCGGCCGCAGGGGGCCGGGGCGCCCACCGTTACACGAACAATCCGGTTCGGGACACGCCGGTGACCCCTCTAAACTGGCCCCGTGACCGACAACGCTCAGCAGCAGCCGCCAGCGCCCGCCACCGAACTGCCGACCCAGTACGCGCCGGCCGAGGTAGAGGGGCCGCTGTACGAGCGCTGGGTGGAGCGGGGCTACTTCGAGGCGGACGCGTCGAGCGACAAGCCGCCGTACACCGTCGTCATCCCGCCGCCGAACGTCACGGGCAGCCTGCACCTGGGCCACGCCTTCGAGCACACGCTCATCGACGCGCTCACCCGCCGCAAGCGCATGCAGGGTCACGAGACCCTGTGGCAGCCCGGCATGGACCACGCGGGCATCGCCACGCAGAACGTGGTCGAGCGCGAGCTGGCCAAGGAGGGCAAGTCCCGCCACGACCTGGGCCGTGAGGCGTTCGTCGAGCGCGTCTGGCGGTGGAAGGCCGAGTCCGGCGGGCAGATCTCCGGGCAGATGCGCCGCCTCGGCGACGGCGTCGCCTGGTCCCGCGAGCGCTTCACCATGGACGAGGGGCTCTCCAGGGCCGTCCAGACCATCTTCAAGCGGCTCTACGACGACGAGCTGATCTACCGCGCCGAACGCATCATCAACTGGTGCCCGCGCTGCCTGACGGCCATCTCCGACATCGAGGTCGAGTACCAGGACGACGACGGCGAGCTGGTCTCGATGAAGTACGGCGAGGGCGACGACGCCCTCGTCGTCGCCACGACCCGCGCCGAGACGATGCTCGGCGACACCGCCGTCGCCGTCCACCCCGAGGACGAGCGGTACCGGCACCTGGTGGGCCGCCAGATCAGGCTGCCGCTGACCGACCGCTCCATCCCGGTCGTCGCCGACGAGCACGTCGACCCCGAGTTCGGCACCGGCGCCGTCAAGGTCACCCCGGCCCACGACCCGAACGACTTCGAGATCGGCCGGCGCCACGGCCTGCCGTCCCTCACCGTCATGGACGAGCACGCCGTCATCACCGCGCACGGCCCGTTCCAGGGCCTGGACCGGCTGGAGGCCCGCTCCGCGATCGTGGCCGCGCTGCGCGCCGAGGGCCGGATCGTCACCGAGAAGCGGCCCTACGTCCACTCCGTGGGCCACTGCTCGCGCTGCAAGACCACCGTCGAGCCGCGCCTGTCCCTCCAGTGGTGGGTCAAGGTCGGCCCGCTGGCCAAGGCCGCCGGCGACGCGGTCCGCGAGGGCAAGGTCGCCATCCACCCGCAGGAGATGGAGAAGCGGTACTTCGACTGGGTCGACAATCTCCACGACTGGTGCATCTCGCGGCAGTTGTGGTGGGGCCACCGCATCCCGGTCTGGTACGGCCCGGACGGCGAGGTCGTCTGCGTCGGCCCGGACGAGGCGCCCCCGGCGGGCGAGGGCTGGCGCCAGGACACCGACGTCCTCGACACCTGGTTCTCCTCCGGCCTGTGGCCCTTCTCCACGCTCGGCTGGCCCGAGCAGACCGACTCGCTCGCGAAGTTCTACCCGAACTCCGTCCTGGTCACCGGCTACGACATCCTCTTCTTCTGGGTCGCCCGGATGATGATGTTCGGCCTGTACGCGATGGACGGCGTCCCGCCGTTCCACACCATCGCCCTGCACGGCATGGTCCGCGACCAGTTCGGCAAGAAGATGTCCAAGTCCTTCGGCAACGCGGTCGACCCGCTGGACTGGATGGACGAGTACGGCTCCGACGCGCTGCGGTTCACGCTGGCCCGCGGCGCCAACCCGGGCGTGGACGTGCCGATCGGCGAGGACTGGGTCCAGGGCTCGCGCAACTTCGCCAACAAGATCTGGAACGCCACCCGCTTCGCCCTGATGAACGGCGCGACGGTCCAGGGGCCGCTGCCGGAGGCCGCGCGGATGTCGGCCGCCGACCGCTGGATCCTCTCCCGGCTGAACTCGGTCGTCGCCGAAGTCGACGCCCACTACGACGACTTCCAGTTCGCCAAGCTGTCCGACGCGCTGTTCCACTTCGCCTGGGACGAGGTCTTCGACTGGTACGTCGAGCTGTCCAAGACGACGTTCCAGGCGGGCGGCGAGGCGGCCGAGGTGAGCAAGCGGGTCCTGGGCGAGGTCCTGGACGTCACCCTCCGGCTCCTGCACCCGGTGGTCCCGTTCGTCACCGAGACGCTGTGGACCGCGCTCACCGGCGGCGAGTCGGTCGTCATCGCCGACTGGCCGGCCGACAGCGGCTTCCGCGACGCCGGGGCCGAGCGGGAGATCGAGTCGCTCCAGTCGGTCATCACCGAGGTCCGCCGCTTCCGCGCCGACCAGGGCCTCCAGCCCGGCCAGCGGGTCCCGGCCCGCCTGGCGCTGGACGGCACCGCGCTCGCCTCGCACGAGGCCGCCATCCGCCAGCTCCTGCGCCTCCAGCCCGAGGGCGAGTCCTTCACGGCCACGGCCACCCTGCCGGTGGCCGGCGCGGAGGTCGCCCTCGACCTCTCCGGCACGATCGACGTGGCCGCAGAGCGCAAGCGCCTGGCCAAGGACCTCGCCGCCGCGGAGAAGGAGAAGGCCCAGGCGCACGCCAAGCTCGGCAACGAGGCGTTCCTCGCCAAGGCCCCGGACCAGGTCGTGGACAAGATCCGCACCCGGCTCGCCAAGGCGGACGAGGACATCGCCCGGATCGCCGCCCAGATGGCGCGGCTGCCCCAGGCGTAGCCCCGCCCCGGCCGCGCAGGGCCCCGGCGCCGTCGTGCTCCGGGGCCTTCCGCCTGCCTGGGCGGCGGCACGAGGCGGCACGACGGTGCCTGACCGCGTACGTAGACTGGGCCTGTGAACGACCTCCCCCCGAACGACGACAGCGACCAGGCCGGACCCGGAGATCCCCTCGACTCCTTCGAGGAGATCGTCTCCGCCAAGACCGACCGCGACCCCGACCTCGCCGTGATCGAGGCGGGCAGCCGCACCCTGCGCACCCAGGGCGGCCCGCCGGACGCGGACGTGCCGGGGCGCCCGGAGGACCCCGAGGTCGACAAGGCGCTGCGCGAGGTGGAGGCCGAACTGGCCACGCGCTGGGGCGAGACCAAGCTGGAGCCCTCGGTCAGCAGGATCGCCGCGCTGATGGACGTGCTCGGCGACCCGCAGCGCTCGTACCCCTCGATCCACATCACCGGCACCAACGGCAAGACCACCACCGCCCGCATGATCGAGGCCCTGCTCGGCGCCTTCGAGCTGCGCACCGGCCGCTACACCTCGCCGCACGTGCAGTCGGTCACCGAGCGGATCAGCCTGGACGGGGCCCCGGTCTCCGCCGAGCGGTTCGTCGAGACGTACCGGGACGTCGAGCCCTACGTCCAGATGACCGACGCCGCGCAGGAGTACCGGCTGTCCTTCTTCGAGGTGCTGACCGGCATGGCGTACGCCGCCTTCGCCGACGCGCCGGTGGACGTGGCCGTCGTCGAGGTGGGCATGGGCGGGAGCTGGGACGCGACCAACGTGATCGACGCGGGCGTCGCCGTGATCACGCCCATCGCGCTCGACCACACCGACCGGCTCGGCGAGACCACCGGCGCCATCGCCGCCGAGAAGGCCGGGATCATCAAGCAGGACGCCACCGTGATCATGGCCCAGCAGCCGGTGGACGCGGCCCAGGTGCTGCTGAAGAAGACCGTGGACGCGGGCGCCGCCGTGGCCCGCGAGGGACTGGAGTTCGGCGTCGTGTCCCGTCAGGTCGCCGTGGGCGGCCAGGTGGCGACCCTGCGCGGACTGGGCGGGGAGTACCCCGACGTCTACCTGCCGCTGCACGGCGCCCACCAGGCGCACAACGCGGTCGTGGCGCTCGCCGCCGTGGAGGCGTTCTTCGGCGTGGGCGCCCAGCACGCGCAGACGCTGGACCCCGACACCGTCCGCCGGGCGTTCGCCGCGGTCGGCTCGCCGGGCCGCATGGAGGTCGTGCGGCGCTCGCCGACCGTGGTGCTGGACGCCGCGCACAACCCCGCCGGGGCGCAGGTCACCGCGGAGGCGGTGCGCGAGGCGTTCGACTTCAGCCGGCTGATCGGCGTGGTCGGCGCGAGCGCCGACAAGAACGTGCGCGGTCTGCTGGAGGCGTTCGAGCCGCTCTTCACGGAGGTCGTGGTGACGCAGAACTCCAGCCACCGCGCGATGAACGCCGACGAGCTGGCCGCCGTCGCCGTGGAGGTGTTCGGCGAGGACCGGGTCCAGGTCGAGCCGCGGCTGCCGGACGCGCTGGAGGCGGCGATCACGCTCGCCGAGGAGGAGGGCGAGTTCGCCGGCGGCGGCGTGCTGGTCACCGGTTCCGTCATCACCGTCGGCGAGGCCCGACTGCTGCTGGGGAAGGGCTGACGTCCCATGCGCACGCTGTGTTCCTCGACCCTGCTCGGCGAGTTCTTCGTCATCGGCTTCGCCGGGCTGGTCGCGATGAAGGACCCGCACCTGTCCACGGCGGCCGTGTGGACGGTCAGCGGCGTCGCGATGGCGCTGTGCGTGCTGCTGTGCGGCATGGTGACGCGGCCCGCCGGGGTGGCGCTCGGCTGGGCGCTCCAGATCGCGCTGATCGCCTCCGGCGCGGTGCTGCCGACGATGTACTTCCTGGGCGCGGTGTTCGCCGGACTGTGGGGGGCCTCGGTGCACTTCGGCCGGAAGGTCGACGCGGCCAAGGCGCGGCACGCGGCACGGGCCGCCGAGGCCGGCTCCGCTCCGGCTGACGCTGCGTGACGGCGGCGGTGACACGCCCTGTAACCTCGTGCCACCGCACCTCAGCAGGAGAAGGAGTCCTCCCGTGACCCAGCGCACCCTCGTCCTCCTCAAGCCCGACGCCGTCCGTCGTGGCCTGACCGGCGAGATCATCGGCCGCATCGAGCGCAAGGACGGCTGGCGGATCACCGCGCTGGAGCTGCGCACGCTGGACGCCGACACGCTGGAGCAGCACTACGGCGAGCACAAGCGCAAGCCCTTCTACGAGCCGCTGGTGGCCTTCATGTCCTCCGGCCCGGTGGTGGCCATGATCGTCGAGGGCGACCGGGTCGTCGAGGGCGTCCGCGCGCTGGCCGGTCCCACCGACCCGATCGCCGCCGCGCCCGGCTCGATCCGCGGCGACTACGGGGTGATCGTCCGGGAGAACCTGATCCACGCCTCCGACTCCGAGGAGTCCGCCGAGCGCGAGGTGAAGATCTTCTTTCCCGGGCGCGCCTGATCCCGTAGCCTTCGGCCATGACCGAGCCATCGGCCATGGCTTCTCTTTCTGACGTATCGTCAGGACGCTGGCGTGCGTGACCTGGGCGGCCGTGGAAACGGCCGCCCAGGGGCACATGGGCGATGCCGATCGGGGGAACGCGTGCCCCCGATGGACCGTCTCCACGAGCGAGGCGGTACGCCATCTGCTGACAATGGCGAAGACCCTCGCGCAGTGTTCGTGCAGGCGCGTCTACGATGGAAGCCTTCACGTCACCGCACCCACCTCGCCGCACCTGAAATGCCCTCAGAAGCTCCCAGGGAAGGCCAGACGAATCCTGATGGGGAACTCAATGTCGTTCATCGGCCGTGACATGGCTGTCGACCTCGGGACCGCCAACACGCTGGTGTACGTCAGGGGTCGCGGGATCGTACTCAACGAACCGTCCGTCGTCGCGATCAACACGAACACCGGCGGCATCCTCGCGGTCGGCGCGGAGGCGAAGAAGATGATCGGGCGCACGCCCGGCAACATCGTCGCCGTGCGCCCCCTCAAGGACGGTGTGATCGCGGACTTCGAGATCACCGAGCGGATGCTCCGCTACTTCATCCTGAAGATCCACAAGCGGCGGTATCTGGCGCGTCCGCGCGTCGTCGTCTGCGTGCCCTCCGGCATCACCGGCGTCGAGCGCCGTGCCGTCATCGAGGCGTCGTCCCAGGCCGGCGCCCGCCAGGTGCACATCGTCGAGGAGCCCATGGCCGCGGCCATCGGCTCCGGCCTGCCGGTCCACGAGGCCACGGGCAACATGGTGGTGGACATCGGCGGCGGCACCACGGAGGTCGCGGTCATCTCGCTCGGCGGCATCGTCACCGCCCAGTCCATCCGCGTCGCGGGCGACGAACTGGACAACGCGATCATCCAGCACGTCAAGAAGGAGTACAGCCTTCTGCTGGGCGAGCGCACGGCCGAGCAGATCAAGATCACGATCGGTTCGGCGTACGACCTCGACTCCGACGAGCACACCGAAATCCGCGGCCGGGACCTCGTCTCCGGACTGCCCAAGACCGTCGTCATCTCGGCCGCCGAGGTGCGCAAGGCGATCGAGGAGCCGGTCAACGCGATCGTCGACGCGGTCAAGACCACCCTCGACAAGTGCCCGCCGGAGCTGTCCGGCGACATCATGGACCGCGGCATCGTGCTGACCGGCGGCGGGGCGCTGCTGCGCGGTCTGGACGAGCGGCTGCGCCGGGAGACCGGCATGCCGATCCACATCGCCGAGGACCCGCTGGACAGCGTGGCGCTGGGCTCGGGCAAGTGCGTCGAGGAGTTCGAGGCGCTCCAGCAGGTCCTGGACGCCCAGCCGCGCAGATGACGCGAGGCGCCGGGTCCGCCGCACGAGACGACCCGCTCTCGTGCGGCGGACCGCTGACGTAGCCGACGTCACCGCACAAGCCCCCGCACCCGGTTCCCTCGGACCCGCGCTCCGCGCCCGCCCCTGGGGCCACTCGATCTCCTACGAGGAAGGCACGGCCGCCGCACGTGAGGGACACGAAAGAGAGCCGGCTGCTCCTGGTACTGCTGGTCGCGATCGCGTTCGCGCTGATCACGGTCGACATCCGGGGCGGCGAGAACTCCCCGGCGGACGGCGCCCGGCAGGCCGCCGCCGCCGTCTTCGGCCCGATCGAGAGCGGCGTGTCCAGCGCGGTCAACCCGGTCGGCGACGCGGTCTCCGCGGTCCGCGACTCCGGCGACCGGCACGACCGGCTCGCCGCCCTGGAGAAGGAGAACGCGGCCCTCAAGGCCAAGCTCGGCAGCGACGACCGCAACCGCAGCCGCCTGCGGCAGTTGGACCAGATGCTGAAGCTGTCCGGCGACGGCCAGTACGGCATCAAGGGCGCCCAGGTCATCGCCATAGGAGCCGCCCAGGGCTTCTCCTGGACCATCACCATCGACGCCGGCGCCGCCGACGGCATCCGCCGCGACATGACCGTCCTCAACGCCGACGGCCTGGTCGGCCGGGTCACCACCGTCGGCCCCGGCTCCTCCACCGTGCTGCTCGCCAACGACCCCGACTTCACCGTCGGCACCCGGCTGGAGGGCAGCGACGAACTGGGCTTCGCCTCCGGCCAGGGCGACCGGCCGCTGCGCGTGCAACTGCTCAACGGCAAGGCGGACGTGAAGAAGGGCGACCGGCTCGTCACCTTCGGCTCGCAGGGCGACAAGCCGTTCGTGCCCGGCGTCCCGGTCGGCGTCGTCTCCCGGCTCGACCCCACCGGCGGCGACCTCACCCGCACCGTCTACGTCACCCCCTTCGTCGGCTTCACCAAGCTCGACGTGGTCGGCGTCGTCGTCCAGGCGCCCAAGAAGGACCCGCGCGACGAGGTCCTGCCGCCCAAGCCCAAGCCGACCCCGACGCCCACGGTGACCGTGACGGCCACCCCCAGCCCGACTGACGGCGCCTCACCGGGGCGGTCCGACGAGCGGTCCAACGCCGACGACCAGCAGCAGTAGGAGCGAGAAGTCCCCATGCGTCTCAACCGGATCCTGCTCTCCAGCTCACTGGTCGTCGTCGCCCTGGTGGTCCAGGTCAGCGTCCTGGCCCGGCTGCACCTGCCAGGCGCCGTCCCCGACCTGCTGCTGCTCACCGTGCTGGCCCTGGCCATGGTCTACGGCCACGTCGGCGGCGCCCTGATCGGCTTCGGCGCCGGCCTGCTCGCCGACCTCGCCCCGCCCGCCGACCACGCCGCCGGCCGCTACGCCCTGGTGCTGTGCGTCGTCGGCTACCTCGCCGGGCTCATCAAACCCGAGAACGGCCAGGTCAAGTCGGCCCTCGCCCCGATGGCCACGGTGGTCGCCGCCGCCCTCGGCTCCACCCTGCTCTACGCGCTGGTCGGCGCCCTCGTCGGCGACACCGCCGCGCGGCACGTCGGCCTGGCCGGGCTGCTGGTCAGCGCCGCCGTCTACGACCTGCTGCTGGCCCCGTTCGTGGTCCCCGGCGTCATGTGGCTGGCCCGGCGCTCCGAGCACGACCCGCTCACCGAGACCGGCGCCGCCTCCAAGCAGGCCACCGACATCTCCTCCGGATGGCTCTCCGCCGGGACCGGGCTGCGCGTCGGCGGCCAGCGCGGCGCGCTCAGCGGGCTCAAGTCCCGGGCCCGGGTCCGCACCGCGCGGGTGGGCCGGATCAAGGGAGTCAAGCGGCTGTGACCACACGTCCGCGAACCGTCCCCGGGGCTCGCCGCCTCGCCGGACACGACCCGTACACGCACTGAGAGGGGGAGGCAGCACCCGTGACCAACATTCCCGAGACCGGCCGCAGCCCACGCGTCCAGACCCGGCTCGTCGTCATCCAGATCCTCGTCCTCTCCCTGCTCGGCACGCTCGGCGGCCGGCTGTGGTACCTCCAGATCCGCGAGGGCGCCTACTACCAGCGGGAGGCGTCCGGCAACCACGTGCAGCAGGTGGTCCAGCCCGCCGTGCGCGGCTCGATCCTGGACGCGCGCGGCGTCCCGCTCGCCGACAACGAGCCCCGGCTGGTGGTCTCCGCCTCCCGCACCGACCTGCTGAAGCAGAAGGACGACGGCAAGGCGGTTCTCGCCAAGCTGGCCGGCGTCCTCGGCATGAACCCGCACGACGTGCAGCAGAAGGTCCGGCTGTGCGACGCCAAGACCCCGCAGCCGTGCTGGAACGGGTCGCCGTACCAGCCCATCCCGATCACCGACAAGGCCACCGCGCGGCAGGCCCTGGAGATCCGCGAGCGCGGCGAGGACTTCCCCGGCGTCACCGCCGAGCCGGAGGCCGTGCGCCGCTACGCCGGACCCGGCAAGTCCAACACCGCGCAGGTCCTCGGCTACCTCTCCCCGGTCACCGACGACGAGATCCAGAAGGCCAAGGACACCTCCTCGCCCTACCTGCGCTCCGACATGGTCGGCCGCTCCGGCCTGGAGCGGCAGTACGACGCGCAGTTGCGCGGCAAGGCGGGCGTCACCCGCTACGAGGTCGACAACCTCGGCCGGGTCATCGGCAAGGCCAAGGCGGACGCCGCGCAGTCCGGCGCCAACCTGGTCACCAGCATCGACTCCCGGGTCCAGCGGGTCGCCGAGTACGAGCTGGACAAGGCGATGAAGGCCGCCCGCCAGCAGCACGACAACAACACCGGCACCAACTACAAGGCCGACTCCGGCGCCGTCGTCGTGATGGAGGCCAAGACCGGCCGGGTCGTCGCCATGGCGTCCGCGCCGACGTACGACCCCAACGTCTGGGTCGGCGGGATCTCCGCCAAGGACTACAAGGCGCTCACCGGCAAGGACTCCGACTACCCGCTGCTGAACCGGGCGATCCAGGGGCAGTCCGCGCCCGGTTCGACGTTCAAGGTGGTCTCCACGGCCGCCGCCATCGAGGCCGGCTACGACTTCAACGGCGACTACCCCTGCACCAGCTCCTATTCGGTCGGCGGCCAGGTCTTCAAGAACTTCGAGGGCGAGAACTTCGGCCCCATCTCCCTGGGCCGGGCGCTGGAGGTCTCCTGCGACACCGTCTTCTACGGCCTCGCGGACAACCAGTGGAAGAAGGACGGCGGCATCAACCCGAAGAAGGGCCAGCCCAAGGACTACTTCTTCAAGGCCGCCCACCAGTTCGGCCTCGGCAAGCAGACCGGCCTGGACCTGCCCAACGAGCTGACCGGCCGCGTCCCCGACCGCGAGTGGAAGCTGCGGTACTGGCAGGCCAACAAGGACGCCTGGTGCAAGAGCGGCAAGAAGGACGGCAGTTACGTCGAGAAGATCGCCTGGGAGAACTGCCTCGAAGGCAACAAGATGCGCGAGGGCGACGAGATCAACTACTCCATCGGCCAGGGCGACACGCTCGTCACGCCGATCCAGGAGGCCGTGATCTACGGCGCGATCTCCAACGGCGGCACCCTGTACACCCCGACCCTCGGCAAGGCCGTCGTCAGCGCCGACGGCAAGCACGTCGAGGAGATCAAGCCGCGCTCGCACGGCAGGCTGCCCATCGACAAGGCCACCCGCGACATGATGGACCAGGCGCTGGCCGGCGTCGCCACCCGCGGCACCGCCGCCTGGAAGTTCGCCGGCTGGCCGCAGGACAAGATCCCGCTGCACGCCAAGACCGGCACCGCGGAGGTCTACGGCAAGCAGACCACGTCCTGGCTGGCCACCTACAGCAAGGACTACTCGGTCGTCATGACCATCGCCCAGGCCGGCACCGGCTCCGGCGCCTCCGGTGAGGCGGTGCGCAACATCTACAGCGCCCTGTACGGCGTCCAGGCCGACGGCGCCGTCGACGGCAAGAGGGCGCTGCTGCCGACCCCGCAGAAGGGCCTGCCGAAGATCCAGCCGGACGGCACGATCCCGGCCCCGAAGATCCCCGGCGACCCGGCCAAGGACCAGGAGAAGGTGGCCAAGAAGGTCGCCGACCAGGGACCGGCCGCCCCCGACGACCAGCAGACGGGCGGCGCCGCCTCGCCGCCGACCAGCAACCGCGACACCCGCAGGCGCCCGCGCGGCGGGCGCGGCCGGGGAAGCCGGAGGACGACCGCATGACCGGCGCGAACAGCTTCTCCGTCTCCGGATACGGACCCCGGCGGGCCGGCTGGACCCGGCTGCTCGCCCGGGACTCGGTGGCCCGCCGGCTGGACTGGCCGATGCTGCTGTCCGCGCTCGCGCTGTCCGCGATCGGCGCCCTGCTGGTCTTCTCGGCCACCCGCAACCGCACCGAGATCAACCAGGGCGACCCGTACTACTTCCTGATCCGGCACACGATGAACACCGGCATCGGGCTCGCCCTGATGATCGGCGTGATCTGGCTGGGCCACCGCGGCCTGCGCAACGCCGTCCCGGTCCTCTACGGCCTGTCGGTCTTCGGCATCCTGCTGGTGCTCACCCCGCTCGGCTCCACCGTCAACGGCGCGCACTCCTGGATCGTGCTCGGCGGCGGCTTCTCCCTCCAGCCCTCGGAGTTCGTGAAGATCACGATCATCCTGGGGATGGCGATGATGCTGGCCGCCCGGGTCGACGCGGGGGACAAGCCGTACCCCGACCACCGCACGGTCCTTCAGTCGCTTGGCCTGGCCTCGGTGCCGATCCTTATCGTGCTGCTCATGCCCGACCTCGGGTCGGTCATGGTCATGGTCACCATCATCCTCGGCGTGCTGCTCTCCTCCGGCGCCTCCAACCGCTGGGTCTTCGGCCTGATCGGCGCGGGGGCCCTCGGCGCGCTGGCCGTCTGGCAGCTCCACATCCTGGACGCGTACCAGATCAACCGGTTCGCGGCCTTCGCCAACCCCAGCCTCGACCCGGGCGGAGTCGGCTACAACACCAACCAGGCCCGCATCGCCATCGGCTCCGGCGGACTGACCGGCGCGGGGCTCTTCCACGGCTCCCAGACCACCGGCCAGTTCGTGCCCGAGCAGCAGACCGACTTCGTCTTCACGGTGGCCGGCGAGGAGCTGGGCTTCCTCGGCTCCGGCCTGATCATCGTCCTGCTCGGCGTCGTGCTGTGGCGGGCCTGCCGCATCGCCCGCGAGACCTCCGAGCTGTACGGCACCGTCGTCGCCGCCGGGATCGTCGCCTGGTTCGCCTTCCAGGCGTTCGAGAACGTCGGCATGACCCTGGGCATCATGCCGGTCACCGGCCTGCCGCTGCCCTTCGTCTCCTACGGCGGCTCGTCGATGTTCGCGGTCTGGTTCGCGGTCGGCCTGCTCCAGTCGATCAAGGCCCAGCGGCCGATGTCCGCCTAGGCGGTTCCGTCCCGGGAGGCCGTGGACGGGGGAGCCGGGTCCCGGCTGAGGGGCCTTGAGCGCGGGAGGTGTCCTGAACGGGGGAGGCGTCTTGAACGGGTGAGGTGCCTTGAACGGGTGAGGCGTCCTGAACGGGTGAGTCGTCTTGAACGGGTGAGGCGCCGGTGGCTTCAGCCGGTGAGGCTCCGCGTCCCTGCGCCGTCCGGGGCCCGCACCGTCACTGGGGGCGGGAAGCACCCCGGTGCGTGAAAGTGCGTGACAGGGTGCGTGGAAGAAGGCCGCCTCTCCCAGGCGGCGCCGCGCAACCGGCCCCGACCAGCGGTTCACCGACCGCGTGCGGCACGGCGCCCGCCCGCTCCCACGGCGCCCAGCGCGCTTTCACACCGCGCCCCGCGCCTCCTCACTGCGCGCGCGGCCGCCCGCGCGTCCTACATTCGTATACATGGCGGTCACGAAGCGAGAGATCGAGCGGAAGTACGAGTCGGCGGCGGGCGGCCTGCCGGACCTGACCGGGGCCGGGCCCGTCGCCGCGGTCGCCGACCGGGGCGTCGACGAACTGGACGCCGTCTACTGGGACACCGACGACCAGCGGCTCGCCGCCGCCGGGCTCACCCTGCGCCGCCGCACCGGCGGAACCGACGCCGGATGGCACCTGAAGCTCCCGGTCGCCCCCGGCGTGCGCGACGAGATCCGGGCCCCCCTCTCCGACGCCGTGCCGCCCCTCCTCGCGAGCCTGGTGCGCTCCCGGGTCCGCGACGCGGAACTGCGCCCCCTGGTCCGGCTGCGCTCACGGCGCGCGGTCACCCACCTCCTGGACGCCGACGGCGCGCTGCTCGCCGAGGTGAGCGTGGACGCCGTACGGGCCCGGCGGCTGCCCCGCCCCGGCGGCACGGCGCGGTGGAGCGAGATCGAGGTGGAACTGGCCGAGGACGGCGACCCGGCGCTCCTGGACACGGTGGAGAAACGGTTGCGCAAGGCGGGCGTGCGCCGCTCCCCGGCCGCCTCCAAACTGGCCCGCGCCCTCGCCGAGACCGCCGGGCCCCGCTGCCCGGCCCCCACGGAGGAACCCGAGCCCGTCACGGCCGGGGACCATGTGCTGGCCCGGCTGCGCGCCCAGCGGGACGCCCTCGTCGCGCTCGACCCGGCGGTGCGCAGGAACGAGGAGGACGCCGTGCACCAGATGCGCGTCGCCGCCCGCCGCCTGCGCAGCGCCCTGCGCAGCTTCCGCACGGTCCTGGACCGCGCCGCCACGGACCGGCTGGACGGCGAGCTGAAACGGCTCGGCGCGGAACTCGGCGCCGAGCGCGACCAAGAGGTGCTCACCGCACGCCTCACCGAACAGCTCGACCGCCTGCCCCGCGCCCTGGTGACCGGCCCCGTGCACGCCCAGGTGCGCGCCTGGGACCGGGAGCGGCGCGGCGGCACGCGCCGCCGCCTCGTCAAGTTCCTGGACAGCCCCCGGCACCTGAAGCTGCTCGACGCCCTGGACGCGCTGCTCGCCGACCCGCCGCTGCGCCCGGCCGCCGGGAAGGCCCCGAAGAAGGTCCTCCGCAAGGCCGTGCGCAAGGACTTCCGCACGCTGGGCCGCCGGATCGAGCAGGCCCTCGCGCTGCCGCCCGGCGACGACCGGGACACCGCCCTGCACCAGGCCCGCAAGCAGGCCAAACGCACCCGGTACGCGGCCGAGGCGGCCGTCCCCGCGCTCGGCGCCCCGGCCTCCGACGCGGCGCGCGCCGCCAAGAAGCTCCAGAAGCTGCTGGGCGAGCACCAGGACGGCGTCATGGCCCGCGAGGCCCTGCGCGAACTCGCAGGGCTCGCCCAGCGGGCGGGGGAGAGCGCCTTCGCCTACGGGGTGCTCTACGGGCGCGAGGAGCGGCAGGCGGACGACGTCGAGGCCCGGCTGCCGGATCTCTGGTCGGACCTGCGGCCGTATGGGAAGGCGCTGCGCACGCGTTAGTCTTGAGGGTCACCCTCCCCCCGGCTCCGGTCGGGGACTGCCCCAGTCAGCTCACGAAGGTAATTCCCGCGATGTCTGTCGAGTCGGTCTTCCCGCAGCTAGAGGCCCTGCTCCCGCATGTGCAGAAGCCGATCCAGTATGTGGGCGGCGAACTGAACTCCACCGCCAAGCCGTGGGAGTCGTGCGACGTCCGCTGGGCGCTCATGTACCCGGACGCGTACGAGGTCGGCCTGCCCAACCAGGGCGTCATGATCCTCTACGAGGTGCTCAACGAGCGCGAGGGCGTCCTCGCCGAGCGCACTTACAGCGTCTGGCCCGACCTGGAGGCGCTGATGCGGGAGCATGGCGTCCCGCAGTTCACGGTGGACAGCCACCGCCCGGTGAAGGCGTTCGACGTGTTCGGCCTGTCCTTCTCCACCGAGCTGGGCTACACCAACATGCTGGCCGCGCTGGACCTCGCGGGCATCCCGCTGCTGGCCGCCGACCGCACCCTCGACGACCCGATCGTGATGGCCGGCGGCCACGCCGCCTTCAACCCCGAGCCGATCGCGGACTTCATCGACTGCGCGGTCATCGGCGACGGCGAGCAGGCGGTCCTGGAGGTCACCGACATCGTCCGCGCCTGGAAGGCGGAGGGCCGCCCCGGCGGCCGGGAGGAGCTGCTGTTCCGCCTGGCGCGGACCGGCGGGGTGTACGTCCCCGGCTTCTACGACGTCGAGTACCTGCCCGACGGCCGGATCTCCCGGGTCGTGCCCAACAAGTCCGGCGTCCCGTGGCGCGTGTCCAAGCACACGGTGATGGACCTGGACGAGTGGCCCTACCCCAAGCAGCCGCTGGTGCCGCTCGCGGAGACGGTGCACGAGCGGATGTCGGTGGAGATCTTCCGCGGCTGCACGCGCGGCTGCCGCTTCTGCCAGGCGGGCATGATCACCCGTCCGGTGCGCGAGCGCTCCATCACGGGCATCGGCGAGATGGTCGAAAAGGGTTTGAAGGCGACCGGCTTCGAGGAGGTCGGCCTGCTGTCCCTGTCCTCCGCCGACCACTCCGAGATCGGCGAGGTCGCCAAGGGCCTGGCCGACCGCTACACGGAGGACAAGATCGGCCTGTCCCTGCCCTCCACCCGCGTGGACGCCTTCAACATCGACCTGGCCAACGAGCTGACCCGCAACGGCCGCCGCTCGGGCCTCACCTTCGCCCCCGAGGGCGGCTCGGAGCGCATCCGCAAGGTCATCAACAAGATGGTCTCCGAAGAGGACCTGATCAGGACGGTCTCCACGGCGTACGGCAACGGCTGGCGCCAGGTGAAGCTGTACTTCATGTGCGGCCTGCCGACCGAGACCGACGAGGACGTCCTCCAGATCGCGGACATGGCGACCCACGTCATCCAGAAGGGCCGCGAGGTCTCCGGCTCCCAGGACATCCGCTGCACGGTCTCCATCGGCGGCTTCGTCCCCAAGCCGCACACGCCCTTCCAGTGGGCCCCGCAGCTCAGCGCCGAGGAGACCGACGCGCGCCTGGAGAAGCTGCGCGACAAGATCCGCGGCGACAAGAAGTACGGCCGCTCCATCGGCTTCCGCTACCACGACGGCAAGCCGGGCATCGTCGAGGGCCTGCTCTCGCGCGGCGACCGGCGCACCGGCGCGGTGATCCGCGCGGTCTACGAGGACGGCGGCCGCTTCGACGGCTGGCGCGAGCACTTCTCCTACGACCGCTGGATGGCCTGCGCGGACAAGGCGCTGGCCGGCTTCGGCGTGGACGTCGACTGGTACACCACCCGCGAGCGCTCCTACGAGGAGGTCCTGCCCTGGGACCACCTGGACTCGGGCCTGGACAAGGACTGGCTCTGGGAGGACTGGCAGGACTCGCTCGACGAGACGGAGGTCGAGGACTGCCGCTGGACGCCGTGCTTCGACTGCGGCGTCTGCCCGGCGATGGACACCTCCATCCAAATCGGCCCCACAGGCAAGAAGCTGCTGCCGCTGACGGTGAAGAAGTCTCCTCTGACCAGTTGAAGCGGGGGAGTGGGGGTGGACGAGCCGTTGCACTGCATCGCTGAGGGTGTGGCCGACGTCATAGAGGAAGACGCGGTGAAGGTGCTGAGCGCACTCGGCACGCGGAGGGGGCGGCAGCGGTTGGCGCAGATCGCGGCTAGGACGCCGCTGCCACCATCTGGTGTCTCCTCAACGATGCAGTCCGACGTGCTGTGGGTTTAAGGGGACTGGCACCCTCGATACGGCTGCCGCCTCCTCTTATCATCACTCTCCCCTGTAGCCGACAGATTTGGCTGAGCGCACGTCGGGAGCGGGAGTCGGCGCGCCTCAGCCTCAACCGTGTGGTGAGTGACTGAGCCTGCTGTCTCAGCGGACTGCTCTCTTATCCGAGACACTTGGATGGAACTACGGCACCGCCCACGCTCTAATTGAAGGGCTAGCCTCGCCCATTCCGATCTCGCACGGATGTCTGAGTCGGCCTTAGCAAGTAGGAACTGCCTTTTCTGCGCCGTACCATCAGGGGCTCTGCAGTATTGACGGCTCTAAAGTTTTGGGTACTTCCGAATGAGGCTTTGCTCGAACGCATTGAATTATTTGAATTTTGTCGAATTGTCATTCGTTTTGTCCCCATTCCGCAGTCCTAGTGCAATTGATGGACAAATCGAGACTGCCAGGGGAGAAGAGGTGTTTCCCGCGAATCTTGGGCCTCTCGGAATGGCCGGAGATGAGCACTGAGAAGCTGTGTTTGCTGGAAAATGGCGACAGGTCGATGACGCGCGCCTCACCGGAATCATCCAGGTGAATTTCAAGGTCTTCAAGATTAGGGAAAGCATTCGCTATTTTACGAAGGCCCGCGACCCCTCTTCTCGGATACCACAACTTCAGCACGGTCACACTAGGAATAACCATATCGGTTCCAAGTAGTTCCAGCTCGAATGATCCCAAACCTAGTACTTGCAAATGATCTTGCGAGGAAAGTATCTCATTCAGGTGGCCAGCTGTCACTCGCATGCGGGCAACGTCTACGATGCACATCGAGCTCAATTGGAGATTGCAAATCGCGGAAAGATCTTCAGGTCCCCAACCTCCAAAGACCTCTAGCGAGACAACTCCTTTCATTCGTTGCGCGAAGTTCAGACTGCCAAGATGCGTCGAGTTATATACTCCCAAAATGGCGGCCTCGACTCCATCAAAAGCGCCACTGTTGCACTCTTCGGATAGGCCATCGAGGACGAGCCTGCGCATGGGTCCCAGCTTTTTTAGTTCAGCCAGTTGATCGACCTCCGAAACCCAAATTGCGATTTCAGAGCAGTCAACTTGTGTCAGCAACTTATCGGCGAATTTACGAGTGTCGAACGACCTCCAAAGCTTGGCGACCCTGTCCAAAACGGCTGTATTTGCGCCTCTCGAAATCGACGTCAGAGCGTCAAAGGCCCGCTCGCTCCTTATTTCCCCAAGAACTTCAATAAGCCAAGGAGGGACGTCAGAGGTGGGAAGAATCGAGATTAGATCGTCACCAACAGCGGCAAGCCTGGCGACCTCGCCTCTGGCGGGATTGCCGACGTGCCCAAGATACTGGGCAACTCGATCGAGAATATCTTCGCGAACACTTGCGTCTAGCCGTGTGGCGTAAGGCAGGCAACTGCCAGCGAGTAGATGCATGTCGCGCCGCGCCCTCTCGTCTTCAGCGGAGTCAGCGATCTTCAAAATATTACGCAGTAGGACTTCCCTGTCCCTGTAGTCACAATGCCCTACAGTCATTCGAATTACATCAGCCCACTGATCCTCGTTCGCCCGACTCGCGAGCATTTTAAAACTGCGTGCTTCTTTGAACTCCTGCGCAGCGAGGTAGTCTTGAAAAGTGCGATGAATAAACTCAAAAGTTTCCGTGGTGGTCTCAGTAATTAGCCCACTACGCTCCACCACGTGATCGTATAGTTGCGTTGCATTAAACTTGTGGCTGATTCGGTTGAGACTCGGAACCATCCTAGCGATTTGGTTCACCGCGTCAGATTTTCCTCCCTCTACCAGCCCTTCGCCGACAAGCCAAGCTGCTATCTCTTGAAGGAGGGCACGGTGTTCATCCTCTTCGAGTTCGAGCTCAACCTGTCGCTCCTGATCTCGGCGGGCAAGTAGCATACCTAGGGCCGCTCTGTAAATCTCCATTCTCCCATTAGGCAAGGCCCCATGCCGGTCTCTGTGCAGAGCACAGATCATCGCGCAAAGCAATGGACTATCCGTCAGGGCTGCGAGTTGCGGTGTTACCTCCAGGGCCCTGAGCAAACCATCCTGAAGTTCTCGCAACTCGCGTGTAGTACGCTCACTTTCGAAAAGTGAACGAGCCACCCCAGGAGGTGATTCGAGGCCAGCTGCCTGATGCCACTTCTCAATAAAGATCGCTCGATCGACAGTATTCATTGGACGAAGAGCCAATTCGTCGAACTCGTAATCCTGAAGCCATGCAGGAGGTATCGCCGAAGGGCGTACAGTTACAAGCGCCCACACGTTAGGGTAGTGTTGTAGTACCCACCCAAGCCACCTTTTGGCCTCATCGCGCTTTTCATCAGGAATCTCATCCATTCCGTCAACCAAAAGTAGCCCCCGGCCACCACGGAGAACTCGATCCGCCCAACCACTGGGTTGGTCATCAGCTATCGGTATATTGCCGATTTCCAAGAATTGATTCGGTCTCGGGTGAAGGTTATCCAAACGGTACATCGCCCTAAGTCGAAGTATAAATGGCACCCGATTATTAAGAACGCCCAGATCTTCAGACAGGGATCCCGAAACGGATTTAATCGCAATCCACTGCATAAGTGTGGACTTTCCAGAGCCCGCTTGGCCGCGAAGAAGGATGCGACGTTTTCCTTTAAATACCTTTTCCACTCTCGCAGAAGAATTAATTGAATCAGCGTCGAGGTTGTACTCGCCAGAACGGTCGGCCGAAGTGGAGACTGCTTCCAGGCTGAGGTAGGCCGTTTCCAAGTCCAAACCGCGATTGTGAGTCCTCGAAATATCCAAACCGAAGATGCGGATCTTTCCGTGTTCTGCGCATATCGCTTGGGCATACCTACGCTCGAAGTCGGCATCAACAACTTCCTGTTCCGTAACTCCGGTAAAGGTTATTGCTTGCCCTGTGCGCTCTCGCACTGCCTGGGCAAACGAATCACTTTCCAAGAGTCTAGTTACAGGTAGAACGCCTACTCTTGAATGACGCCATCGGTTGGGTCTATCATCTTCAACAACCATGCCTACTAGCAGGCTGCGGAAAAACACGGCTGCTCCGGAAATTCCACTCCATGGAGACTCTTCTTCTAGAGATGCGAGGGGCGGAACTGCTTCGCTACTGAGTACAAAATTCCCTTCACCTGCACTCGCTCCCGGCGCTAGGGTGCCCCAGAACTGCTCAGCTCTGGGAATCGCGCCAGAATCCCTTCCGACTCGAGGAAAACCCGTGGCGTAACAACCCGGAACGGGCTCTAGCGTTCTAATTTCGCCCCACAACAACGGCTCGTAATCCTTGTACATTTCCGTCGGCACGACATCTTGCTCAGTGGCAAGGAGAACCGCGTCTAGTTTGGTATCGCCGTTGGGTGGCGCCCACAGAACGGAGCACTCGACATCGCCAATACTCTTGCTCGCGCACGCGTATATGGGTGTACTGTCGGAACCTTGTAGGCCTCTGCGGCCCACGACATGAGCAGCCGTTAGTATGAGTCGCGGAGAGAGCAACACGCCGCTACCTAGCCGCGCTGAGCGAACAGCAGCGACTCGATGTCGTCCCAGGTTCACTGTGTCACCTTTCCGGGGTCGCGTGTAGAGGCTTACGAAAACGGCATGGCTTCACTTAGGCTATTATCGCACTCATCTCCCACCTTGACGCTTTCACCCGTAATTCGCATCTTCGGCTTCAAAGATATTTTCACTCGGTGCGTACCGCTCGTGACGTGAGTAGTGTCAGCGCCCGTGCTTATCACCCATGCTTTGACGCCGCCACTTATTTTCCTGTCGCGCCGCACTTCAACGGTGAATTCCATTTCAAGGCTATCGACATCCATCTGCATCTGGTCCTGCTCGGCATTTGCTGAGGCCTCTTTGAGTTGCAGTCGTACTGCCTTGATGGCCTCTGCAAGATCAATTACGTCGCGCTCGGTAGTCACACGATCCTCCGGTGCGGTTCACGCTGAGCTGATGCGCATGATGCTAGCCGCACTGAGTCAACGCTGTGGTATTTCAACGGAGTTGTCCTCAAGATCGCTGACTCCCTACGCTGTTGCTGGGTAGGTGGCGTCTGAGGCGTGCATGGCGCACGTTCGGGTTGGGTCGCCCGTAGCTGTGTGCCGGTTGAGCGCGCGCGACTAGGGGAGCTGGTACGGGCATGGCGGTTGACGCTGCTCGGTCGGGTGAGACGTTCACGTCCGAGCAAGCCGTGCGGGTGATGAGGGCCGCTTGTCGGGCGACTGGGCTGGATGACAGAGGCGCCCATCTGATCCGCCTCGGGGAGAACGCGTTGTTTCGGCTGGCCTCAGTACCAGTGGTCGTGCGGGTTGCTCGCGGTGAGGAGTACCTATCCAAGGCCCGCAATGAGGTGGGGGTGTCACGGTGGCTTGCCGGGGAAGGGTTCCCGGCTGCGCGCATCGTCGATGACCTGGAGCAGCCGTTGATCGTCGAGGGTCACCCGGTGACCTTCTGGCATCTCATCGTCGAAGCTGAGCGGAAGGCGACCTACGGGGAGCTGGGAGGCATCCTGCGTGGCCTGCACTCCATGACCCTGCCGGGGGGACTTGAGCTGCCGTCGTTCGATCCTTTCGACAAGCAGGAGCTGCGGATCAGCCGGGCTGCGATCCCGGAGGATGACAGGATTTTCCTGCGGAAGCGGTGGCGTGAGCTGCGCGACCAGTTCGGGGCGCTGGAGTTCGAGACCGCTAAGGGGCCGGTGCACGGCGACGCTCATGTGCAGAACCTCATGGTGAACGATCGGGGTGAAGTGGTCCTGATCGACTTCGAGGCCTTCTGCTTCGATCACCCTGAGTGGGACCTGATGGTCACAGCCACCGAGCATCACAGTCTTGGGTGGCAGAGCGACGAGCAGTACGCCGACTTCGTCCGGGCCTACGGGCGTGACCTGCACGACTGGCATGGCTACGACACGCTCCGGCGGCTCCAAGAGTTCGGCATGACGACGTGGCTCATGCAGAACGTCCAGGAAGACCGGGAGACGGCCGACGAGTACCGCCGGCGCATTGCGGCTCTGCGCAACGACGATGCGCCGCGTGATTGGCGGCCGCGGTAGAGCTACTCGTCCTCGTCGTTCAGGCGGGCGAGTGCTTCGTTGACCTGCTGGTCGAAGGCGACGACGGCGGGATGGGTCGCGTGCGCGCTGACCTCGGCCCGGAAGTCGGTGACGTAGCGCTGGAAGCGGTTGGACTGGAGGGTGTCGCCGCCGTCCACGGCGAGGCTGGCTGTGGTGACGGCGGCTTCCAGGTCGCCGTTCAGTAGCTGGCTCTGGGCGAGCACCATGCGGCAGAAGCCGAGGGTGCGGGCGTACTGGGGGTCGGTGCTGTCGACGGCGCGCTGTGCGTGCTCGACGGCTTCGCGGCGCATCTTCAGGTCGCGGAAGCAGTGGCAGAACTCGCCGAGGAGTTCGGCGTCGTCGAAGTAGCTGAGCCATGCGGGGTCGTCGGCGGTGTCGGCTTGGCCGAAGTGGCGTTCGGCTTGGTTCATGGCGCGGCCGGCCCCGGTGCGGTCGCCTGCGTTGGACAGGGCGCGGGCCTCCATGGCCCAGTAGTTCGCCATGGCGCGTGGGGTGGCTCGGCCTTTGGCTCCCTCGACGGCGGCTTGGGCGAGTTGGACGGCTTGGATGTGGTTGCCCAGGTAGTTGGCCTGGTGGCTGAGGTTGCCGAGGATGCGGGCGCCGAACATGCGGTCGTCGATGACCTGGGACAGGCGCAGCGTGGAGGTGAGGTAGCGGTGGGCGAGTCGGTGGTTTCCGACGTCGTACGCGGTCCATGCGAGCAACTGGGAGACTTCGGCGCTGGCGCTGAAGAGTGCGTGGCCAACCTTTTCGCTGTAGCTGGCGCTGAGCAGCGGCAGGACTTCGTATCGGAAGTAGTGGCGTAAGGCTCGGTGGCCGTGGCCTCCGCCGTACTTGAAGTCAAGCTGCATGAACGTGACGGCTGCGTCTCTGATCGCGCGCACGTCGCGCATGCCGACGCGTTGGTGAGTGGGTCGGTCGACCTGGATGCCGTCGGGGCGCGCGATCATCCAGGAGAGAACTGCTGTGCTGAGGTCGGCGTCCGCTACGGCCATGCGGTCGGTGACTGCGGCCTCGGCTCGTTCCTGGGCGAGTCCGTCCAGCATGGACAGTACGTCGGCCACGGTGCTCGGGTAGCCGACTGGGTCTGAGACGGTCGGTTGGGTGTGATCGAAGAATCCGATATCGACCGGCGTAATGCAGCGGCCCAGTTTAGCGCTGAGGACGTCCGCCATGATCGCCGCCGTCTGCGGTTGGATGCCCGCGCCGTCTCGCCATCGCTGCACTGATACGTGCGTCGTTCCGAGGCCGATGCCTCGCTGGTCTGCGGCGTCTTTCATCCGCTTGGCGAGACCCTTGTTCGAGACCTTCGCCTCGTCCATGACCGCGATCAATTGCGCGTTCGGCTCTCGGCTCATGCTCCCCTGCCAACCCGAGAATGACGGCGAATGTTCATGGTGGCACAACAGGATCGCTTGGGAGGGTTCCTTGGTGAACCCCCTTTGCGTTCGACCGTGTTCACGTGAACCCCCTGGTGAACGCTCCCGGTCACGCCCGCTGAGCCGTGTACTGGCTTGCGTGATGCAACCGGCGCCGAACGAGCCGTCTCGGCTCTCGGAAGGGGACGTGATGGATGCGGGCAAGACCGAGGGGCTGGCGGGTGAACTGGAGGCGTATGCCAATTGGTTCGCGGCACCGCCGACCCCGTGTGCCGATGGGCATTTCCTGACGCTCACGCTGTTCGCCGAGTTCGAGGACACTGCGCGCACGGCACGTGAGATGACGGCGGTGTTCCTCCGGAACGCGGGTGCCGACGTGGTCGTGGACGACGCCCGGCTGGTCGTCTCGGAGCTGGTCGGCAACGTGGTGAATCACGCGGTGCCGGACCGTCACTTCGCCGTGGCCGGTGGCTGCCGGCGCATCGACGTGACTTTCAAGCTGTGGCCGAAGTGGCTGTTCATCGGCGTGACCGACGAAGACTCGACACCGCCGTTGCTTCCGGCGGGAGAGGCGTTCTCACCGGGGCTGCTCGGGGAGCTGTCTGAAGCGGTACTGCCCGACAACGGCCGTGGCGTGCTCATCGTGCAGCGCCTGGCATCGGCGGTCTGGTGGTCGCCGGAGGAGCGGGGCGGCAAGACGGTCTGGTGCCGCTTCGACCTGGACGGCGGCACGGGGCGCTGATCGAAAGGGTGATCTTCGCGGTGCCGTCCGGCGCCTCCCTGGCGGTCGGGCGTCGGCGTCACTGGCGGCGGCGAGCGGCCGTCCTCCTCATCGGCTGCGGTCGGCTCACTGAGGGCGACGGCGGCTATGACGCGTAGGGGTCCCGGATGGTGTGGCGGCGCTGGGCGGCTGCGAGGACGTCTGGGGGGAAGCGGTCGCCGGCCACGTAATGGCGGCCCTTGGTCTGTCCGACTGCGGTGAGAACGCCGGCCTTGACGAGGGCCTGCATGTCGCGCGTGGCCTGCTGGGTGTTCAGTCCTTCGCTCTTCTCGTAGCGGGAGCGGCGTACGCGTCCGGCGATCGCCGCTTCGTGCAGGGCGGCGATCTGCCGTTCGCTGACGCCCAGGCTCTCCGCGTGCTCGTCGAGCAGCAGCCAGACGTCGGTGGAGCGCCGCACGCGGTGCCGCACCCGCTGCGCCTGCTCGTGGTAGGCGCGCAGGTTGAAGCGGATCCACGGGCCGGTGTCGCGCTCCGGCGAGTACACGGGACCGCCGACTTCGCGGAGCACCCTGTAGTAGTCCCAGGTGTTCCCGGGCATGCCCAGCCACTCCTCGATGGACGAGAACTCCGGAGCGAGGACGCGCTGACGGGCGATGACCAGAGTTTGCAGGCTCCGGGACATGCGGCCGTTGCCGTCGACCCACGGGTGGATCTTCACCAGGTTGAGGTGAGCCATCGCGGCGCGGACCAGGGGGTCCGCGTCCAGGTCGCCTTCGTTGAGCCAGTCGACCAGTTCTCCCGTGAGCGCCGGGAGCTGGTCCTCGTGGGGACCCTCGTACTCCGTGCTGAGCGGATCACCGGCGGCGCTGATGAAGATCGGTTTGCGGCGCCACTGGCCGGCGGGCCGCTGCGGGGTGTGGTGGTGGCCTTGCAGCATCCAGTGCAGGGCGTTGAGCAGTTCCTTGCTGTACGCGAAGTCGTCCACGTCGTAGAGCGACTGGATGTAGGTCATCGTCTGCTGATAGGCGAGGGTCTCGGCCTTGTCGACGTCGCTGGCGTCCACGCCCTCCCGCTCTCCGGCCATGAGATCGGCTACGTCCCGCACGTCGACCTGAAAGCCCTCGATGGTGTTGGAGGCGGCGATCGCCGAGGCCGTCAGGGCGCGGCGCAGGTCCTGCGTCCATTTCGCCGGCGCCTGGCGCACGGCGTGGCGCAGGTCGGAGCGCATGGCGGCGATCTCGGCGAGGACTGCCTCGTCGGTCGCGGTGAGGGACGGCGTCGCGTACAGCATGAAGGAATGATACCCAGTGACTATCACAACGTCGTTGTTCGGCGGCCGTGTGCGTCGCTGAAGGGATCGATGCGGTGTTTCTCCGCCCGTTCCGGCAGGTCCGAGCGGTGGCGGGTGGCTGGGACAGCGCCCGCGTGCCCCAGCCGGTCGTCCTACGTCCCCGCCGCGCGTACTCCCAGTACCGGCAGGAGGCGGAGGCGTTCGTCGTCCTTGGAGCCGGGGACGGCGGTGTACACCAGGAGGGACTGGTTCTGGTCCGGGTCTGTCAGGACCTGGCACTGGAGGCTGAGGACGCCCAGTTCCGGGTGGCGCACCCGCTTGGGGTCGACCTTCGGGACGCCGATCTCGTGGGCGGCCCACAGGGCGGCGAACTCCTCGCTGCGGGCGTGCAGCAGTTCGACCAGTTCCCCGGCGCGGCCGCCCGCGCCCTGGCGGGAGTAGGCGTCGCGCAGGCCGGAGGCGAAGAAGCGGCTGTGCAGCGGGTGGTCCTCCTCCGCGTAGACCAACCGCTCCGAGGGGTCGGTGAACCAGCGGTAGGTGAAGCTCCGTTCGGGCCCGGTGAACCGCGTCTGATCCCCCAGCAGCGCCGCGGCCATCGAGGTCTGCACCAGCGTCTCGGCGACGTCGTTCACCACTTGCGCCGGGGTGTCGTCCAGCCGTCCCAGGATGCGCATCAGCCCCGGTGTCACGTGGTCCGAGCGCAGGCCGGAGCGGGAGGGGGTGTTGTGCCCGGCGATACGGAAGAGGTGGTCGCGTTCGGCGAGGGAGAGGTGGAGGCCGCGGGCCATGGCGGCGAGCATCGCCTCCGACGGCTGCGGCCCGCGCTGCTGCTCCAGGCGGCCGTAGTAGTCCGTGGACATGCCGCACAGGGAGGCCGCCTCTTCCCGCCGCAGCCCGCGGGTGCGGCGCCGCGGACCGCGGGGAAGCCCCACGTCCTCGGGTTGCAGGGCCTCCCTGCGGGTGCGCAGGAAGTCGGCGAGCTGTGCGCGGTCCACGGTGTCGGCTCTTCCTCTGATGCTGGATAAGGCTGCCTGCGGCTGCTCATGCCGCCTACGGCTGCGAGCGGCTGGGGCCGGGAACGGCGTCCCGGCTCAGAGCATCATCCCGCCAGACGCCTCGATCCGCTGCCCGGTCACCCAGGCGGTCCCCTCGGCGAGCAGTGCCGCGGCGGCCGCGCCGATGTCCTCCGCCTCGCCGACCCTGCCCATCGCGGTGACGGCGCCGAGGGCCTGCTGCGCCTGCTGGCTGTTGCGGATGTGGGCGCCCCCGAAGTCGGTGGCGGTGGCGCCGGGCGCCAGGGCGTTGACGGCGATGCGGCGCGGGCCCAGCTCCTTGGCGAGATAGCGGGTCAGCACCTCTACGGCGCCCTTGGCCGCGGCGTACGCGGAGGTCTCGGCGGCGATGAAGCGGGTCAGGCCGGTGGAGACGTTGAGGATGCGGCCGCCGTCCGCGATCAGCGGGAGGAGGGCCTGGGTGAGGAAGAAGACGCCCTTGAGGTGCACGTCGAGGAGCCCGTCGAACTGCTCCTCGGTGGTCTCTGCGAACGGCGCCTGGACGCCGTGCCCCGCGTTGTTGACGAGGATGTCGAGGGTGTCACGGCCCCAGTGCTCGTCCAGCCCGGCCCGCACCCGGTCGGTGAAGGCGGGGAACGCGGAGACGTCTCCGGCGTCCAGCCGCAGGACGAGCGCCGTACGGCCCAGCTTGCGGACCTCGGCGGCGACGGCTTCGGCCTCCTCGGGGTGCGAGCGGTAGGTGAGGATCACGTCGGCGCCGTCCTCGGCGAGGTGGAGGGCGGTGCTGCGGCCGAGGCCGCGGTTGGCGCCGGTGACGAGGGCGATGCGGGTCATGGGGGCTCTCCGATCCTGGGAAGGGGGCGGTGTCCGCCTGTGCCCTCCACGGTGCCTCCGGTCGCGGGCCGGATGAAGGCCGCGTCTGTCCGGGGACTGGCGGTCCCCCCTTCCGGGGGTCGGCGGTTCCCCGTCCGGGGGTCGGCGGTTCCCCCTTCATGGGGGCCGGCGGTCCCTCCCTTACGGATCGAGGCGACCTTTTCGGAATGAGGCGCCGGCCCGCCTTTCCGGCAGAGGCGTCGGCCCCGCAACCAAAAGTCCGGCGGTTCCGCTCCGAACAGGCGGTTTCCCCGGACGCTCGTGTGTCCGCGTACGGGCCGGGAGCGCGCCGGTGGGAGCCTGACGTCACGGCCGCCGGGGCCGTACGGAAGGCGGGTGCCGCAGTGGCGGAAGAGGCTTCACCGCGCTCCGAGGACGGCAGGGAGCCGCGAGTCCGCCCCGCGAGCGGCGACGGCGTCGAACTCGGCGGCTATCAGCAGGAGTTGAGGCGGACGCTCGGCTCCTTCCAGGTGTTCGCGATCTCGTTCGCGTTCATCTCGGTGGCGGTCGGCATCTTCTCGACGTACGACGACGTATCCAGAACGCCGGGCCGGTGGGCATCTGGCTGTGGGTCGTCGCGACCGTGGGACAGGTGCTGGTGGCCCTGGTGGTGGCGCAGCTCGCCGGGCGGATCCCGCTCAGCGGCTCGTCCTACCAGTGGGCGTCGCGGCTGGCCAACCCGAAGATCGGCTGGGGGTTCGGCTGGCTGACCTTCTGCTACCTGGCGATCGCGGTGGCGGCGATCGACAACGCGCTCGCCAGCCAGGCGTTCATGCCGCTCGCCGGCATGGCGCCGGACGAGGGCGCCGCGCGGACGATCACCCTGGCGGTGCTGCTGGCGCAGGCCGTGCTGGTCGTGGCCTCGACCCGCCTGGTCAGCCTGATCAACTCGTGCGCGGTGGGGCTGGAGCTGGTGCTCGTCGTGGCGGTGGCGCTCGCCCTCGCCGTCGCGGTGGCGGTCACCGGCCGGGGCGCGGTCGGCAACCTCGCCTCGCGCGGCGTCACCGGGAACTCCGCCGACTACTTCGGCGTCGGCGGCGGGCTGATGATCGCGATGATCATGGGACTCGCCACGCTCGTCGGCTTCGACTCCGCGGCGAACCTGGCCGAGGAGGCCAAGGACCCCTTTCGCAGCGTGCCGCGGGCGATCGTCGGCTCCGTCGTGGCCGCCGGTGTGCTGGGCATCGTGTTCCTGGTCTGCCTCACGGTCGCGATCGAGGACATTCCGCGGATCACCGCGAGCGAGTCGCCGGTCGCGGCGATCATGCGCGAGCAGCTCGGACCGGCGATGGAGACGGTGCTCCTGATCGCCGTCTCCTTCGCGTTCTTCGGCGCCGGCATGGTGGTGATGACCGCGTGCTCGCGGATCGTCTTCGCGATGGCGCGCGACGGGCGCTTCCCCGCCCACCGGCTCATGCGCCGGGTCAGCCCGCGCACCCGCACCCCGATTCCCGCGACGGTCCTGATCCTCGGCGTGGGCGTCGTGCTGATGGTCGCGCTGCCGGGGACCGCGCTGCTGAAGCTGATCACGGCGTCCACGATCCTCCCGGCGCTCATCTACGGGGCGACGATCGTCCTCTACCTGGCGGTACGCCGCGGACTGGACCGCCGGAAGGGCGCGTTCGACCTCGGACGGTTCGACCTGCCGGTGGCGGTGCTGGCGCTGGTGTGGTCGCTGTTCTCCCTGTTCGCCCTCGTCGCGCCGGCCGAGGCGCACCTGCCCGCGCTGATCGTGGTGGGCCTGCTCGCCGTGGGCGCGCTGTTCTTCGCCGGGCTGCTGCTGTTCGACCGCCAGGCGCTCGAGACCGAGCCCGCGGACGCAGGCGGCGGCGGGCGCTGACGGACGGGCGGCACTCCTGACGGGCTTCGGCGCCCGGCCTTCCTCACGGGCTTCGGCTCACCGCCTTCCTCACGGCCTTCGGCGCACGGCCTTCAGTGCACGGCCTTCGGTGCACGGCCTCGGCGCGCGCCCTCCGGCCTGCGCGTTCGCGCGTGTCCCGGCACGGCTCGGCGAGGCGTCCGCGGGGGCGGGCGGGAACTTCTGGAATGCCGGACGCGTACCCTGGGAAGAAGAGCCGCAGCCGCGGCCGGGTCCCGCGTGTCGCGCGACACCCGGAGCCGCGCGGCGATGGACGCGCCGACCGGACGCCCCCGCGCACAGACGGGACCCGCGGCACGGCCGGCACGACACAAGGAGAGGTACCCCTGGGCAAGCGACAGCCCGAAGGCCCGCCGCCCGCACCCGTGGTGCAGCGCGTTCGCCTGCGCTACACCAAGCGAGGCCGCCTCCGGTTCACCAGCCACCGCGACTTCCAGCGCGCCTTCGAGCGAGCGCTGCGCCGCGCCGAGGTGCCCATGGCGTACTCGGCCGGGTTCACCCCGCACCCCCGCGTCTCCTACGCCAACGCCGCACCCACCGGCACCGGCAGCGAGGCCGAGTACCTGGAGATCGCGCTCGCCGCGTCCCGGGATCCGGAGCGGCTGCGCGCCCTCCTCGACGAGTCCATGCCCACCGGGCTCGACATCGTCGAGGCGGTCGAGGCCCGCACGTCCGGACTCGCCGACCGGCTGACGGCCTCCGTGTGGGAGATGCGGCTGGACGGCGTCGACCCGGACCAGGCGGCACACGCGGTCGCGGCCTTCAACGGCGCGGCTGCCGTCGAGGTGCAGCGCATGACCAAGAACGGCGTGCGCACCTTCGACGCCCGCCCCGCGGTGGTCAGCCTGGAGAGCGCCCCCGCGCGGGACGCGGTGGCTGATAGGCCGAGCGACCGGCCTTGTGCGATACTGCGGCTGGTTGTTCGGCACGTGACGCCTGCCGTACGACCCGACGACGTCCTGTCCGGTCTCCGCGCCGTGGCCGACCTGGCGCCGCCGGTCCCCGCAGCGGTGACCAGGCTGGCGCAGGGGCTGCTCGATGAAGAGACCGGCACGGTGACCGACCCGCTCGCGCCCGACCGCGAGGCGGAACCGGCCGCCCCCGCCGTTTCAGGAGGAGGGGCCGCCGACGCCGCCGCCGCGAAGGCGCCTGCTTAGGGAAGGCGCCTTCAGGGACGGACGCCGAAGCGCCGCCCTCGTACTCGGGAGCCACCTGGGTCGGGCAGCGCACCGACCACAAGACTTTCGCCAGGCCGTACGCGACAAGGCGTGCGGAACCGGCGAGACAGGACACGGACAGCTCCCGTGCGGCGCCCGCGCCGGACGGCGGCCCAGACGCGAAAGCGCGGGCCGCGGACGTCAACGGTGTCCGGCCGACACGGCCGGCGCCGGACCAGGCGCGGCGCCCGGGAGCCTGACGGGAGATACGCCCGCATGCTCGGACCGAACGAGCCCCTTGAGGGCTCCGCAGAACTGAACACCCCCAGCGACACCCTGCCGCCGCGCCGTCGGCGCCGTGCCGCGTCGCGCCCGGCGGGCCCGCCCGCCGGACCCGCCGACGCGGCCGAGGCCCAGGTCGTCGCCTCCGCCCCGGACGCTTCCGCCCCGGACGCCGCCGAGCCCGCGCCGCAGGCGCAGGACGGCGCCGCGACCGCCGAGGCGGCGCCCGCACGCCGTACCCGCCGCCGCGCCTCCGCGCCGTCCGGCGCGCCGAAGGCGGCCCAGCCGGACACCGACGCCGAGAGCGTCGTCACGGCGGCCGCCCCGGCCGCCGACTCCGGGCAGCAGGCCGCGGAGACCTCCGGGGGCGCCGTCGAGACCGGCGAGGCCGCCGCCCCCAAGCGGACCCGTCGCCGCGCCACGCGCGGCGCCGCCGCGCCCGCCGGGTCCCCGGCCGTCGCCGAGGCCGCCGAGACCGTCGTCCCGGCGACCCCCGCCGAGAGCGAGACCCCGGCGCAGGCCGCGGCCGAGCCGGCCGCCGAGGCGCCCGCGCCCGCCCGCCGTGCCCGCCGCCGCGCGTCCGCCCCCGCCGGGGCGCCGCTGGCCGCCGAGCCCGCCGCGGCCGAGACCCCGGCCGCCGCCGCGCAGCAGACCGGGACCGAGGCGGCCGAGGAGGCCGCCGAAACCGTAGAAGCCGCCCCGCAGCGCACCCGCCGCCGCGCCACGCGCCGCGCGACCGCGCCGGCCGGCGCTCCCGTGGGCGAGACGGCGGCCGAGGCCCCGCGGACCGCCGGGACCGCTGAGACCGCCGCCGAACCGGTCGTCCAGGGATCCGAGTCGCCCGAGCCGGAGCCCGCCGTGGACGCCGCGCCGCAGCGGACCCGCCGCCGTGCCACGCGCCGGGCCGCCGAGCCCGCGGTCGCGGCGGACGAGGCCGTGCAGGAGACCGCGCCGGCCGAGACCGCCGCCGAGACTCCCGAGAGCCGGTCCGCCGAGACCGCCGAGGCCCCGGCCGCCGGTGAGGAGACCGCGCCGCGCCGCGGCCGCCGCCGGGTCGAGCGGCGCGCGGCCACCGGGTTCTCCGAGCCCCCCGCGCAGGTCGCCGCCGCGAAGCGCGGCAGGGCCGCGAAGGGCAAGGAGGCGGAGGCCGGGGAGGCCGCGGCCGAGGGGTCGCGCCGACCCGCGCGTCCGGCCGTCGCCGTGTTCCAGCCGCCCGTCTTCGCCGAGCCGAAGTTCCAGACCCCGCAGCGCGCCGCCGCCGAGGCGGCCGCTTCGGCGGCGGAGGCGGAGCCGGAGGCCCCCGAGGAGCTGCCCGAGGAGCGGACCGTCGCTCAAGACGAGCAGTCCGTCTCGCGCCGCCGCCGCCGTCGCAAGGGCGCCGGCGACGAGGCGCCGGAGCCGCGCGGCGCCCGGACCGCGGAGCCCGCCGAAGCCGCCGAGACCGTCGAGACCCCCGTGGAAGCAGACGAAGAGGGCGACGAGGCCGAGGACTCCGCCGAGTACGCCGACGAGGACGCCGGTTCGCGCCGTCGCCGTCGCCGGGGCGGCCGTCGCCGTCGCCGGGGCGACTTCGCGGAGAACGACGGGGACGACGAGACGGAGGAGACCGGCGGCCTGGCCGCGGCGCAGGCCGCGCAGGACGCCGAGGACACCGCGGAGCAGCTCGACGAGGACGCGGCGGACGCGGCGGACGCCGCGGACGCCGCGGAGAGCGACCGCCCGTCCGGCGAGGACGACGAGGACCACGGGGGCGCGGGCAGCAGCAGCAGCCGTCGGCGCCGCCGTCGCCGCCGCCGCGCCGGGGACGGCGGCTCGGACTCCGAGCCGTCCGCCGACGACCCCGACCGCACCGTCGTGAAGGTCCGCGAGCCGCGCAAGAAGGAAGAGCGCTCGACGGACGTCATCGACGAGGTGCAGTCCATCAAGGGCTCGACCCGGCTGGAGGCCAAGAAGCAGCGCCGCCGCGAAGGCCGCGAGCAGGGGCGCCGACGCGTCCCGATCATCACCGAGGCCGAGTTCCTGGCCCGCCGTGAGGCCGTCGAGCGCGTGATGGTCGTCCGCCAGCACGGCGACCGTACGCAGATCGGCGTCCTGGAGGACGACGTGCTCGTCGAGCACTACGTCAACAAGGAGCAGTCGACCTCGTACGTCGGCAACGTCTACCTCGGCAAGGTGCAGAACGTCCTGCCGTCGATGGAGGCCGCCTTCATCGACATCGGCAAGGGCCGCAACGCCGTGCTGTACGCGGGCGAGGTCAACTTCGAGGCGCTGGGCATGTCCAACGGCCCGCGTCGCATCGAGGCCGCGCTGAAGTCCGGCCAGTCCGTGCTCGTGCAGGTCACCAAGGACCCGATCGGACACAAGGGCGCCCGTCTGACCAGCCAGGTCTCCCTGCCGGGCCGTTACCTCGTGTACGTGCCCGAGGGCTCGATGACCGGCATCAGCCGCAAGCTGCCCGACACCGAGCGGGCCCGCCTGAAGACCATCCTCAAGAAGATCGTCCCCGACGACGCGGGCGTCATCGTGCGCACCGCCGCCGAGGGCGCGAGCGAGGACGAGCTGCGCCGGGACGTCGAGCGGCTCCAGGCGCAGTGGGAGGACATCCGCAAGAAGGCCAAGAGCGGCAGCGCCAGCTCCCCCTCGCTGCTGTACGGCGAGCCGGACATGACCGTCCGCGTCGTGCGCGACATCTTCAACGAGGACTTCTCCAAGGTCATCGTGAGCGGCGACGAGGCGTGGCAGACCGTGCACGGCTACGTGGCGCACGTCGCGCCCGATCTCGCCCCGCGTCTCCAGCGTTGGACGAGCGAGACCGACGTCTTCGCCACGTACCGGATCGACGAGCAGCTCGCCAAGGCGCTGGACCGCAAGGTGTGGCTGCCCAGCGGCGGTTCGCTGGTCATCGACCGGACCGAGGCGATGGTCGTCGTCGACGTCAACACCGGCAAGTTCACCGGCCAGGGCGGCAACCTGGAGGAGACGGTCACCAGGAACAACCTGGAGGCGGCCGAGGAGATCGTGCGTCAGCTCCGGCTGCGCGACCTCGGCGGCATCATCGTGATCGACTTCATCGACATGGTCCTGGAGTCCAACCGCGACCTGGTGCTGCGCCGCCTGCTGGAGTGCCTGGGCCGCGACCGCACCAAGCACCAGGTGGCCGAGGTGACCTCGCTGGGCCTGGTGCAGATGACCCGCAAGCGGGTGGGCCAGGGCCTGCTGGAGTCCTTCTCCGAGACCTGCGTCCACTGCAACGGCCGCGGTGTCATCGTCCACCTGGACCAGGCGCCGGCCGGCGCCGCCGCGGGCAACGGCAAGCGCCGCAAGCGCGCCCGCGCCGGGGCCGACCAGCACGAGCACGAGCACGAGGCCGCGCTGGCGCAGACCGCCGTCCTGACCGCCGAGGAGGAGGCGGAGACGGAGGCCGAGGCGGCTGCCGAGGTCGCGGCGCCGATCGCGCTGCCCGCGCCGGAGTTCGCCCCGGACGAGGAGCTGTACAGCAGCGTCGCCGAGGCGGAGGCCGCGGCGGGACGGCCGGCGTAGCCAACGGTCTTGACGAAGTAAGTGACTTGGCAAATCCGTTCTGCTGGTTCGATTCGGATTTCTGCAGCTCTGACCCCAAAGCGAC